>NZ_QTZI01000010.1:0-138509 GCF_003462605.1 Roseburia sp. OM04-10BH
AGCCCTTTATTTTCAAGGCTTGAAAGCGGTTTTCATCAACACATTTTGTCCTATAACTCGCAATACTGCTAAGATAAGTCAGTGCCACATAGATTGCTGCAATTAACGCAGCCTGCACAATAAATAATACTTTTTTGTTTCTCATATTCTTTTGTCTCCTCTAGTTTTGTTTTACGAGTGGAAGGTCTCGAACACTCGGTTTCTTCTTCCCCTAAGACCTTGGTTTTACGGGGTACTTGCAACGTTTGAAAGTGTATCACAGAACTTGTCTAATTGCAAGCGATTGTATGCACACAAAGAGAGGCTGCTGTAGCAGCCTCTCTTCGCGCTTAATTATATTTTGTATGAGGAAATGGAAAAAAGAATTATCTTTGTTTTAGCCCTTTACACCACCAAGTGCTACACCTGCTACAATATACTTTGAAAGGATAAGGTAAGCAATAATTAATGGAAGTACCGTTACGGTAAGGCCTACATATACAACACCGTAATCTACACGGAACTGATCAGATGTCAGCATCTGTACAAACAATGGAAGTGTTTTCTTCTCATCAGTTGTTAACATGATGGTTGGGGTAAAGAGGTTATTCCACTGTGCAATAAACTGGAAGATTGCCTGTGTTGCTACTGCCGGTTTCATAATCGGCATGATAATGGTATTGAAAATCCGGAATTCTCTTGCTCCGTCAATTCGTGCAGCTTCAATCATTTCAATGGATAAGGTACTTTCCATATACTGTTTCATGAAGAATACAACTGCCGGTGCTGCGATACAAGGAATAATCAATGGGATATAAGTATCTACCAGATTCAGTTTTAACATAAAACGGTAGAAACCAATGATTGTAATCTGGTTCGGCACCATCATGATTGCCATGATGAACGCCCATGCAAACTTCTTTGCTTTGAAGTTATATACATGAATTCCATAAGCTGTCATACAGGAACAATATACTGCAAGGAAGGTACCTGGTACTGTGATACATAAGGAGTTCAACATTGCTCTTCCTAATGTTAATCTCATACCATTCTGCTTCTGAAGAAGCATGTTCCAGTTCTCCATCAGGTGGGAGGAAGGAATCAAGGATACACCTGCCTGAATATCTCCAGAAGTTCTGGTCGCATTCATAACCATTAAAAGGAATGGCAGTAAACTAAGGAGACAGAAGAGGATACAAATCAAACCTCGGATTGCTCTTTTTGTATGTAATACTTTCGAATAACTTTTCTGTTTTGGCTGGGATGTCTGTCCGCTCATTGCCATATCAAAACTTGCCATTATCGATTCCCTCCTTTCTTATGTTTCTTCTCGCTCCGATCCGTCATCGTTCCGAAGAAGATAAGACTAATAATCAAGGTCAGAATAAACAGGAATACAGATACTGCTGCTGCCTTACCTACATCACTCTGATATAATCTCATGATGTACATTGCCATTGTTGTGGATGAATCATCCGGCTGTCCGATAAGTCCTGACTTACTGACATTGAATAATGCCGGGATATCGTACATCTGTAAACCACCGATTGCGGAAGTAATCAATACGTATAACATAATCGGTTTTAATAATGGAAGTGTTAAATAACGGAATTTCTTCCATCCGGTTGCTCCATCGATATCAGCCGCTTCATAAAGACTTGGGTCAATTCCCAAAACTCCTGATATCAGCAACAGGGTTGTATTTCCATACCACATCCAGAAGAGGATAAATGATATTAATCCCCGCGTTCCGCCGACGCTTGTCATAAAGTTAAATTTCTGTGAAATGATTCCCATATCACGTAAAGTCTGTGTAATTGGTCCATACTGGGAAAACATTGCATTGAATAAAACAGATACAGACGCTGCTGTGATAATACTAGGTAAGTAAATAATAATTTTGTATGCGCCCTGAGCTTTTAATTTTACAATGTTATCAGTCAGCCATACTGCCAGTAACAATGAAACTAAAATCTGTGGAATAAAGTTACATACCCACATTGTCAGTGTATTTTTCAAATAAATCAATGCATATCCTTTTTCACCGGCTGTCAGTCCGAGAATATTTTTGAAATTGTCTAATCCGCAAAATTCAATAAATTCTCTACCGTTTCTCTTATAGTAGCTTAATGTACTATAGTAAAATGTATTAAATAACGGCCATAACTGAAACAGACAATATGCAATGAAGAATGGGGCGATAAAGAAGTATCCATATCTGCCATATTCAATATGTTTACGTTTTTTCTTTTTGTCCATCTTTGCCAACTCCTCTCAATCCATCTTCCATTTCCCTATATTTTAAAATAACTCTCCAATAGTTTTGTTTATAAATGCTGCCCTTCCCATGCCGGAAAGGGCAGCATAGTTATTGTTCTTTTACTGATTATTCAGCTTTTAAGTATGAATAGGAGTCATGTACTGCGGATTTGAAATCTGCGATTGCAGTATCTTTATCCTTGTTTCCTGCTGCATACTCTTTCACCTGAGTAGACCAAGCAGAGTTGATGTTCTGATCTTCTGCTGTTGCATTCTTAGCACTGATGGAATCAGCCATTGGTAAGTAGAATGCCATGATATCCTGACCAGCTGCTTCATATAAGTAGTCACATGTTGCGCCTGCTTCAGAAATCTTCTTAACAGCTTCTTTGTTGTTTACGAAATCACTGTTCTTTGCATTGATAGATACCATGAAGTCTGTGTCACAGGTAAATGCTTTGATAATTGTTCCAGCCATTTCTTTGTCTGCACAGTTAGCTGTTGCTGCAAGTCCTGTACCACCCCAGTAGAACTGTTCCGGAGCATTTACAAGGATTGTGTTACCTTTCCAGGTATCTTTTAAGCTCCAGTATGTGAACCATGGGCATCCACAGTAAGCAACTGCTGCATTAGATGTCTCGCCGTCACCTTCCATGTTTGCATACCAGTCTGTTGACCACTGGTCTGTTTCATAGGTTAATCCTTCGTCTACCATTGTCTTAGCAAGTTCCATATACTGTGTCATGTTATCATCAACAGAAATAACATCGTCATCGCCATACCAGCCGGTTGCTCTTGAGTTAGAAAGTACACGGAAGCACTCATCATAACCGGAGAACAGTTTACATTTTCCATTAGATGCATCATTTACTTTTCTTGCTGCATCAAGAACACCATCCCATGTAGAGAACATTGTGCTTAATTCATTTACATCAGTTGTTCCAAGATATTTCTCACAAAGGTCTGCTCTTAACTGGAAACATCCAGGAGTAGCCTGCCAGAATAATGCTTTTACATTGTTTGCATCAGAAGAATCTTCGCCGGATACAGTTCCAAGATCCAGATTGTACTGATACTGATTTGCATAATCATCTGCTGTAATTCCACAGTCACCAACTGAGGTCAGCCAGTCACTGTTTACATATTTCAAAACGTAGTCAACCTCAAGTCCCATCAGGTCTGGATACAATTCATTATCAGGATCATCTAAGATTTCATCAATCTTTGTCTGATAATAATCAGATCCACCTGCATTTACGAATACGATACGTTTTGCAAGGTCTGGGTACTGCTCTGCAAACGGTCCATCCAAAATGTTCTTGATGTCATCGTTCCAGCCCCATACTACGAATGCATCATCTGCACTTGGATCACCGGTGATGGTGTTCTCTACTTCTGTAGAATCAGAACCACTGTCTGTGTCCGTATCTGCATCTGCTGTTCCTTCTGTGTTGGATGCATCATTGTTCGCATCCTTTGTGTCATCCCCTGATCCACATCCAGCTACCATAGCTGCTACCATGGATACGCATAATAAAGTACTGATAAGTTTCTTTTTCATTGAGTTCTCCTCCTTCTCATTTTTCATCCTCTTCGGATGTTGTTTCAGGCAGCTCTCCTACCGACTGGCCGGTAATCAATGTGCCCTCTATAACGACTCTCTCTATGAGAGTAGTTCTCGGTTTCTCGATGGCATCAATCAGACGCCGTGCTGCTTCTCTTCCTATTTCTTCTGTATCCTGACGAATCGTTGTGATTCTCGGATGAGATAACTGGGAAATTCTTGTTCCGTCATATCCTGCAATGGAAACATCTTCTGGAATATGCATCCCACGTTCCATAATCACGTTTTTTCCTCCGATTAAAGAGGTGTCATCCGGATAAAGAATACAGGTTGGCGGGTCATCCATATCAAGTAAAATTTCTGTCTGCTCCGCCGCTCCCCTTGTTTCCAGATAAGCAGCTTCCCGAATGTAATCTTCATTTACCTTAATATGAAGTTCTTCCATCGTCCGGTAAAAGCTTGTAAGTCTTTCTCTTGTTACATTCGAGTTTTTCTGTCCATGTATGTAAGCAATTTTTCGGTGACCCTTCTTATATATATACTTCAGCAGCTCTTCCATTCCTTTTACATTATTGGAACAAACTGCTGTGCAATTGTAATGTGTATAATCAATGGTCACTACCGGGAATGCACTGTTCATTAATTCAAGCACTCCCTGGCTGGCAAAATCAGCACACACGATAACGATTCCTTCAAAGTTCCGGTATCTGCAATGTTCAAAAAATGAGGTTTTCTTTACTCCGTAACTGTTGTTGATAAATGTTACATCATATCCCATCTTCTCAACCTGCACCTTAATTCCATTTAGCACACCTGAAAAATATTCATGTGTCAGACCACTTCCTGCTTCTTCCTGAAACAGGACTCCTACATTGTAGGAACGGTTGGTCTTTAATGCTCTGGCAGCTGCATTTGGAAAATACCCCATCCGCTCTGCTGTCTCTCTTACTCTTGCTTTTGTTTCTTCTCCAATATCATGTTGTCCATTCAGTGCTTTGCTAACTGTTGCAGTTGATACACCACATTCTTTCGCAATGTCTTTTAAAGATACCATCTTTTGCACCTCACTGTTTTGAGTTGCTTTTCTTAATCGTTTTCGTAGCTTTATCATAACATATTCAGTGTGAAATGTAACTATTTTTTGTATATTTGTAACAGTTATCCAGTTTTAAGTCGTCAGTTTTGTGCATTTTTTACTAATCTTGTTTTCTTTCTTCTATATTAAGTCGATTTTTTTCTTTCTCTTTACTTAATCGTTATCACTCGGTGTTTTCGATTCATATGACAAAAAGCTGTCATTTTCGCTCTTTTCTCCTAAAATGCATACTTTCTTCAATATTTCTGTTGCTTTTTCCTGATTCTTATATTATACTCAACCTAAAGAAATACCTCTCTTAATCGTTTTCGGACTTATTGTATTTAAGGAGGTTATTTAATTATGAAATTTGGACATTTCGATGATGCAGCGAAAGAATATGTCATCACTTCCCCAAAGACTCCACTTCCATGGATCAACTATTTAGGATGTGAAGATTTCTTTTCACTGGTTTCTAACACCTGCGGAGGATACAGTTTCTATAAAGATGCCAAGCTCCTTCGTCTTACAAGATATCGTTACAACAATATTCCTTATGACAGCAATGGACATTATTACTATATCAAAGATGGTGACACCATCTGGAATCCGGGATGGATGCCAGCCAAGACTGAATTAGATTCCTATCAGTGCCGGCATGGATTAGGCTACTCTGTTTTTGAGGGAAGCAAAAATCAGTTATCCGCAGAGCTGACCATGTTTGTTCCTATGGGAAATACCTGTGAGATTAACAAACTGACACTGACCAACCACGGCAGCGAACACAAAGAAATTTCCGTATTCTCTTATGTAGAATTCTGTCTGTGGAATGCCATGGATGATATGACAAACTTCCAGCGTAACTTCAGTACTGGTGAAGTGGAAATTCACGGCTCTGCCCTTTATCATAAGACAGAATACCGCGAACGCCGTAATCATTATGCGGTATATGCTGTAAATACCCAGCTTGCCGGATTCGATACCGACCGTGAATCTTTCCTTGGTGCTTATGGCGAAAATTCCGCGCCGGAAGTTGTCATAAACGGAACCTCTAAGAACTCTGTAGCAAGCGGCTGGTCTCCGATTGGTTCCCACCATATCAAGGTTTCTCTTGCACCGGGCGAATCAAAATCCTTTGTTTTTGTACTGGGTTATGTAGAGAATCCGGTTGCCGAGAAATGGGATGGTCCTGCTGAAAACGGATGCATCAACAGAAAACCGGCAGAAGAATTATTAAAACGTTTTGATACCACAGAAAAAGCTGACGCTGCTTTAGCAGAATTAAAAGAATACTGGAATAACCTTTTAAACCACTTTACCGTATCTTCTTCCGAAGAGAAGTTAGACCGTATGGTAAACATCTGGCATCAATATCAGTGTATGGTTACCTTTAATATGTCACGTTCCGCTTCCTATTTCGAATCCGGAATTGGACGAGGCATGGGCTTCCGTGATTCCTGTCAGGATCTTTTAGGATTTGTTCATCTGATTCCGGACCGTGCAAGACAGCGTATTTTAGATATCGCATCTACCCAGTTTGAGGATGGAAGTGCTTACCATCAGTATCAGCCACTTACCAAAAAAGGAAATGCTGATATCGGAAGCGGATTCAATGATGACCCGTTATGGCTCATTGCCGGTACTGCTGCTTATATCAAGGAGACCGGAGATTACTCCATTTTAGATGAAATCACTCCTTATGATAATGACGAAAGCAAAGCAACCGATTTTATGGAACATTTAAGACGTTCCTTCAACTATACCAGAACACACTTAGGACCACATGGACTTCCTCTGATTGGACGTGCTGACTGGAATGACTGTCTGAACTTAAACTGCTTCTCAGAAGAGCCGGGTGAATCTTTCCAGACCTTCGGACCATCTGAGGGACCAAATGCAGAGTCTGTATTTATCGCAGGCATGTTTGTAAAATATGGTAAAGATTATGTAGAAATCTGCAAACACAGAGGTCTGGAAGAAGAAGCCAAAGAAGCGGAAGAAGCAATTGCTTCCATGGAAAAAACCGTTCTCGATGCCGGCTGGGATGGCGAATGGTTCTTAAGAGCTTACGACCACTACAAACAGAAAATCGGTTCCAAAGAATGTGACGATGGTAAAATCTTTATCGAGCCGCAGGGATTCTGTGTTATGGCAGAAATCGGACTGAAAGAAGGCAATTGTCTTCAGGCAATGCAGTCTGTTGAAAAATACTTAGATACCAAATACGGTATTGTACTGCTGCAGCCACCTTATCACAAATACCATGTAGAGCTCGGTGAAATTTCTTCCTATCCACCTGGATACAAAGAAAATGCAGGTATCTTCTGTCACAACAATCCATGGATTTCCATTGCAGAAACAGTCGTTGGACGTGGCGACCGTGCATGGCAGGTATACACCAGAACCTGTCCTGCTTATATCGAAGATATCAGCGAAATCCACCGCACTGAGCCATATGTGTACTCTCAGATGATTGCCGGAAAAGATGCGCCAAACTTCGGTGAAGCAAAGAACAGCTGGCTTACCGGTACTGCTGCATGGACTTTCCTTGATGTATCCCAGTATATCTTAGGTATCCGTCCGGATTATGATGGTCTTGTAATTGACCCATGTATTCCATCTACTTTATCCGGTTTTACCGCAAAACGTGATTTCCGTGGTGTAACTTATCACATTCAGGTAAAGAATCCAAATGGCGTACAGAAAGGTGTCAAGGTTCTTACTGTGGATGGTGTTATTGCTGATGGCAATATGATTCCATTTGATCCGTCTAAGAAAGAAGTTACTGTTGAAGTAATTATGGGTTAAGCAAAATACCTCCCTTTATTTATCTTATATAAAATCAATCCATGATTCAAAAGAAGGGCGTATGAAAAAACGAAAGTTTTTTCATACGCCCTTCTTCTATATACTTCTTTTATAACCTGCTGCTCTTACAATTCACAGGTATTAACGGTTCTTGGGAACGGAATGACATCACGGATGTTTGCCATACCGGTAAGATACATGACGCATCTTTCAAATCCAAGTCCGAAGCCTGCATGTCTTGCAGAACCATATTTACGTAAATCAAGATAGAAGCTGTAATCTTCCTCTTTTAATCCAAGTTCATGGATTCTTTCTAATAATTTATCGTAGTCATCCTCTCTCTGGCTTCCTCCGATAATTTCTCCGATTCCTGGCACCAGACAGTCAACTGCTGCAACTGTCTTGCCATCCTCATTGAGTTTCATATAGAAGGCTTTGATTTCCTTTGGATAATCTGTTACAAATACCGGTCTCTTGAAAACCTGCTCGGTTAAGAAACGCTCATGCTCGGTCTGAAGGTCACAGCCCCAGGATACCTTATAATCAAATTTATCATTATTCTTCTCCAGAAGTTCAATGGCTTCTGTATAAGTCACTCTTGCGAAATCGGAATGTAATACATTATTCAGCCGTTCAATCAGTCCCTTGTCTACGAAGGAATTAAAGAACTGCATTTCTTCCGGTGCATGTTCCATAACATAGGAAATAATATATTTCAGCATACTCTCTGCCAGTACCATGTCATCTTCCAGATCTGCAAATGCAATTTCCGGCTCAATCATCCAGAACTCTGCAGCATGTCTTGTAGTATTGGAATTCTCTGCCCTGAAGGTTGGTCCAAAGGTATAAATATTTTTGAACGCCAGTGCAAAGGTCTCTCCGTTTAACTGTCCACTTACGGTAAGATTGGTTGGTTTTCCAAAGAAATCCTGTGTATAATCAATGCTTCCGTCTTCCTTGTGTGGAATGTTATTTAAGTCCATGGTAGTAACCTGGAACATTTCTCCCGCACCCTCACAGTCACTTCCGGTAATCAGCGGAGTGTGTACATAGACAAAGTCCCTCTCCTGGAAGAACTTATGAATTGCATATGCAATCAGGGAACGTACACGGAATACTGCCTCAAAGGTATTGGTACGTGGTCTTAAATGTGAAATAGTTCTTAAATATTCGAAGCTGTGACGTTTCTTCTGTAACGGATAATCCGGTGCAGATGCGCCTTCAATTACGATTTCCTCTGCCTGAATTTCAAATGGCTGTTTTGCTTCCGGTGTAGCTTCCAGCACTCCGGTAACAACAATAGCTGCACCAACATTAATTTTGGTAAGCTCCTGAAAATTCTCCAGTCCGTCTGCATATACTACCTGCAGTGGTTCAAAGAAAGTTCCGTCATTTACTACGATAAATCCGAAGTTTTTAGAATTACGGTTACTTCTTACCCAGCCTCCGACGGTAATCTTCTTACCTACATAATCTTCCTGATGGTGAAATAAATCTCTGATGTCAACAAGTTCCATTTTTCTATCCCCCTTAGATAAAAAATTTTCTAATCCTTTTTAGTTTTCTGTATTTAATTCAGTATCTGTAACATTTTCTGTTCCTGCCTCATCTTCAACAGTTGCACTGTCAACTACTTTCTGAAGTGCCAGATTGCATACATATACTTTCTTTAAATATTCTTTTCCGCTGTCTGCGCTCAATCCATATGATTTGTATAATGTGGATTCATCGCTGTAGCTGTAATTGCTCATAAGATTTCCAACGTAGCTGTCAAAGCCATCCTGGTCAAACTCAATGCCTTCCTTTTCTGCAATTGCCTCTAAAATCATCTGTGTCTTAAGATCTGATGTCACTTCGTCAGTTACATTGCTTACAAATTCATCATAATCCTGATTTGCTGTATTTTCCACATAATCCTTAAGGCTGCTTCCATCGCTGCAGTAATAGGATTCATACTGTGCCATTACCTCTTCCATACGGGCATCCAGAAGTCCATCCGGAAGTTCCTTTACGGTACATACCTCTCCTAACTTGTCCATTACTGCAGAACGGATTGCAGATTTCTTGGAGGATTCCTTAGAAGATTCCAGATAATTGCGTGCATCTGCCTTCATCTCATCTACCGTATCATAGCCAAGGCTGGCCTTAGCATTGACATATGCCACATATTCATCTGTCATATTGTCATAAGTAATATCCTGCTTCTCAACAATTTTATTGATGGTTACATTAAACACAACCGCCTGTCCTGCCAGGTCTGTATTTTTATAGCTTTCCGGGAATGTAAGATTCAAGGTTACTTTATCCCCTACTTTTGCACCGATCAGTCCTTCTTCGAAGCCGTCCATAAACGTATTGCTTCCAATCTCTAAGACCGTATCTGTTGCAGTTCCACCGCTGAATGCCACGCCATCTTTTAATCCTTCATAATCGATATTTACAGCATCTCCATCCTCTACCACTGTTTTATCCGTATCTGCATAGTATGGATAGTTGGTAATTACGCTATTCTCAATAAAAGTCTTCACATCATCATCACTTACGGAATAATCGTCTGTCAAAGCTACTGACAATCCCATATAATCGCCCAGTTCCACATAATCAAGCGGGTCAAAATCAATTGCCGCACTGGATACCACTTCTGTGCTCTCTGTATTCTCTACCGATTCACTTTTCTTGTCTTTTCCACAGCCAGTTACTGAAAATGCCAGTGTCAGGCATAACAATACTGCTACTATTTTCTTCTTCATGTTTATTTCCCTTCTGTCTTTCATTCAAAGGCTGGATTTTTCCAGTCAGTCATACTTTCTAAAGATACCACATTTTCACCGAAAATAAAAGCATTTCATAGAATTTTTCGCATTTGCAGGTTGTCAATCCTGCCAATCAATGATACAATCATATTTGGATTTTACTTAAGGAGGTTTTCATCGTGCCAAAATTTGCGATTGTATTATTAACAATACTGATTATTATGATTATTGCCCTGATTGTTCTTTATTTTGTGGGCAAACGAGCTCAGAAAAAGAAAGAAGAACAGGATGCCCAGATTGCAGCAGCAGCACAGACCATTTCCATGCTGATTATCGATAAGAAGAAGATGCGGCTTAAAGATTCCGGTCTTCCGGCAAATGTCATTGCCCAGACCCCGAAAATGCTCCGCCGTTCCAAACTTCCAATCGTCAAAGCAAAGGTTGGTCCAAAGGTTATGACTTTAATCTGTGACGGACAGATTTTTGATTCCGTTCCGGTTAAGAAGGAAGTAAAAGCTACTGTCAGCGGGCTTTACATCACTGCAGTAAAAGGAATGCGTGGTCCTATCGAAGCACCTGCCAAAAAGAAAAAAGGCTTTATGGCAAAGTTAAAAGAAAAAGCTGGTAAATAAAATAACTTGAGCTGGGTTTTCACCCAGCTCTATTTTATTTTACAGGAGATTGCTTTCCTGCAAAGTAAAAAACGTTCCGCGAGGATGCGCACTGCGGTGTATAAGGTAAATGTCGCAAGCGGCCGCCGCAGACGCGGGAATGTGCCAAGGCACATTCTTTGTTCTACATCCAGCTACGCAAGACTGAATCCGCCTTTTTCTTTTGATGCAATCTTCATCTTAATGGTACAGTCCGCCAGATGCTCATAGTTTACCTCCAATGCATAATCTATCTGCACATCAATACAATGTTCTGTCTCTTCCACTTTAATATCCTTTGCATCAATTCCAACCAGAAGATTTCCAAATGGCGTTCCATAATAAGACATATTTTTCCGGTTCTTTTCAAAGACCATGTGTACATTGGAAACTCCTTTTTTTGTAATATCAATACAGTTTTCCTGCATCTTGATTATATTCTTTGTGCTTCCTTCAAAACCTTCATTTACTTCTTCATACAGCACATAATGTTTTCCGTTTTTCTGGTAATAATCCCCTACTGTAATCACTTCAACCGGCTCTGCTTCTCCTTCTGCCGGCATCTGTAATCCGCTGATTGATACAATTACATCTTTTGTCATCTAATCCGCTCCTTCTATAGAAATCCAGGTCAGTATAGCACTATTTATCCCAGAAATCCAGCCATTTCCATGAAATCTTATAATTCTTCTCTTCCATCAGAGACTGATATTCCGTCTCACTCAAGGTATCCTTCAATACCTTTTCTGATTTACCATCCACAACCTCATAGACACTTCCTTCAAAGCACATATTCGGATACATGACACACCACCAGTTATGTCCCATGCCTGCTCCGATAATCACTTCCAGTGCCTGATAAGTTCCCGCCGGGAACGTATAACTGCCATAGGTCTTTACCGGGAACTCCACGGAAGATAATTTCACCTCTACCGGATAATCATAGCCCTCCTGCCGGATGACTTCTTTTGCAATATGTATAATTTCCGGGAAGTGTTCTCTTGCAATCCGGCTGCTTTCTTCGGCTGTCTTAGCATCCTGCAAAAGTTCTCCCATTTCTTTTCCAACAGCATCCCGCACCTTAAGCTTCAGTGCCTGATCTGCTTCCCCATCACTGTTTGCCCTGACATGGAAACGCAGAATCTTTTCTGCAATGTCCTCCTGCATTCTTCGCCCCTCATAAGCCTTTTTCGCACTGCCTGCCGTAAATACCAACAGTAATAACAGCATGCCATAGAACAACGCCCTTTTTAAATACAATTTTTTTCGGTTATATTCTTTCATGGTAAAACTCCTTTTCATGTTTCTGATTTCTTATTTCTTCTTTTCCTTGCTACACTTTCTTTCGCCATACTATTCTGACTTTCTATCTGGAATATAACCGAAAAAATTTTTTCTATACATTTTGATAACTTTTTGGGGGAGAAAATTTTATGTAGAAATGGGGTGGGGTTGTAAATTTTTCTTGGTGGGATGCGGCTGAGCTTGTAACTTTTCTTTTTGGGGACACGGTTGAGTTTGCGACTTTTCTCTCAAAAGTCGCTGGTGAAGTTGATTTGGGTATAATTTAAGAAAAATGACTCTTTTTTGCCCAATCTCCTCTGCTGTTATCTCCGAAGTTCTCTCGGTTTGGGTAAGATTCTAGAAAAATGAAGTCTTTTTACCCAATCAGAAGCAAATAACAAAGACTATGCTTCCTTCTGCAACTCATTTTGGGCAAAAAGTAATGTAATCTTTCTGTTTTTGCCCAATCTAAGTCAAATTAATAAATTAACTTAAGAAATAATAGGCTGCCGTCAGCATCACCAGAACCAGACATCTTACAAAGATGTTGCCAATGTTACCAGTGTAACCGGGTGTCCAGCATCCTACGGAGATGTCACCAGCGTGACATCCCAATGATATTCCACTGTCAGGTTTTTCCGGTAACCGCTCCAATCCTTCTGAAACTGCAAATAAATATCCCTTGCATATGCCCCTAATTTATAATAACTGTTTGTTCCATCTGCATTCTGATTCTGTTGCAATTTTTCTGTCATGGCATCCATCTTTTCTTCCAAAGTCTGCTCTATTTCTGCTTCCACTTCCATCAGAGCATTTTCATCCTGACTGTCTGTATGAAGATCTTCCAATTTTTCATCCCTGTGCTTTGTTTTCTGCAGCAGTTCCCTGTTGCCCTGATACTTTCCATCCGCCTTTATTGTAACGGTTTCCGTCACCTGGCCATTCTGCTCCGTAAAAGCATAGCTGCAGCATAAATTACTAAGTGTTACACTTTCTGCATCTTCAAGTGAAATGCTGTAGCTTTTCATCTTCTGCTCTGAGAGCAAAGCCAGTTCTCCCGTTTCCCGGTCCACTTTGCCTGCTGCCATCCTGCCCTGCATCAGATAATATTTTTCCAGTATCATTTTATCTTCTGCACAGTTAATATAGGGAATCCACAGATTTTCGTTCTCATTTTCCCATATCCGGAACAGGCTGCCCAGGGTAACTGCCTCACTGTCCTTAAAACGTTCATCCGAGGCAATTCTTTCATTCAGATAAGTTCCTACCGGCTCTTTTAAAACTGTATCCATCTCCATCACCTGATCCGGTTCATCCTCCGTAACAAAAAGCAGCGTATTCCTTGAAAAAAGATTTTCCTCTTCCAGATACCCAAGAAATGCCCCCAGCCGCTTTTCATCCTCTAAAAGCGACCGGTTTAGAATCAATGCCTTTAAATGGTTATAATCCATCTCTCCAGGATTTTCCCCATCTGCATGTAAAAACAGCTCCATGCAGTCTTTTCCTTCCGCCAGAAGTACCGATGTATTCTCTTTTTCGCTTTTCTCATCTGCCACATCCTTAAGTTGCTCAAAACCAAATGCCATCTGATAGTTCTCCTTTGTCAAAGTCACCGCTGCTGCCAATGGAAAATTCCGTTCTTCCAACTCTGTATTTCCACAGCCGCCAAGGCATAAGACTGCCAAAAATATCATGGAAACAATTGTCACGATTCTATTTTTCATACTGCTGCTCCTTTCCACCATTTTTTCCGCTATCCTTTTTCACTATCCCTTTTCCCGGCATTTACTTATCTCTCCAATGCACAGCGGAAGAATTACCGTCAACGGAAGAAATGCAATTGCCTGAATCCATATAAACATTATTTTCCACTTCGGTAGCCGGTAAAAAAGCAATGTGACTGCAAATGTAAGAACCATTACAATTGGTATTATCAATTTTTCTATACTTTTTGCATCGGCTTTTCCATGAATCGCTTCATTTTTCCCATCCGCTTTTTGGTGCCTTTCCTTTTGCCATACAGCTTTCAGCAAATCCGAGGCATAAAACATTCCGGTATTGATAAATGCATAAATTGTAAAGAACCAGATTGCTACCATAAAGGCATCCTGCCGTTCGAAGAAACCGCCTGGCAGTTTTATCATGCTCATTAATGTAATTGCCGGATATTTCATTTTCGGCAGCATGCCACTGCCAAAGATGCCAAGCGTAATCAGATAGATTGCAGCATTAAAAATCACTGTAACACAAAGGCTTTTCCGGCATGTCCGTCCTACACGGACATTTTCTGCAAGATAGGGCTGTAAAAACAAAACAAATGCCATTGTGCCATACAGGAGCACGACTGCCGCTGTCCCTTTCACAAAGTTTCCCCAGGGATGTACCATTACCGGAGTCCAGTAAATCGTATTGACATCCTTTGTTGCCAGAAGTAGCATTAAAATAAGTGGAAGAAATACAAACCAGAACAGGATTTCATACACCCGGGCACGCCCTTCGATGCCCTGCCAGATTCCATAGCCACATAAAAGCATTAGTAAAACTGCTGCCAGCACAAATGAACTGTCCTTTAACAACTCACTCACCATCAGGTCACTTAAAAGAAATAAGCCATAGCCCGCCAGCAGAATTCCCTCGACTGTATAGACTACCAGTACAAAAATGCGAATAAAACCATTGCCTTGTTTCTTTAAAATCTCCGGATAACTTTTCCCGATGTTACTGATATTGCTGGTATTACTGCCATTTCTGGTATTACTGTTTTTCCGCTTTTCCTGTAGCAGCTCTGGAAGAAAGGTAAATAGATACACCGGCACTGCTCCCAGCAATATGGCAAATACGCCGTCTGTCCCAAGCATTTTTCCTAACAGTCCGGGAAGCAGCAACGTACTGATTCCGCACATATCAAAAATCAGGAGCCTTGCCATCTGCCTCTCTGATATTTTCTGATTTTCTGAAAACATAATTACTTTTTCCTCCTAAGCCGCAGACGATTGTGGCGTCTCGCAAAAACCGGTCTGTGCCGCAGTTGATATAATGGCAGACGCAGCAGACTGTCCCGCTCATCCCGATAATCCGTTACATCTGCCCCTACAAAGGGCATCAGATATGGAATGCCAAAACTCTTAAGATGTGACAGATGAATGAGTACCGCAAGCAAAGCCATCAAAAAGCCGAAAAAGCCCAGCCACGCACACATGGCAATAAAGAAAAATTTCAAGATGCGAAATGCTGTTGCAAATTCTTCATTGGGTACCGCAAAGGAACAAAGTGCTGTAAATGCCACCACAATTACCACGATAGGACTGACCAGATTTGCTTCCACCGCCGCCTGTCCGATAATCAGCCCACCGACAATTCCTATGGTATTCCCCATAGCTCCCGGAAGGCGCACGCCTGCTTCCCGCAACAGTTCAAAGGATAACTCCATCAAAAGTACCTCTACCACCCCGGGAAACGGCACTCCTTGTCTTGCTGCTGCAAAGGATAACAGCAATTTCGTCGGCAGTATCTGTGTATGAAAATTACAGACTGCAAGATACAGTCCCGGTAATGTCATGGCAAAAAAAGAAGCCAGAAAACGTAACATTCTTCCCAATGATGCAATTTCCCAGCGGTTGTAATAGTCATCACTGGTCTGTATGAAGGAGTTATAATCCGTCGGCAGTATCAGTGCAATTGGTGAATTATCCGCAATCAGTACTACCCTTCCCTCTAAAATTGCCATAGCTGCCCGGTCCGGCCGCTGTGTGGTCTGAAACTGCGGAAATGGAGAATACCATTTTTCTTCTGTAAGCTGTTCAATGATTCCACTGTCTAAGACTCCGTCAATTTCAAATCCGTCAAGCCGCTTTTCTACCTCCTCTAAAACTCCGGGATAAATCAAATCCTCCATATACATCAAATCCACATTGGTCTTACTGCGCAGCCCTACCTTTTTCTCTTTTACCTTTACTTTCGGAGAACGAATCCTTTTACGTACTAATGCCGTATTTGCTTTTACGGACTCGGTAAATCCTTCATTAGAGCCCCGGATTACCTTTTCTGAATTTACTTCAGAAATTCCCATAGACGGGTATCCCTTATCCGGAATCTTTAATGCTTTATCATAGCCATCTATAAATAGAATGGTATCTCCGGTCAGAAGACCTGCTGCTGCATCCGAAAAAGTATCAAAGGGCGTAACATCCGATAATCCAAGGGCATTCTGCGACAGCCGCTCATAGACTTCTTTTTCATTATAATGACACAATTCGTTTAAAAGCCTGCCAACGAGAGATTTCTCAAAAATTGCTCCACCACCGGTTACCTCTATGTATGCTGCCATACACGCAATCTGCTGCTTCTGTCCAATCTTCATGGTTCGCATTTTAATATCCGCACACCCGGAAAATATCTTCTGAAAACGTGCAGCATTTTCCTGCAAACTGGTTGTAATTTCATCATTGTATTCTGCATTACGTTCTGTTGTATGTTCTGCGGTATGTCCTGCGATATGCTTTGCAGTGTGCCCTGCGATTTTTTCTTCTTTCTGCTGCATAAATCAACTCCTTGGCATAATTTTTATAGTATCGGATGTCCGCCAGCTCTGCATATAAGCATGCGATTTTCCAGTCACCTGTGCATATGCAAAAAGGACAGACCCTGTATGGTCTGTCCTTAGTGTTTCCGTATTTTGTTTTTTTATTCCTGTTTCTTTATGCTATTGGTCTTGTTCCTGCTGACGAATCATATCTTTGACTGCTTCTGCCTGATTCTTCACATGCTCCCGCATGGTTTCTGAAGCACGGGACTTGTCCTTCCTGCGAAGACTCTCTGCGATATCCTTATGTTCCTTTAATAATCTCGGATAAATCGTCTCGTCCTTTAAATATTCTACACGGTAACGATACATCTGCTCCCGCAGATTGTTCAGCATGGATACCAGTTTTGCATTTCCGGTAGCATTATAAATAGCATCATGAAATGCTACATCTGCCTGTGCAATTTCTTTTACATCATCACTTTTTAAAGAATTTTCAAAATTCTGTCTTGCCTGTTCTAATGCACCAAACTGTTCATCTGTAATCTGTTCTGTTGCAAGCTGCACTGCCAGTTCATCTAATGCTGCCCGGATCTGTAACACATCTTCCATGTCCTTTTCTGTCATACGGGCAACCTCGGCTCCTCTTCTCGGTATGGTTACAGCAAGCCCCTCCTGCTCTAACATCCGGATGGCCTCACGAATCGGAGTCCGGCTGACTCCAAGCTTAGATGCCAGCTGCAGCTCCATCAGTCTTTCACCCGGTTTTAATTCTCCTTTTAATATTGCCTCACGAAGTGTATTAAATACAACATCTCGCAAAGGAAGATATGCATTCATATTTAATTCCAGATTATCTGTCATATATTAACCCTCCAACCCTTTTTATAAAGAGCATGTTGTTATCTTCTATTATTATAAATCTCTGTTACAAAGACCTGCCTTGCGAGCCCGCTCTGGCGTACAATCGCTGCTGCCATTTTTGCCGTTTCCAGTTCATCAAAAAGTCCAAATACTGTCGGACCACTTCCACTCATCATGGCATTCAATGCACCATTTTCCCGCATCAGTTCTTTTATCTTCTCTATCTCCGGATACTTCTTTGCAGTAACCGTTTCTAAAAGATTTCCCATACTACATGCAATTGCCGGCAAATCCTTTGTGCGGATATTCTGTATCAAGGCATCAATGTCAGGATGCTGTGTATGCTCATCCAGCTTCAGATTCTCATAGACATATTTAGTAGATACACTGACCTGCGGTTTGGCAATCACTACCGGACACTTCACCATCGGTGGCAGTGAAGTTAATTTTTCTCCAATGCCTTCTGCCAAAGCTGTACCACGCATGATGCAATACGGTACGTCAGCCCCAATCTGAACGCCCAGCTCCATCAGTTCTTTCCGCTTTATTCCAAGATTGAATAATTCATTGATTCCATAAAGCACACCTGCGGCATCCGTGCTTCCACCTGCCATCCCGGCAGCAACAGGAATCCGCTTATTCAGCCGGATATCAATGCCTTCTTCAATCTGATATTTTTCTTTCATAAGTCTCGCTGCCCGGTAAGCCAGATTACTTTCATCTACCGGAAGAAATCCAAGATTTGTCTCTAAATGTATGCCAGACTCTATTTTCTTAAGATGAAGCTGGTCATATAAATGAATGGTCTGCATAACCATCTTTACTTCATGATACCCATCTTCTCTCCGACGTAATACGTCCAATCCAAGATTTATTTTTGCCAGTGCTTTTACTGCAAGTTCGTCCATTGTTTTTCTCCTGTATTTTGTATACATGATACAAATTTATGTTATCATTTTTTCTAAAAAAGGTCAATTCTTCCTCTTATATTTTGTCCCATTCTTACCGATAAAATATATGAATAAGACTAAGAATGGATACTTAGTAAGCATTTGACCAAGGAGGGTTAAGATTATGGCAATTAATTCTATTAACAATTATGTATCTGCTGCATCCACTGTTGCCACAGATTCCAAAGTTTCTTCTAAGAAGACCGAATCTTCGAAGAATGACACCTCTACCGGTGTTATCTATGAAAAAGGCTCCAGTGACAAGAGCAGTTCTTCCCAAAAGACACAGAACTCTGCTCTCATTGCAAAGATGAAAGCTGATTCTGACAGCCGTATTTCACAGCTTCGCGGAATTGTAGAACAGATGATGAGCAAACAGGGCGCAGCCATTGGCAAAGCCGATGATATGTGGTCTTTCCTTGCAGGCGGTAACTTCACTGTTTCTGCTGATGTAAAGGCACAGGCACAGGCTGATATTGCAGAAGACGGATACTGGGGTGTAAACCAGACCTCTGACCGTATTTTAGATTTTGCAAAAGCATTATCCGGTAATGACAAGTCCAAGGCCCAGGAATTAGCAGATGCTTTTAAAAAGGGCTTCGATCAGGCTACCAAAGCCTGGGGTGGAAAGCTTCCTGATATTTCCCAGCAGACCTATGATAAAGTATTAGAAAAATTCGATAGCTGGATGAATGGAGAAGACGATTAAATCATTTTTAAGCCACTTGCAAAAAAGAAGCTGCCGGTTTTGGCAGCTTCTTTTATTTTTCTTTATCCGCTCTATTTTTTTCTTCCCGCAATAGCTCTGCTTCCTGTGCTGCCTTGGCCTCTAGAATTGCTTCGTTCAGGGATAACATCTTTGCATCCAGCATAGAAACAATTTCTGCACACTCCCGCAAATCTTTACTGATATATTCCGGTGCATTTCCTTCGAATTTGTAATATATCTTATGTTCAAGACTCGCCCAGAAATCCATTGCAATGGTCCGTATCTGAATCTCAACCTTTGTATCCACTACACGGTCTGATAAAAAAATCGGCACCGTAACCAACATATGATAACTCTTATAGCCGCTTTCCTTCGGATGCCTGATATAATCCTTTACCGATACCACGGTAAGGTCATTCTGTTTTCCAATCATCTCTGCCATACGATAAATATCAGAGGTAAAGGAACATACAATACGGATTCCTGCAATGTCATTTACATAATTGACCATATTATCAATGGTACTCTCGTAACCATATCGTTTCAGCTTCTTTACGATACTCTCCGGCGTCTTAATCCGCCGCTTTATATATTCTATCGGATTGTACTGATGTACATGCTGAAATTCATCATTTAATATTTCAAGCTTGGTTCCAACTTCTTTTAATGCAGAATTATAAAGAAAGATTATGGTATTCCAACCATCTACACCTTCTGTCACTTCAATTGGTGATTCCATTTTCTACTCCTCCATGCATCTACTGCGGAAAATAACCTTTTTATATTTCCGGAATTTTCCTCGTAAGTTATAATATATGCAATAACAATCTAATTTTAGTATAGCACATCTTTGTATAATATGTTTGTTATTAGTTAAATTTTTATCAATTTTTAATAATTATGCACAAGAGGTATTGTTTTTATTTTCTTATGGTATAACTTTTATCTATATTTTCTTAAATCTTTCTTATAAATCGAGCTTCAAATCATTTTCTTTGATCCAGCCAATCTTACGGAAGAACAGACCGAATGCCCAGGTTAAAACACCCGGTAAGATAAAGCATACTAACAGCATTCCAATCCAGTCCATTGGTGTAATGGCTGCCTTGGTGTCGGATGCAATATCATTAATCCAGCCGGTATAAATACCAATCTGACCAACCAGTCCACAGGTTCCCATTCCGGATGCTACGGCTGCACCGTTCATTTGAAGATGGAAGACGCAGGTTGCTATTGGACCTGTTATGGCGGAGCTTAAAATTGCCGGAAGCCAGATTCTTGGATTCCGCACGATATTTCCCATCTGTAACATGGAAGTTCCGATTCCCTGTGCGAAAAGTCCACCCCATTTATTTTCCCGGAAGCTCAGTACTGCAAAACCTACCATGTTGGCACAGCATCCTGCTACTGCAGCTCCTCCTGCCAGTCCGGTCAGTCCCAAAGCTGCACAGATTGCAGCACTGCTGATTGGCAGCGTCAGTGCGATACCTACAATTACAGAGACTAAAATTCCCATAAAGAACGGCTGCAATTCGGTTGCCCACATAATGGCATTTCCTACTGCACTGGCTGCGGCTCCGATTGCCGGTGCCCACCAGATTGATAAGCCTGCTCCGATGAAAATGGTTACAAACGGAGTGACGATAATATCAATTTTAGTTTCTTTGGATACTGCTTTACCGAATTCGGCTGCAAAGATGGTGACAATCAATACTGCCAGCGGTCCGCCTGCTCCACCCAGGGTATTTGCGGCCACACCGACGGCTGCCAGTGAAAAAAGCACCAGTGGTGGACACTGCAAAGCAAAACCAATGGAGATTGCCATTGCCGGACCGGTTGCTGCTTTGGCATATCCACCGATGTCCACCAGAAGCTGGATGCCAGCCTGCTCACCAATTGTACTGATAATTGTTCCAATTAAAAGAGAAGCAAAAAGACCTTGTGCCATTGCACCTAAGGCATCAATGCCATATCTTTTTGCTGAGATAATAATATTTTTGCGTTTTAAGAACGCTTTTATCTTTTCCATTTTTCTTCCTCCTTGACTTCAGCTGTCTTGTCAGTTGTCTTGTCAGTCAAGGAGTAGTTTACCATATCGAGAAAAAAAGTCAAGCTGTTATCTTGCGTAGCCTTTTTCCCGTAATTTTTCTTCTATGATGTCAAGTAATTGTTCTGAATCTGCTTCTACGGTATGAAAGTGTTTATTTCCAGTCAGTGTCTTAAGCGGCTTTGCCTTGCTCTTTGCAACCTTTGCAATAAATTCGTCCACATCCTGACGGCTTTTTAAAATCAGATCCACCGTTATCTGTCCGTAAATATCATGCTCGATTACGACGTCTAAGACTTTCCCACCGAAATCCACGATGGTATAAAGCTCATCCTGTGTCTGTTCATCACTGTGGCTTACTGCAATGGTTCTTCTTGCTTTCTGTGTCTCTTCCGAAGGGTCATAAAGCACATAGCCTTTGTTGGTGCTTAAAATATTCTTATTTACTGCACGAAGCAATGCAATATCCTGTACAATCACCTGACGGCTGACTCCTAATTCTTTTGCCAATTCTGTTCCGGACAAAGG
The DNA here is from genome assembly GCF_003462605.1 of Roseburia sp. OM04-10BH. Taxonomy (NCBI): domain Bacteria; kingdom Bacillati; phylum Bacillota; class Clostridia; order Lachnospirales; family Lachnospiraceae; genus Roseburia; species Roseburia sp. OM04-10BH. The sequence continues at coordinate 21,993 of NZ_QTZI01000010.1, forward strand.
TTTTCCCTTCTCCCCCAGCATCTTAATGATGGTATCCCGGCGCATCTGCCCTTCCATTTTCTTTCCTCCTGACACAGTTACTTAATCCTCTTCAATCACATGAATTTCCAAAAAATCAAATTCAATTTCTTCCACAAAATTATCCTGATAAAACCTGGTCTTTGCATGCCGCTTAAATTCATCCACATTGCGGTCTAACCAGATTGGTTTTCCCAAATCAAAGGTATAGCACACCTCATCTAATGCCCGGAACACCTTATGGGTTCTGGTATCCCCGGAGTCATCACAGATGGTGGTATCCTTTAACATATGATTGTCTTTAAATTCTTTTGCCCATAACCGGAACATCCCTTACCTCCTCTGGCGTGCTGCCTCATACATCAGCAGTGTTGCCGCAATTGCTGCATTCAGTGATTCTACTTTTCCTGCCATTGGAATGTGGATATAGGTATCTGCCATTCTGGCAATCTCATCCGATAATCCATTTCCTTCATTTCCAATTAAAAAGCCTGTGGGTTCTTTATAATCCGGCTCCTCATAAGAAACACTGCCCTGCAGATGGGCACTGTAAAGCTTTATTTTCCGGGACTTTAACTGCATCAATATATCCTGCAGGTTTTCCGTCACGAAAAATGGTACGCGAAAGATACTGCCCATAGTGGAGCGGATGGTCTTTGGATTAAAAACATCTACAGTGGTGCGGTTCATGATAATTCCGCTGATTCCCGCTCCCTCTCCGGTTCGGAACATCGTGCCTAAATTGCCCGGATCCTGAATACTTTCAAGAATCAGAAGATGGGCATTTTCCTTTGGTATTACTTCTTCTAAGGTATAATCCGGCATTTTCACAAGACAAAGGATTCCCTGCGGTGTCTTGGTATCGGACACACTTTCAAACACATGATTGACAAGTACTTCATAATTTTTTCCCTGCAGAACTTTTACATGGGATTCCTCTTCCATGAAATGCTCGGAAACATAAATTCTATCAAGCCAGCCTTCCGGGATTTCCCGGAACATACGGATTCCTTCCACAACAAAAAGCCTCTGTTCATTACGAACTTTGGCTTTTTTTACTAACTGAATTAAATTTTTTACCTGCGGATTTGCTGTACTGGTAATCATAATAACATCCTATCTGGAAAGATTTCTACAAATTTCATACTGATATTCCGGAATGGATTTGGTCATTGCCAGTGCCTCGTCAATATCATAATCTACGAATTCACCATTTTTATATGCTACAAGACGGTTGGATTTGCCTTCGCACAGCAAATCTACGGCAATGCATCCCATGGTAGATGCATAAACACGGTCTTTACAGGTCGGGCTTCCACCACGCTGCATATGTCCTAAGATGGTCGCTCTAGTTTCAACTCCGGTTGCTGCTTCAATTCTCTTTGCCATGCTTGCGGAATGACCGATACCTTCTGCATTTACAATAATATGATGCTGCTTTCCACGTTTTCTGTTCTCTATAATATTATTTACAAGCTTCTGCTCGTCATAATCATATTTCTCCGGAAGCAGGATATCCTCTGCTCCATTGGCAATACCACACCACAGTGCAATGTAGCCTGCGCCTCTGCCCATTACTTCAATGATGGAGCAGCGCTCATGGGAGGTTGAGGTATCACGTACCTTATCAATGGCTTCCATGGCAGTATTTACTGCGGTATCAAAACCGATGGTATAATCGGTACAGGAAATATCAAGGTCAATGGTTCCCGGTAATCCGATGGTGTTGATTCCAAGTGCTGCCAGCTTCTGTGCGCCCTTAAAGGAACCGTCTCCACCGATTACGATAATTCCATCAATGCCATGTTTTCTGCAGATTTCAGCACCCTTCTGCTGTCCTTCCGGTGTTACGAATTCCTGACAACGTGCAGTCTGTAAAATTGTTCCACCTCTCTGGATAATGTCTGCTACATCTTTTGCTTCCATATCAATAATCTCTTCCTGCAAAAGACCTGCATAACCTCTCTTAATTCCTTTTACTTTCTTTCCCTTTGCAATAGCTTCCCTTACTACTGCACGGATAGCAGCGTTCATGCCCGGAGCATCCCCGCCACTGGTTAAAACACCAATTGTCTGAATTTCTTTTGACATTCCCTGTTACCTCCTATATGTAAACACTTCTCTTTGTTCTTTATCCAATCATTTTTATTCTAATCCTTAAACTGTGGTTTTGCAATGGCTACAACGACTTTTCTACAACTTTTACATTATCTTTACCTAAGAAATTCCCAAGATCTTCTAAAAGCTCTTTTGTAATTGCAACATTTCTGTTTTCCGGCAGACGCTTCATCTGTTTTTCTGCTGCAAGATAAATAACGACATGCTCTGAGCCATCGGCATCCATCATTTTCCCATAAAGAGCACCTTCTTTTTCTTCGAAATCGCTCTTACTTGGGAACTGCAGCCACAGCTCCCGTTTCACTTCATCAAAGGAAATGATTTTCTCACAAATAAGCTTGCCGTTACGGTCTTCTTCTGCAGTTACACGGCCTTCCACAAATACTTTGGCATCATTTTCAAGATATTTTGCATAACGCTCATAATCCTTCGGGAAAATGATGATTTCCACTGTTCCCACCAGATCTTCTAACGTAATAAATGCCATCGCCTTATTACTCTTGGTATACTTGATGACTTTATCGGTAATCATTCCACCGATACGTACCTTTGCGCCATCCGATACCTTAAGGGTTCCGGTCTCTTCATCCAGTACAAAGTCTGTGGTAACGGCATTGGTATTCTTCTTTAAACGCTCCATATATTCTTCCAGCGGATGTCCGCTGATATATATGCCCAGGACTTCCTTTTCAAAGCCAAGAAGCACTTCTTTGTCATACTCTTCTACATTCGGAAGCTTGATTTCGTACTCTGCCTTGTCCTCTTCCGGTGCAATATCAAAAAGTGTCATCTGACCAGCCATTGTGGTCTTCTTTTCCTGATTCAGTGCATCCAAAAGAGAACCGTATATCATCATCTTCTGACGGCGGTTTCCTTCCAGTCCGTCTAAGGCTCCCGCTTTGATAAAGTTTTCTATGGTCCGTTTATTCACTTCTCTTCCGGAAAGTCTTGTAATAAAATCCTTTAACGTGGTAAACGGTCCACGGATTTTACGCTCCTCCACAATGGCATCAATCACCGGTCTTCCGATACTCTTAATGGCAGAAAGTCCATAGCGGATTGCCTGACCGGATACGGAGAAACCACCCTCGCCTTCATTGATATCCGGCGGCAGAATTGCGATTCCCATCTGGCGGCAGGTGTAGATATATTCTGAGACTTTGGAAGTATTGTCTAAGACTGATGTCATTAACGCTGCCATAAACTCTACCGGATAATAGTATTTCAAATATGCGGTCTGATATGCAACCACTGCATAAGCTGCCGCATGGGATTTATTAAATGCGTATTTGGCAAAGTCAATCATGTTATCGTAAATCTTGTTTGCCACTTTTTCATTGATTCCTCTTGCAATACAGCCCGGAACATTTTCTTCCGGATTACCATAGACAAAGTTCTTCCGCTCCTGCTCCATTACCTTGCCTTTTTTCTTAGACATGGCACGGCGCACCAGGTCAGATCTGCCCCATGTATAACCGGCGAGGTCACGTACAATCTGCATAACCTGTTCCTGATATACGATACAGCCATAGGTCGGCGCCAGAATCGGCTCCAATTCCGGGCAGTCATAGGTAATGCTTTCCGGGTGGTCTTTTCCCTTGATATAAGCCGGAATAAAGTCCATTGGACCCGGACGGTAAAGAGAAATGCCTGCGATAACATCCTCTAAGCTCTGCGGCTTCAACTCTTTCATGAAGTTCTTCATTCCGGCACTTTCCAACTGGAAGACACCATCGGTTTTTCCGGTTCCAAGAGAGTCTAGCACTTTCTTATCGTTATAATCAATGGCATTCATATCAATTTTTTTACCGCTGCTCTTTTCTGCAAGACGGACTGCATTCTGGATTACAGTCAGTGTCCGGAGTCCTAAGAAATCCATTTTCAGAAGTCCTAATTCTTCAATGGTAGTCATGGTAAACTGTGTGGTTATGGTGCCATCGGATGCTCTTGACAACGGAACATATTCATCCATTGGTTTCTGGCTGATTACCACGCCTGCTGCATGCATGGACGTATGCCTCGGCAGACCTTCTAATCTTCTTGACATATCGATAAGTTTCTTTACTGACTCGTCGGATTCATACATGCCCCGAAGTTCCGGGTTCATCAACAGTGCCTTATCAATGGTAATTCCCAGTTCATTTGGAATTGCCTTGGCAATCGTATCCACAAAATTATAAGGCAAATCCATAACACGCCCCACATCACGGATTACTCCACGGGCTGCCAGCGTACCAAAGGTTACAATCTGTGTCACACAGTCCTTGCCATATTTTTCTACCACATAATCAATAACTTCCTGTCTTCGTTCAAAGCAGAAGTCCACATCAATATCGGGCATAGATACACGTTCCGGATTTAAGAAACGCTCAAAAATCAGATTGTAACGAACCGGGTCAATATCTGTAATTCCGGTGGTGTAAGAAACAAGGCTTCCTGCGGCACTGCCTCGTCCCGGTCCCACCATAATATCATGCTCTCTCGCATAATGGATAAAGTCCCACACAATCAGGAAATAGTCCACATATCCCATATTTTTAATAACGGCAAGCTCGTCATCTAATTTCTGTAAATATTTTGGTGCATCGGCTCCATACCGCTTATCCAGTCCTTCATGACACAATTTATTTAAATAAGTCCAGGAATCATAGCCTTCCGGCACCTCAAAATGCGGCACCTTGGTATGTCCGAATTCAATTTCCACATGACAGCGGTCTGCAATCTTCTGGGTATTTTCCAGTGCCTGTAGTGCATATGGGAAAAGTGATTTCATTTCCTCTTCGGATTTGACATAATACTGTCCACCTTCATAGCGCATTCTGTCTTCGTCCGCTAATTTCTTTCCGGTCTGAAGACAGAGCAGGATGTCATGAGGCTCTGCATCCTCTGCATTGGTATAATGCACATCATTGGTTGCTACCAGCTCAATTCCGGTCTCCTGACTCATGCGGAGAAGCTGCTGGTTTACCAGCTTCTGCTCCGGAATTCCATGATCCTGCAGCTCTAAAAAGAAATTGCCTTTTCCAAAACAGCGTTCATAGCGGTAAGCTACTTCTTTTGCTTCTTCATACATTCCACGTACCAGATTACGCTGTACTTCACCTGCCAGACAGGCACTTAAGGCAATGATTCCCTCATGGTATTTTTCTAACACTTCCATGTCCACACGCGGCTTATAATAGTATCCCTCCACAAAGCCTTTGGATACAATTTTCATCAGATTGCTATAGCCTGTGTTATTCTCTGCCAGAAGCACAAGATGATAGTATCTGTCCTCTCCATGTACCATCTCGCGGTCTAATCTGGAGCCGGGAGCCACATAGACTTCACAGCCAAGAACCGGGTTAATTCCCGCCTCCCTGGCTGCCTTATAGAAATCAATGACACCATACATAACACCATGGTCGGTAATCGCCCCTGCTGTCATGCCAAGTGCCTTGATTTTCTCCACATATTCTTTTATTTTATTTGAACCGTCTAACAGACTGTATTCTGTATGTACATGTAAATGGGCAAATGCCATTCCCGTTTCCTCTCTTCCGCTGTTTCTATTCTTCGCCTTTTATCACTGTCTCATATTATAGCGTTTTTTGCGGAAGGTTTCAACGACCGGAAGGAGATTCTGTGTGGATTATTCCGGGGAAATTATATCAATTTGCGGCATTCGGGCTGCTACCCATATATTAACGAAATTGTTTAGAGACTCTTAGAATTTCTCACCAAAACTGGCAATGCTGGCACATGGACGTGCCAGCAAGGCACAGATGAACATGGATGTGAATTTGTGCCGGTTGCCGGAACTTTTTTTATATTTCATGAAATTCTTAGAGACTCTTAACAATGCAGTGACATATGGGTAGCAGCCCGAATGCCGCAAACTCTTATATTTTCCCGGAATATACATACAATAAAAAATGTATTTTGACATTCTTCTTCAATGTGCTAAACTATATGTGAAAAAATTAACGAAGTATATCTCAAGAGGTGATACCATGGAAAAATCTGGATTGATTGTAGAAGGCGGCGGTATGAAATGCGCTTACAGTGCCGGAATTCTGGATGCCTTCTTAGACGACAATGTTACATTTGATTATTGTATGGGTGTATCTGCCGGTGCGGCAAATACTGCTTCTTACCTTGCCGGGCAACGTGGTCGTAATCTGCGTTTCTATATAGAGCATGTAAAAGACCCCCGCTACATCAGTATCAAAAATCTGATTAAAACCGGTTCTCTCTTCGGGCTTCAATATATTTACGGAACCTTAACCAATTCCACAGGAAACGACCCGCTGGATTATGATGCCTTAGCAGCAAATCCAAGTGAATTTCATTTTCCGGCAACCAATGCTGCCACCGGAAAGGCAGAATATTTTTCCAAAGAAGATTTAGGCCGTGATGATTACCGCGGCATTATGGCAACCTGTGCCCTTCCGGGCTTCTGCAAACCGATTTCTTTTCACGGCAATTATTACTATGATGGCGGTGTTGCAGATTCCATTCCGGTTGAACGTGCCATTGCAGATGGCTGCGACAAGGTAGTAATTATCTACTGCCGTCCACTTGGCTATGTCAAGCAGCCGGAGAGTTACCGTTTTCTTTACAAAAAGATGTTACGGAAATTTCCAAATACGATTACTGCAATTGATAACAGACACTTAAATTACCGGCACTCGGTAGAAGTTGCTGCAAAATTACAAAAAGAAGGACGGGCATTTCTCTTTGCACCGTCCCATCAGGTTAAGATTGGCACTTTTACCACTGACCCGAAAATCATGCAGGAGCTTTATGATTTAGGAATCAGTGATTATAAAGCACAAAAGGATGCGCTGCGTGCCTTCTTAAACAATTAACAATATTTCTTTCTGCCAGCAGCTGCCACAACCATCAATCCAGCTGCGGAAAACATCAGAAGCAGTATTCTTCCAACCGGTGTTTCATCACCAGTTTTTATGGTTGCAGTCTTCTGTGTTGTTCCCGTCAGGGCTGCCGTATTGGAACCGGCTGCATCAGAGCTGCTTCTATTTGAAGTTCCCGCTACTGTGCCGGAACCGTTCGTTCCAGTGCTGCCTGTAGTTCCATTACTGCCTGTGGTTTCACCTGGATTGGAACCGTTTCCAGTGGAAGGGGCTTCCTTTACGGCAACTGTCACCTTTGTAGATGCAGAAGCCAGATAGTTTCCTGTCTCTGCATACCGTACGAAATAGTCACCCGCTGCAAGCTGGCTTATCTTTGTACCATCTGTAACCTTGGTCCAATGAATTTCATCTGTGCTGTATTCCATTGCAGTAGTCAGGTTTTCAATGGCTCCATCACTTGCACCTGTTTTACTGGTATTTACAGCCTTCAGTCCTGTTGGTGCCGCCTGACCTGCCTTCCCTATCGTAAACTGCAGATGTGCTGCTTCATGATACACTCCAATACCTGTTATTGTTACCTCTGCATTTCCTGCATTTTTGTTATCCGAATAAGCAACGGTATAATCCGTATCCTTTGTCAGTGTCTGTCCGTCATATACCACAAGTACTTCCGGTTCCTTTGCTGTTCCATCATAAGTATAGGTCGTTGGATTCAATGTTGCCGATAAATCTGCATCTGTCATCTTGCGATAACGAAGCTCCACATTCTGGGCAATCTGACCATCTGCATCCACAATGGTATTTCTGTAATCAGCATCTGCAGGATTTCTCTTCCTATTTGCAATAGAATAATCTTTTGGCAGGAATCCCCGGATTGTTCCGAGACTTTCTTCCAGAGCAACGTTGGCATAATTCGAAATGCCCTGACTCACATTCTTTAATACCAGCTTTGAATCTTCATCCATTGTAAGCTTCTCTAACCAGCACCGTCCAGAACCGTCATTTCCGGATACTGTAACTTCACTTCCCTCAAGCTTTACTCCACTGTTCGTCATCCACTGTAAATCAGTCAGTGCTGCTTTTGCATTTTTAAAGGTCAGTTCCTTTGTAAGTCCGACACCGCCATTGGTAATCTTTCCCTTATAATTACCATTTGCAATGGTAAGATTGTTCCCTGAGGAAATCGTATCCAGAATCAATGTATGTCCGTTCAGGTCAAGGGTTACGGCTTTACTGTCTCCGATTGCTGCGGTTCTTCCATTTCCATAAATATCTTTCACAAATTTGATGGTATCTCCATCTTCCAGGTATCTGAAATCATTACGTGCTCCGGTTCCACCGAAGTCTCCATTCAGCATTCTCTTAGTCGTTCCATCCGTTCCAATCAGCTCTGCATATTCTATGTCATATTCTCCACAGACCATACATCTGCCGGAATATCCTGCTAAAATCGGATGTTCACAGTTATCTGCATCATATGTCTCGCCGGTTGCCATTATCTGTACCCAGTTTTCCCCGCCATCGCTATATTTTACGATATCATTCTGCGTCTGCAATGTTCCTCCCAGAAGTGGCGGAGTACCGGTAGCAGCACTTCCGGTTCTGGATATGGAAAGCTCACCGCCTGCTGCATTCATTAAAATGTTGCTTCCCCCTATTACAGAATGCCCTTCTGCTCCCAGAAGTGTAATGTAATTTCGTGCCTGAAGGTCTGCATCCCCTGCAATTGCTGCATTGTTCGCACTCTGCATGGATATTCTATTTGCATTTATCTTTGCATTTCCTTCGATTATGGCAGCATCTCCATTTGCCTGCAGCATAACAACTAATGAAGGTGCCGTAATCTCTGTACTTCCGGTTGATACCGCTCCCCCTTCACTGGTTATCTCAACACCATATCCATTTTCTGCATTGACAGCGAGATTTCCTTTTACCGCAGTCTTCTTTGCGCGGATTGTTACATCTTTTACTGTTTCTAATTCAAGATTGCCTTCTGCTATTGTTTCACCCACAAGAACTATCCTGCCACTCGAACTGTTCGAATTACTGTTTCCATTGGATGACAGAAATGTATCTTTTGCTTTAAAAAATGCCTCTGTTACATTTATATTATTTCCATTTACCAGATCAAACGAATTCAGGGAACCAGTCTTTTTCAGGCTGATTTCTCCGTTCTGCTCATCCGTTGCCTCTATCAGATACTTCACCGCTCCACCTGATAAATAGATGTCCAACTGATCCGCCTCAAGCTTAACTGAACCGGCAGAGATAAATACATCACCAGTAACATCGTCTGCATCTAAAGTTATCTCCCCGGCGGTTTTTAAGTCCACCAGAGAAAGTCCCTTTATAAGAGCATTTCCACCCCTTCCAGAAACTTGAATATCTCCGGTATATTCATCCGCCTTAAGTACTGCATCTGCAGTTCCTGTAACCAATGTTTCCGTATCATTATCATTTGTCAAATAAAAGTTACCATCCCCTTTCAATGTCAGGGTTCCATTTTCAATCTTTAAGATTTCTGTTGAACTTCCTCCGTTCGAATATATTTTTACACTTCCTTTTACTTCCATTATACCTGCACTATAATAGATATATGCTCCCGGAAGAGCCGCCGGGTCACATTCACTCATGGTTCCACTCCCTCTGCTTCCTCCGAATTCATAGTATCTGCCATCCTCTAGTTCCGTTCCGTTTATGGATACCTTCAGTCCCTCTGCATGTACCGGTATTACTTCCTGCATTCCGGTAAATACAGTCATCAGCAGCAGTAACACTGCCAAGATTCCACATGTTTTCTTTTTTAATTTCATAAGTTACCTCCCAAATTTATTTTTCTCTTACGAAATATTTTTCAAAATGAATTTGTATACCAATTTCCTTTATACCATTCTTTTTGAAGGCTTGTCAATCGGGGTGGGATGAAAAGCACTTTAGTGGGATGAAAGATTCGTATTTTTTCGACAGGTATGCTATAATAATGCCTGAAAAGCCATGAAATCGAAAGGAGGCTATCTTATTGCGGTTTGCAATTGTTGATGACAATATAGAAGAAATACATATGACAGAGCTGCTCATCCGGGACTGGTGCGGCAGCCATAACATAACGGTCTGCTGTGATACCTTTACCGAAGGGGATGCTTTTTTGTTGTCTGCCGCCTCGAATTCCTATGATTTTGTGCTATTCGATATTTATCTTAAGGAAGCAAACGGGATTGACCTTGCGGTTTCTTTTCGCAGGATTTCACCGAAGACACCGATTGTCTTTCTGACCTCCAGCTCGGAATATCATGTGGAAGCTTTGCATGTCCACGCTTTCGACTATCTGCAAAAACCGATTACCAAAGCTGCCATCCATCCGTTATTAGATGACCTTCTGGCTGTCCGTCCTGTTTTGGATTCCCATTTATTTCTGACCGTAAATACCAACAAGACGAAGCTTCCGATTCTTTATTCGGACATTCAATATATTATTTCAGATTCAAACTATCTTATTATTCATACCAGCGAAGAAATCCGCTGCCGTATGCTGTTTCGGGATGTTACCCGCACGCTTTCGGAGGATGAACGTTTTTTGACCATTAACCGTGGTGTTATGGTAAATCTGGACTATGTTTCTTCCATGGACGGAGCAGTCTGCATGATGAATGATGGAGCATCCTTTTCCATGAACAAAAAGCAGTCTAATACCCTTCAGCAGACTTATATTACCTGGCAATTTACCCAACGCACAAAGTCACTTTTACACGGAGGTCTGTCATGAATCCTTTTACTGTTCTGATTGCCGCAGCCCATTACGGAGTTATTTTCCCGGGTATTTTTATCTGCATCGTTCCGGTTGCTGACTGGATATCAATTCCCCTGCGGAAACTCTTTTCTGTTCTGATTCCGGTTATGACTGCAATTTGTCTGATTTTAGGCTGCGTTGAATCCACCGGGAATTATGATGCAAATCTGTTCTTTTTCCCACTCCTGTCCGTATGCCTTATTGTATATTTTATTACGGTCCGCCTGAGTAATCTAAAGCTCTGGTATTTATTTTTATGTGCCACCGCAGCCCTTTCCTTTGGCTGCATTGCCAACGATTATATCATTGCTTATACCGTCCCTTCTTCCAATGTAGATGACAGCTCTGTTCCGGGACTGCTCTTACAATACGCCATCAGCTTTCTTATTATGTTCGTATTTATCGTCATAAAAGATAAGCTGAAATGGATTTTCGAAAATGTAAATCAGCCTTTATTCTGGTGGCTTACATGGATTATTCCTGCCATTATTACTTTTTGTAATATCTTTATGCTGCCTAAGGACTACAACAATATCCGTGTAGGCCGGGTATTTGTAATTGCCATGGTTATCGAGGTGGTTCTTTTTATCTTTTTTATAACCTTCCAGATTCTGCTTTATCTCATTGCCGTTACAACTGCACAGAAAATCAAAGCAGATACCACTTCGATTATGTACCGCGCCCAGGCAAGCCAGTATGTCAAGCTTCAGAATTATCTCGATCAGTCCCGTCAGGAGCGGCATGATTTCAAACATACCATTGCAGTTATGCAGGAGCTGGCCCAATCCGGGCAATATGAAGAATTAAAAAATTATATGGCTGACTACCAGATGGAAACCGGAAGACATTCCATGCAGTATCTTTTCTGCCAAAACATGGCTGTGAATGCAGTTATCAGTTACTATGCTTCCCTTGCAGAATCCTGTCATATCAAAATGGATTTTAAGGTTATTGTTCCCCGGAAGATTTCTATTTCTGATGTAGACTTAAGCCTGCTTTTCGGCAATCTTTTGGAAAATGCCATCCATGCCTGCTGTCAGGTTCCGGTGGAAAATAGATATATCCACCTCAGTTCTGACCTTAACAGTCCGGGCACCATATATATCACAATGGTAAACAGCTTCAATGGAATTGTAAAAAAGATGAACGGGCAGTTTCTGTCTACAACAGAAAGCGGCAGCGGTATTGGACTTCTTTCTATCCAAACCACTGCCGAACGTTATCATGGTTCTACCCGGTTTTATAATGAGGAAACGGAGTTTATTTCAAATATTATGCTGCGGTTATCTTAAGAGAAAACTATTTCATCATATGATTGTAATGGATTCCTGTTTCATTTGAGACCTCCCTGTTGCCGGATGTATCTATTTTACTGTATCAGGTATAAGACTTCAAGATGCTTTACTTATCTCTCGCGGACTTTCAAAAAAATAGGACTTAAATCATTCAAACCCTTGTTGTATAAGGTTTCTCTTGATTTAGTCCTATTTTATCATCTGATTTAATTACTGAAGATCCTCATCTCTTAATCCATCGGAACCATCCGCATGCTCAAATGCTGCAAGTTCCGGATGTTCTCTCTTTTCTTCCGTATAGTTCTCATAAGGTGCTTTCTTATGTTTCTGTTCTGCCCAGATACGGTCTGCAACCGGTCCCCACTCTTCTGCATAGTGATCACACTTAGAGCAAAGATGCTCAACAGTCTCTTCTGCCTCAGCGTTTGTTCCCTTCGCACCAGTCTTGTTTACCATTTCTCTTAAGAGCTTTGGATTCTCAAGCATCGGACATGGACGCAGGTGGTTTCTGTTAAATGGCTGTCCTTCATGATATGCCTTAAACAATGGACTCTGCAGCATCTCAAGGATTGACTTATCATGGATATTCGAATCCGAGAAATGGATAAATACGCACGGTTCTGCGTCTCCCTGTGCATTAATATGGAAGTAGTTACGTCCACCGGCAATACATCCGCCAACAAATTCTCCGTCATTCTGGAAGTCCATTGGGAAAAATCCGATATCATTGTCTCCGGTACGAACCCAGCGAATCTTCTTAATAATTTCTTCCCGCTGTTCCAATGTCGGCATCAGCTCCGGAGCTGCGTTCTGTCCTACCGGCATATAATGGAAGTAGAAACCGAAACGTGCGCCCTTATCAGCAATGAAACGTAAGAATTTCTCATCGGTAACAGCCTCAACATTGGCTCTGGTATAGCAGATAGAAGTTCCGAATATGATACCATATTGTTTCAACAGATCCATTGCCTTCATAACTGCTGCATAATGTCCGTCACCACGACGTCCATCATTTGTCTCAGGTGTTCCCTCAATGGAAAGAAGGAATGTAATATTTCCAAGTTCTACAATCTTCTTACATAACTCCTCATCAATCAGAGTAGAGTTGGAGAAAAGACCGAACATACAATCATTATGCTTCTCAGCAAGTTTTAAAATATCATTCTTACGAACAGTCGGTTCTCCACCTGTCATAAAGTAAAGATAAGTTCCAAGTTCCTTACCCTGTGTAACAATCTTATCCATATCCTCATAGGACATGTTATTCTTGTGGCCATATGTGCCGGACCAGCATCCTACACAATGCATATTACATGCGTCTGTCGGGTCAAAAAGAATCAGCCATGGAATATTACAGTTGTACTTCTCACGGTTTGCCCTGATTGTCTTTGTTCCACGGAAAAATGCTTCATATCCTAAATTCAGAAGGAATTTCTTAGCATAATTTGGATTTGTCTCATCCAGAACACGGTTTACAAACTTCACCCATCTGTTCTCCGGATTCTTTACATACTCTCTGACCTTATCCAATGTTGCCTTGTCTGCGCCATTTCCCCAGAAAGTCTCTGCCTTATCAATAAGTTCAAGGAATGTTTCCTGTCTTTTCGCGATATCATCTGTCTTAGTCAACTTACCTACGATGCTATTGGTCATTATCTCAAAAGCTTTTCTTTCTACTTTGTGCTGTGTGTTTTCAACGAATGAAGCCATGCTAACTTCCTCCCTCTTTTTTCTTCTATGTATTTTAACATTTATTAGTATAAGAAACAATGCGTTTTTTTGACATATACAATAGATTTTTTTTGTATGGTCAAGTTATACTTTTTCGACAATTTGTATATCTGACAGCACAAATTGTCCATTTTGTTTATAACTGCTCATCATAGACAAGTCCTTTGATATCGTCCTCGGCAAGTTTATGCTCCGCAACCTTTTTCTCTGCTTCACTCTTTAAAAGGCTGCTCTGGGTCTCCTTGTCTAATTTTGTATCAGTCTTCTTATCCTCTTTCTTGTCTGCATCCTTCTTATCCGTATCTTTCTCATTTTCTTTGATGGTCTCATCGATGTGGTCTACTGCTTCCCCAATCAGTCCTAATGTTGCTTCATCGGATGCATTGTCTAATATTTCTTCCGCTTCCTTCTGGCTGTCTATCATATCATGATGCTTTAACCGTTCCGTATGTACTGCCCGGAGGTATCCGTTATCCTCGGCTCTTTCCTTTCCAAGGTCTTTTATCTTGCTTCTGTATTCTGACTCCATTTTATAGTAGTCCATGGACTCTTTCTGATAGTCTGTCATTCCGCCTTTCTGTAATTCTGAGACATGCTCTAATTCTTCTTTGGAAAGCATGCTTCTTCCTTCTGCTGTACTGGCTTTCTTTAAAAGGTCAAGGTCTGCCTCTTCCTGGCTGCCATCCGCTACCTGGTAACGTCCCTTTAATTCAGCTTCCTTATTCTGTAAGTCGCGGATTTCACTCTGATAATCTTTTATCTCGCTGTCAATTTCCTTAATGTGGGCACGCCGCTCGTCCATCTCTTCATCCACTGCGTGCTCACCGGAAAATGTATCCATAATCTTCTTTAATGCTTCTTTCTGGGCATTTGCCATCTTCTGTCCAATCAGATCTGTCTGATTCAGATTAAGACCGGCACCTTTTATTACATTGCTGTCATTCTTATTATCCTGCTTCTTATCATCTGACTTTGCACTTCCCTGTGTCCCGTCATTCTGATATAAGCTCTGTGTCCCAAAACTGGTATTGATTCCATTCATATACGCTTCCCTTGCCTTTCTGCAACGCTTATCCGGTTATCGGATATTTCTTTCACTGTTGTATACACTTTTATAAATAATACATCGGTTTTCCACTGCGTTTTCCTAAGAGTTTTGGTCTTATTTTTCCTTTACAATAGCTTTCGTCAGAATCCATTCTGCCCACTGGGCATAATATTTTCCTAGAGGATGGGCATCATCACTGGTATACTGGGCATCGAGGTTTCCTGCCCCATCATCAAAGATTTCATTCACATCAATATAATAGGTCTGCTTCTGGTCACATAAGGACTCCACCACGTCATTGAGCCAGTCAATATTGGCATTGTTATAAAGGCTGTCCGAATCGGATTTTGCCTTGGAAACATGAAGACTCGCCTCTAAGAATAAAATGGCATCCGGCTGCATTTCCCGTATTTTCTCTACCACTTCACGATATTGCTTTTCTATGCTTGCATGTGGATATCCCAGTTCATTGATACCTAGCATCAGATAAATCTTTCCGTAATTTTTCCGGCTTAACACTTCATCCAAAGTTTCTTTTCCATAGCCCGGCATATCCACCTCTGTTTCAAACAGCTTAAAGGAACTTAAGCCAATCGTTGCAAATACATCCGCATCCCCAAGGTCTGCATACTCCGATAATCCTACTGTTCTGGAATCTCCAATAAATAAAGCATCGGAAAAATAGCTGATATCCTCTGTTGTAAAGGTTCCCTCCTGCTCCGTATCTGCCACCGTTTCATTATCCTTGGTACCTGTTTTATCTTCTGTATTTTCTGTACTATCAATATCTTCTTGTCCTGTACCGGCTTTATCTGTGCTGTTTTCTTCCGTTCCGGCAACTGCTTCCGCCGGCTCTTTTTCTGTGTCTGTCACCTGTGCCAGTTCTTCCTGCCTTGCCTTCTTCTCCTGCTCCGCAGTTACAAGCTTTACGGTAATCACCGGGAATGCAATCACAAATGTCAGCAGTAAAAGTATAGTAAATTTATATTTTTTCATCGTATTTCCTCACTAGAATCTGAAGTATAAGAATGGATCATCCATTCCAAGATACATACAATATACGCTCGCCCAGAATAATGCCAGCAGCAGTAAAATCACCCAGAGGCGGTTCTTATTCTTCTTAAGGAGCTTCTCCTGAACACCTGTTGCAAACAGGATACCAAGCACCAGATAAATGCCATAGGTCTTACCATATTTCAGATAATCTCCCTGAAACAATACCGTTCCGGTACTGCCAAAGAATGGGAATAATTTCTGTAAATAAATGCCAAGCTGGCTTAAATCCGTAATCACAAAGACCAGCCAGGAAAGTGGTATCCAGAGTATCATATAAATATGGCCAAGCGCCTTATGCCGCTCCAGCACTTTTCCAAGTCCGGCTTTTTCCACGAATAATAAGACAAAAAGCAAAAGTCCCCACAGTACAAAGTTCCAGCTTGCGCCATGCCAGAGCCCTGTCAGAAGCCATACCACAAACATATTGCGGACGGTCTTTGCAAAACCACCGCGGTTGCCGCCCAGCGGAATGTATACATATTCCCGGAACCAGCCACCCAGTGTCATATGCCAGCGGCGCCAGAAATCCGTCATGGACACTGCCATATACGGATTGTTAAAGTTCTGTGGAAAGTCAAAGCCCATCATCCGCCCCAGTCCGATTGCCATCAGGGAATACCCATAGAAGTCAAAATATAACTGCAGGCTGTATGCCACAATGCTCATCCATGCCAGCGGTGTGGAAATGCTCTCATAACCGATTGCTGTCACCTCTGTCCAAAGATGTCCCACCCGGTTTGCCAGCAATACTTTATAAGCAAGTCCCAGTGCAAATACCTTAAGTCCGGATTCCACCTTTACCATGGAATGTTTTCTCTTATGAAGCTGTTCCTGAATCAGATGGTAATTGACAATCGGTCCTGCAATTAACTGCGGGAACATGCAAAGATACGTTCCCAGTGAAATCAACGATTTTTCCGCTTTCGTTTCCCTCCGGTACACGTCCACCAGATAGGAAATAATCTGGAACGTATAAAAGCTGATTCCAATCGGCAGAATCAGATTCCATGTTTCCAGCTGTACCTTAACGTGCATTGCACCAAAAAGGGCATTCAGATTCTCTATAAGAAAGCCCAGATATTTAAACAGAATGAGCCATCCTAAATCATAGACGATTCCAACCACAAGCCAGGCTTTCCGTGCCCGCTTCGTCTTCTGTGCCTCAATCAGTTTTCCAGCCACGAAATTGACCACCACGGACATAATCATAAGTAAAAGATAACCCGGATTTCCCCTGACACCATAGTAATAAAAACCAAGGCTGGCAAGGAAAAGCCAGGCATTCTTATAAGAAGCCGGCAGGATATAATAAACCAGAAAAAATACCGGCATAAAATACATGATAAATGCTATGCTGCTAAAAACCATCTTTCGTATCCTCTCTTTACTATCTTAAAATGGTATTATCCATTCATTCTTTACCATTCATTATACTCTTTATAGATTAGACGTTCCAGATGAAAAAAAAGTTTCTTAAATTCCGTATTTCGATAAATTTCTTCTCTGACAGTAAAAAGAAAGTCCTGATGTCACAAATTCTGCCACCGGAACTGCCAGCCAGACTCCCTTTAATCCGATAATTTGCGGCAGAATCAGTAAAGAGGCCAGAATACAGACAAAGGTTCTGCTGAAGGATACCAGTGCAGATGTTTTTCCATCAGAAAGTGCCGTGAACAGCGAAGAGGTAAATACGTTATAGCCGCTGAAAAGATAGTTGATGCCAAACAATGCAAATCCCGTAACTGTCATTGCAAAGGTATGACTGCTTTCTGAGACAAATACTGATGTAATCGGCTTCGCCAGAAGGACGGATGCCACCGCCATAAAGCCGGAGGATATTTTTACAAACCGGTTACTGATATGGTAAACGTTACTTAATTTTTCACTGTTCTTTGCTCCGTACTGGAAGCTGATAACCGGTGCCACACCCATGGAAAATCCAAGATACAGCGCATTGAATAAAAACTGTCCGTATAAAATAATGGTAATTGCAGCTACCCCGTCTGCTCCAACCATACGCATCAGAATAATATTAAAAAGGTATGTAATTACTGCATTGGAAAGGTTCGTTACCATCTCGGAAGAACCGTTGGTGCAGGACTGCCACAATGCTTTCCCATCCCAATGGAAGCGGGTAAAATGAAGTCCTTTTCTTTTCACAAGGAAATAGATGACTCCCACTACCGCAGGAATCATCTGTCCGATGCCTGTTGCAATAGCTGCTCCGGCAATGCCAAGCTGCATTGGCCCCATAAAGACATAATCTAAGATTGCATTGGCTACACCTCCGGCAGTAATCAGTCCGAGTCCATATGCAGGTTTTCCTGCAGTTACAAAGAAGCACTGAAATAAGCTCTGCAAAATGCAGCATGGTCCAAAATACATCATATCAATAAGATATGTTTTCCCATTTTCGAATAAAGAGTCGTCTGCTCCTAATGCATATACAATCGGTTTATGAAAAAGTAATACAATAACCAGCAGCACCAGGCTTACAGCAACTCCTGCCACTGCAAGAAAAGTAAAGTTCTCACACGCTCCCTTTTCATCTCCCTCACCCATTTTTCTCGCTACCACTGCACTTCCACCGGTTGCTAACATAACGCCGATTGCAATGAGAATACAAATAACCGGCCATACAATATTGACTGCAGAAAGAGCGCTTTCTCCTACCAGTCTTGACACAAAGATTCCATCTATGATTGTATACAATGACATAAATACCATCATAATCATAGATGGCAATGCAAATTTCAATAAGGATAATGTTTTAAAGTTCTGATTTAATGAATTCGACATGATAACCTCCTTGTCTTATGAATCACTATTTGCTATCATAAACTATATGGTAACCATATAGTCAAGGAGATTTTTTTAATGAGTAGAAATGAATATCTGACCACCGGAGAAGTTGCCAGGATGATGGGCACTACAAAGAATACACTGTTTCACTACGACCAGCTTGGCATTTTTTCACCCGAAGCAAGAGGGGACAATGACTACCGCTACTACACCGTCCGCCAGATGGATGTGTTAGATGCCATTATCACGCTGCGGGAACTTGGCATGCCTCTGCCGGAAATTAAAGAATACATGGAACACCGAAGCCCGGAAAATTATGCCACACTTCTTACGAAAGAAAACGCTGTCATCGAACAGCAGATTCGTGCATTAAAAGAAAAGCAGAAGTGGATTCAAAGACAGCAGAAACGAATTAAAACCAGCCTGACTACAAATCCGGATATCATTGAAGAAGTCTCTCTGCCAGGATTTTATATTGCAGCACACCCTGTCAGTTCTTCCGATGATAAGACCATCTCCGTAAAAGTCAGTGAGCTTCTGAACTCCTATTATGAAAGCAAGGAAACTACCGGTTTTACGGTGCTTTATATCCAGATGGAACGTGACCTTGCCCGGGGTGCCCACAATCTTTATCACGAAGTATGCCTTGCCATGCAGACCCCTCCCAAGAAAATGCCTTACCGGATTCTTCCGGCTTCTAAATGTCTCGCCGCCTATCACCTGGGAGACTGGAATGATATTTCACTCGCTTATGACAGGCTGCGCAGCTACATGAAGCAGCACCAGATTACTTCATCCGATGGCAGATTCTATGAAGAAGAATTGATTAACGCTACCATGACGGATAAACGAAGTGAATACCTTACCCGCATTATCGTCAGAATCTAAAAAGCAGCATTACTTTTTTATTTTCCTGTAATGCTGCTTATCTATTTTACAGTGCCCCAAGAATCTCTTTTGCCCGGTCTATCTGCTCCTTTGTAGGCGGGTCTACGCCTTCTAACTGGTATGGAATTCCAAGTTCCTTCCATTTAAAGACGCCTAAGGTATGATATGGCAGCACTTCCACCCGCTCTACTGTCTTAAGGGTATCAAGAAAACTTCTTAAGCGGTGAAGCTCATCCTCTTCTGTTGTAATACCCGGCACCAACACATGGCGGATCCACATTGCTTTGCCATGGTCTGATAAATAAGCTGCCATTTCCAAAATATTCTGATTCGTCTGTCCGGTGAGTTTCCGGTGTGCTGCATCATCCATATGCTTAATGTCTAACATAAAGAGGTCTGTATATTTCATCAACTCATCAAATTTACTTTTAAATGGTTCTTCCAAGGAAAATGGATTGCCAGAGGTATCGAGACAGGTATTTACCCCTTTTTCTTTTGCCAGCCGGAACAGTTCTGTTACGAAATCTATCTGTAAAAGAGCCTCTCCACCGCTTACGGTGATTCCGCCCTTTTCTTTCCAATAAGTTTTGTAGCGAAGTGCCTTTTTTAACACTTCTTCCGGTGTCATCAGCTCTCCGCCATCTTTTGCCCAGGTATCCGGGTTATGGCAGTACTGACATCTCATGTTACAGCCTTTCAAAAATACAATATATCTTACACCCGGTCCGTCTGCCGAACCAAAGCTTTCTACAGAATGGATGTGTCCTTTTATTTCACTCATATTGCCTCCTATACACCAAAATACTTACGGATGCTTAACAACCTATAAAAATGTGCAGGCTTTTTTCATTAAGCCTGCACATTCTGCTTTACCTGAATTGTGGAAAAATCGCATGCTCCCCGCAGTTCGGTTACTGTCTTAAATTACATACGCTCATGACAGGTACGGGCAATAACATCAAGCTGCTGCTCTTTTGTCAGGTCGATGAACTTAACTGCATAGCCGGATACACGGATTGTGAAGTTTGCATACTCTTCTTTCTCCGGATGCTCCATTGCATCAATAAGCTTTTCTTTGCCAAATACATTGACATTCAGATGATGAGCACCCTGGTCAAAGTATCCGTCCATTACATTTACAAGATTATCGATTCTTTCCTGCTCGTTGTTTCCAAGTGCGCCAGGATTGATGGTCTGTGTATTGGAAATACCATCTAATGCCCACTCATATGGAAGCTTGGTCAGAGAGTTCAGGGAAGCTAAAAGTCCGTTCTGCTCTGCACCGTAAGATGGGTTAGCTCCCGGTGAAAGTGGTTCGCCGGCTTTACGTCCATCCGGCATAGCTCCGGTTGCTTTACCATATACTACGTTAGAAGTAATGGTAAGGATAGAAGTTGTAGGCTCAGAATCACGATAAGTATGATGTTTCTTTAATTTATCCATGAAAGTCTTAAGCAGCCATACTCCGATTTCATCTGCACGGTCATCATCATTTCCGTACTTCGGGAAGTCTCCTTCGATTTCGAAGTCTTTTGCAAGTCCGTTCTCATCACGTACGACTTTTACTTTTGCATATTTGATTGCAGAAAGAGAATCGATAACATGTGAAAATCCTGCAATACCGGTTGCAAAAGTTCTCTTTAAGTCGGTATCCATCAGAGAAAGCTCTGCTGCTTCATAGTAATATTTATCATGCATATACTGAATCAGGTTCAGTGTATTTACATAGATGTCTACTAACCAGTCCATCATCTTGTCATATTTTGCCATTACTTCATCATAGTCAAGATATTCAGCTGTAATTGGTGCGTAGTTTGGTCCTACCTGCTCGCCTGATTTTTCATCAACACCACCGTTGATTGCGTAAAGCAGACATTTTGCAAGGTTTGCACGAGCGCCGAAGAACTGCATCTCTTTACCTGTCTGTGTAGCAGATACACAGCAGCAGATTGCATAATCATCGCCCCATACCGGTTTCATTGCATCATCGTTTTCATACTGGATTGAGCTTGTTTCAATCGAGATACGTGCTGCATAATCACGGAAGGTCTGTGGCAGTCTGGATGAATAGAATACAGTAAGATTTGGTTCCGGTGCCGGTCCCATATTCTCTAAAGTATGAAGGAAACGGAAGTCTGTCCTGGTTACCATGGAACGTCCGTCTACACCTGTTCCTGCTACATCAAGGGTTGCCCATACAGGGTCACCGGAGAATAACTGGTTATAAGAAGGAATACGTGCGAATTTAACCATACGAAGTTTCATTGTGAAATGGTCAATCAGCTCCTGAGCCTGCTGCTCAGTAAGAATTCCCTTATCCATATCTCTCTTAATATAAATATCAAGGAAAGTAGAAACACGTCCTACTGACATCGCTGCACCGTTCTGTGTCTTGATTGCTGCAAGGTATCCGAAGTATAACCACTGAACAGCCTCTTTTGCATTGGTTGCAGGTCTTGAAATATCATATCCGTAAATCTCAGCCAGTTTCTTCATGTCTTCCAGACATTTAATCTGCTCTGCAATTTCTTCTCTTAAACGGATGACATCATCTGTCATCTGTCCGCATCCGCAGTTGGCTTTGTCCTTCTTCTTCTCAGCGATTAAGTAATCCAGTCCGTATAATGCTACACGGCGGTAATCACCTACAATACGTCCACGACCGTAGGTATCCGGAAGACCTGTTAAAATCTTAGCATGACGAACCTTCATCATTTCCGGTGTATAAGCATCAAATACTGCTGTATTGTGTGTCTTATGATACTTGGTGAAAATTTCTTTTAATTTATCATTTACTTCATAACCGTAGGTCTCACATGCCTGAACAGCCATCTTGATTCCACCATATGGCATGAAAGCTCTCTTTAATGGTTTGTCAGTCTGAAGACCAACTACCTGCTCTAAATCTTTTAAGCTTTCATCGATATATCCCGGACCATAAGCTGTAATTCCGGTTACAACCTCTGTCTCCATATCAAGAACGCCGCCCTTGGCACGCTCTTCTTTCTGTAATTTCTGAAGTGCATCCCATAGCTTGTTGGTTGCATCTGTCGGCTCAGCTAAAAAGCTCTCATCTCCATCATATGGAGTGTAGTTGTCCTGAATGAACTGACGAACATTGATTTCTTCTTTCCAGAGACGTCCTTCGAATCCATCCCACTCTTTCATTTCAATCATTACGATATCCTCCTAAAAAATGTATTCAGTATGAACACTGAATGGTTACTAATTAGTCTTGTTTAACTGTAGTTAGTATATACTGACTGTCATTTTTTTGTCAATATCTTTTGGTGTTCAAAATAACATACAAAAGAAAACGAGCCAGTCCTCCAGGTTCATCGCCCAGACGGTCGGCTCGTTTTCGTTATACTTCATGTGGTTTTTCCACTTATCCGTCAGTCATATAACGGTTTTATCATAGACTATTTCTTTTCTGATTGCAATAGCTTATGAAAACTTTTTATCAACTATTTTTTCCGTTTTATCTGTTCTTTCCCTACAATACTTTGGAAAGGAAGTCGCAAAGACGCGGATTCTGTGGATTGGCGAAGAATTCTGCCGGTGTATTCTCTTCCTGAATCTGTCCTTCATTGATAAACATGACACGGCTTGCCACTTCTCTTGCAAATCCCATTTCGTGCGTTACCACTACCATGGTCATTCCGTCCTGTGCCAGTTCTTTCATAATTTCAAGAACTTCTCCTACCATTTCCGGATCCAGTGCGGAAGTCGGCTCGTCAAATAACATGACATCCGGATTCATTGCCAGTGCTCTTGCAATTGCAATACGCTGTTTCTGTCCACCGGAAAGCATTGCCGGATAAGTATCTGCTTTATCGGAAAGACCAACTCTCATCAAAAGCTCGTCCGCACGCTTAGATGCCTCTTCCTTATTCATAAGTCCGGTCTGAACCGGTGCCAGCATGATATTTCCTTTTACGGTATAATTCGGGAACAGATTGAACTGCTGGAATACCATTCCAATCTTCTGACGCATCTTGTTGATGTCTACGGATTTATCCGTGATATCTGTTCCTTCAAAAGTAATCACACCGGAAGTCGGCTCCTCTAAAAGATTTAAGGAACGTAAGAATGTGGATTTACCACAACCGGATGGTCCGATGATGGCAACCACCTCTCCCTGGGCGATTTCTGTGGAGATACCATTTAATACATTTACATTTCCAAAGGATTTACACAAATCCTTTACTTCAATCAATACCTTCTTATCGCTCATTTGTTCTCAACCTCGTTTCCAGTTTATGTACACCAGCCGTTAAAATCATAACGATTATCAGGTAGATAATTGCAACACCGAACAATGGTAAGAACGGGTCATAGGTCTGGCTACGGATGATATCGCCACCCTTTGTCAGATCCGGGATTGCAATATATCCACTGATGGAAGTCTCTTTCAGTAAGGTAATAAACTCATTTGCCAGTGCCGGAAGTACATTCTTAAATGCCTGTGGCAGAATAATCAGACGCATGGTCTGCGAATAATTCAGTCCGAGGCTTCGTCCAGCTTCAAACTGTCCTTCGTCTACAGACATGATTCCGGAACGTACAATCTCTGCCACATAGGCAGCCGAATTCAAACCAAAAGCGATTACAGCCACTGCAATCTTATTATCGAGTGCAACCAGAATAATATAGTACATAATCAAAAGCTGTACCATCGTAGGGGTTCCACGCCATATGGTAAGATACACTTTACATATAAAATTCAAAACATTTAATCCACCATGTTTATCATGGGTGGAACGGATAATTGCGACTAAAAATCCAACCACAATACCCAGAAGTACTGCAAGCACTGCAATAAGCAGTGTATTGCCAAGGCCACGTAACAGATAAAGATATCTGTCTTTCTCTATAAAATCCTGTTGAAAGCTGCTTAAAAAATCGCTCAAGGTCTTTCCTCCTATACCGATTATTTATTTCTTACTACAATAACCTGGCTTGCTGTTGCATAAGTATCTGTAAAGTCAATGTTCTTAAGACGGTCTTCTGTTACAGTCATTCCTGCTGCACCAAAATCTGCTTTACCGGAAGATACTGCTGCGATGATTGCATCAAATTCCATATCTTCAATCTCTAAATCATAGCCAAGCTTGTCACAGATTGCTTTTGCGATGTCTGCATCGATACCAACTACGTTGTCACCATCATAATATTCGTATGGCTCAAACTGTGCATTGGTTGCCATGGTAAGTTTTCCGTTTGGATATTCTGTTCCCTCCGGAGTCTCATATGGATGCTCTCCTGTTTCATCACCAATATAGTTGCTGATGATAGTATCGATTGTTCCGTCGGCTTTTAACTCTTCGATTGCTTTGTTGAATTCGTCTGTTAAATCTGTGTTATCTTTTGCGATACAGATTGCATATTCCTCTGCATCAAAGGTATCATCTAAGATTTTCAAGTCATCATTCTTCTCAACAAATGCCTCTGCAGGCTGCTTGTCGATGATTACACAGTCGATCTTACCGGTCTTTAATGCCTGGATTGCATCAGAACCTTTGTTGTAACGCTCTACGGTGCTTCCTTCGTCCTCGTATGCTGTTGCATCGGCATCTCCGGTTGTTCCAAGCTGAACACCGATTTTCTTTCCCGGAAGGTCATCCTTGGAATTTACTGTGTTTGCAGCTACAGATGAGCCACATCCTACCATTGCTACTGTCATTGCTGCAGTTAATAAAAGTGCTGCAAATTTCTTCATGTTCTTCATATTTATTCCTCCTCTGATTATAATTATGTGAATTTATATTTCATACAGCATCATAAAATATATCAACATAACGCCTAGTATAGCATGATTCCGCCTATTTCACAAGTACCCGGAGAGTATTTGTCTGCATTTAAAAATACATTTTTCCATGTATTTTTAAACAGGCGGTACCTCAGTAGTTTGCATATTCGCTTCATAATTGTTATAATGTGCCAAGAAAAGTGATGATACTTGAGGAGGTTTTTTCATGAAGCGATTTGGCAGAATTATGTTCTGTTTTCTTCCGGCTCTGCTGGCATTTGGCCTGCAGCAGCTTATCTCCATTCCGGCAGTAGGGCTTGCCCTGCTGGGTGGTTTTTATACCAAAGGGGCAACTTCTATCGATGACTGTATGGATGCATTTTTAAATATTATTTCCACCGCCAATTTTAATGCCGGTGTCAGTGCAGCCTACGGTACTGTTGCCCTTGTGGTATTTGCCTACTGGTATTATAAAAAGTTCCGGCAGACAGAACCGGAAAATGTACGGAAACCATTTAATATTCCGGTTATCTTCGGCATTCTTATTACTGCAGTAGGATTACAGTATATTACCAATTACATTGTATCTTTTACTGCAGCCATTAACCCGCACTGGCTGGAATATTACAGTAACCTGGTAGAATCGGTGGGACTGGATGAGCCTTCCCTGATTCTGGTTCTCTATTCCGTTCTGATTGGACCTGTCTGTGAAGAACTGATTTTCCGTGGACTGACTTTGAAATATGCCAAAAGAGCAATGCCTTTCTGGGTTGCTAACCTCTTGCAGGCACTGCTCTTTGGTGTGTTCCATATGAATATGATTCAGGGTGTTTATGCTTTTGTGGTAGGAATTGTTCTTGGATTTATCTGCGAGAAAAGCCGCAGCATTTATCCTTCCATGCTTTTCCATATCCTCTTTAACCTCTGGGGAACCTTCTCTCCTGACTGGTTTATGTATAAAGCAGATACCGTTCCGTTCTTCTTCCTGTGGTTCTTTGTTGGTGCAGGACTACTGGTTGCAGGACTGCTCCTCTTTTTCTTTGGAGTAAATAAAAAATATCCAAAAATTGAAAATTCTTATTATTCTTAATATCCTTTTGCAATTTTCTTTCCCTGCAAAAGGCTCTGGTTTTGATTTACAAAGGAGCGTGTCCTCTCTTTTAATAATAGTTTTCGTCCTTCCGGGGTTCTTGTATATACCACATGGTATGGTCCAAGAGCCCTTTTCATATGTTTTTCAAAAATCAGGGCACGTTCCTTTTGTCTTCCGAATATTTCCGGGACACTGTAACACTCTCTTGATGTGCCAAAGATTTTTTCCCGGATAAGAAGATATCTTGGATTATCAATAACACCCCACAATTCTTCCATGCAGGCAGAATAGGTTGTCTTATCTCTGGTGGTTCCACCTTTAAGCCAGGTACCTACCACAAGTCCGTTAAAGGATTCTACTTCTGTCCTGCAATGGGCACCATCCTCTAATTCCCCGCATTCCCTCAATGCATCTAGCATTGCTTCGCTAAGCTGTTTCATCCGTCTTGCCGGGGTGCTGAATTTAAACAGACGTATCCCCTGATAGACAATTCCGGCAAATGCGGCTAACAGCGCAATTCCAAGTAACAGGAAAGCCGGATGATTACCAAGCTTCTGTGCCATCATTCTTCCACTCATTAAGAGCATTGCAAGTATTACCTGTATGATTTCTATACAGACCGCATTAATAAAGATATATCCGGTTTCTATTTCTTTTGCTGCAATTTCATCTATCTGTTCTATTTCCATCTGATTTCGCACTTCCTGCAAGGACTGGTTCCATCGCTGCCTCAATGCATTTCTGTCCTTTGCACGCTCAAGCATCATGCGGTTTGCTTTATCTACCTCATATTTTGATGTTATCTTTGGAATGTCCAGCCGACCGATTCCGCTTTCGATTACATCTTCCCTGCAGGATACTCCTAAAAATGATTCAAACCGGCGTTCCAACATTTCATAATCGCCCTCTGCATCGGTATTACTCTGCTGTCCCCGCTCTTTTGGAAAAATGCAGGCAAGATGCCAGATGTTTCCGGTCTTATCCGGCTGCTCTCTGTCGGTACGGATTGCTCTTCCACGCATCTGGTTACTCAGCATAAAAGACCCTACATAAGTTGCCAGTATCAGGGAATTGATGCACGGTGCATCCCAGCCTTCTCCCAGCAATGACTTGGTTCCAATCAGTGTATGAATCTCTCCCTGGCGGAATAACTCCGTCACAACAGCTACGGTGTGGGTACTCTTTCCTTTTATCATAAGCTGTCCGTATCCGGTATCTCCCAGTGGATTTAACGTTCCGCTGCAGCCATACTGTGCCAGCAATTCCGGCAGTTTTGCTTCCACTGCCATTGGAACGATTATCACTGTTCCGCTCAGTACACCCAGCCGGATTCCAGTCATGTTCTGTCGCCTTAAATATTCAAAAATCGGCACTGCACCAAGCTCTGTTACCAGTGTATCTTTACTTCCAATCTCCGGCAATTTGTCTTTCTTAATATAATCGCAGAGAACCAGAAGGCGTAAATCATTTCCCAGTGCCTCATACTCAGCCTGCACAATGGTATGGATGCTCTCCATCTTTCCCTGGCTTTTCATAAGTACCTTTTTTATGGCTTCATTATCCCGCAGTGCAACCTTGTTCCGGTAGATGGCTCCTGCCTCTTTTAATTCCTGCAGCAGGCTTTCCCGCTCTGCTTCCATCATGGTATAGGACTCTCTGTCCTCATAAAGAACACCCTGCAGTAACACTTCCATCCAGTGTGCATCCATTCCCGGCAGCTTTCCCTTTGTTCCGATGAGCTTCCTTAAATAACCGGAAAATGGAATCCCTTTTGCCTGGCAGTATACCAGCAGTGCTGTAAAATACTCCGGTTTATCTAAGAACCGCTCACTGTATTCTTCCGGATGCATAAGCCCCTGATGGGAAGATACGATTCTTCGCAATGTCTCATCTGCCATCATTTTCTGCACCTGCATCTGCATCCGCTTCTGATGTTCCCTGACATATGCTTCCTCTTCTCTTGTCGGCCAGTTAAAATAAACGTAGTCCTGATGCGGACAGAGGCTTCCTTCTTTTACCAGTTCCGGCGTAAAGATTTCTTCATCAATCGGTCCGCACATATCGATATAACGCTTCCACTGTGCCGGTGTGCTGTCATATGGCGGTGTTGCTGTCAATGCAATGATTTTCACATCCGGCAGCTTGTCTAAGAAAGTCTCCAGTGCCTTCCACCACTCACTACGAAGGTGATGTGCCTCATCCAGACAAATTGTTGTAATACCGGCTTCCTTTACTGCCTTAAAAATATCGAAATCCCGGTAGTCAACCTGCTCCGTTTCCTTCTCTCCATCTGCTTCTTCTGTCACTCCGCCGGCTGCCACTTTACTGTCTGCCGCATCTACTCCATCCACCGCTTCACTGGCTGCTGCATCTTCCTCTGCCGCTTCCCCGCTGTCCTCTTCCAGTGTGCCCTGCTCCCGCTTCATGGCACTGTACAATGCCTGATAAGTCGTTGCAGTCATCTGTTTCATCTGTTTCAAATTATTGGATAATATTTCCTGTGGATCTGCCTCTTCGGTTAAGAAGCCCTCCTGTATACGCATCAGCCATTGCTGGCGGATGGTAATGCTAGGTGAAAAAATAAGGCAGGGTGCTCCCAGCCTCCGAATCAGTTCTATTCCAAGTGTAGTCTTGCCGGAACCCGGCGCTGCCACAATATGTATCTTTCCATCCTTCAAATACTGCTGTGCATGTAAGAGTACTCTTTCCTGATAATCTCTCCACTTTCCCCGAAATTGCAGGATTCCCTCATATCCTGTGTTCATAAATTTCCCTCCATCAACATTTTAATAAATGCAGTATCGCGATATATCCACGGTTCCTTCGAAAATGGCTCATTTGCTTTTACAATCTCTTCCGGTGTCATCCATTCCAGATGATAGCCTTTTGCCTTCTCGCTTTCTGTCATATGCGGTTCTGTTGTTCTCTCCTTAACTGCACAGGCAAAGAAATAGGTGTGACAGTGATATATTTTATCTGTTTCAAATAAATCACGGCGTTTTTCTTCTATCTCGCCCAACAGCTGCATACTTCCCGGGCATAATATCAAGCCGCCCTCTTCTAATACTTCTCTGGAAAGTGCCGTTTCAAAATCTTCCTCACCATCCATGCCGCCGCCTAATATTTTGCAGTCCCCTGCCCTTCCGCGCTGGACTGCAATTTTTCCATTCTTTTCTATGATTGCCCGGACGCACTTTCTTTCAAATACTGGCATGCCATCCTCATAATCTTTTTTATCTAATACCAGAAGTATCTTACTTTCCGTCATTTTCGTTTCCTCGCTCTTGTCAAAGTTACCTAATCTGCCCACTGAAAACTGTTTACCATGGTCTCTGCTGTCCGTATAGGTACCTTCACCATTTACCTGGGCATCACTGCCCTGCACCTGCATCATAAGCTGTGAAAGAATAGTCCTTTGTATTAATTTCTCACCATAATATGTAATGTCGGTTGAAATCGCATTACTAATAGCTAGTATACCATAAACATACTGTTTTTGGGAAGAAATGTCCTATTTCATCCAATAAACAGCTATCTTGTCGCTTTCTACTCTCCAAAGTCATAGTAAGCAGTTGGTTTATCACCAAAGATACCTCCTCTTACTGCCAGCACAAAGTTTCGCTTAGCAAGCACTTGATGCGTTTCTTCTACGTATGCATATTGTCAAGTGTATGTGTCATATTTTATATTCAAAATAAAAAAGGCTGCTACTCTCTAAAAAATAACAACCTTTCTTACTATATCAGCCTTTTGGAATTTGACCATCGACATACAGAATGTGATTAACTAACCACTCTGTGAGATATTTTAAAATTCCCATAATCTGTTCATCTTGATCTTCTACCTCATCATTGTGATGTTCCATAAATTCATCAAGTTTATGTATAAATTCCTGATGTTGAACTTTCTGTGTAAATATCTTCTTATAATTAATAGATTCCACCAAAACATTTCCTAATTTTCCTGGAAATATCAGAATCAACAAAACCTTTCTTCGCCATGTCATCGAGCATCTCACACGTTTTTTCGTGCGATAAACCTTTCTTATATGGTCTGTCCTCGGTTAATGCCTGATAAATATCAATACATGCCATAATACGTTCCGGCTCATTTAATTCAGCTGCGGTTTTTCCAAAAGGATACCCTTTTCCATTTAATTTTTCATGATGGAAAGCTGCCCAGTCTCGTATTTCTTCAAAATCATTAACCTCTGATAATATAAGGTATGTATAGCCAGCATGATTCTTCATTTTTGAAAATTCATCTTCCGTAAGCTTATCCGGTTTTTCCAAAATTTCATTGCCTACTGCCATCTTCCCAATATCATGCAGTGCACCAGCCAGATAAATTTTTTGCACATTAATAGAATCATATCCGATATATTGAGCAAAAAAAGCTGCTTTTTCAGCCACTCCTATAGAATGTCTGCTTGTAAAAGAAGATTTATAATCTACAATCTTTGCAAAAAAATCTGCAACATTTTTACACGTTTTCCAATCAAAAACCCGTTTTTGTCTTGGGATAATCTCCCATAGCTTCATTTCAAAAGAATTATCACTTAAACATATAAATGATTCAGAATGTGTGAATGCATGAAAAAAGGCATTCACACATTCTGAATCGAATAATCCATCCCTATTTTTTAAAAGGTACTGACATATAAAATTCCAACTGTTATTTCCAGTTCCCGTGTTATTTCCTATAATATCAATGGTATCTGCAAGATGAATAATCCTTGCAAACAACGGAATTTCATTCCACTTTTTTTGAAAAGGACCTGTTCCATCGGCATGTTCATGATGATACAAAATCACATTTGACACATCTGTTTTAAATGGAATTTTAGTAATATTTTTTTCTCCATAAATACAATGAAGATTTGTTTTTTTCTCGGATAAATCTTTTTTACAATTAATAACGGAATCCTTTTTCAGTTCTTCCGAAATATATTGTGTCAAAGCATTATCATGCAGTAAAGCACACATGGCTAAATCTTGTAATTCATCACCTTGAATTTTCCAATATTCAGCCATGCATATACTTATATAAGCCACTCTTTTTCCATGTTTGTTTTTGATATTCACCAACTCTGCTTCTATACAGTCCAAAGCATAAGAACAGGCTCCTGCAAGTCCGATGATATCTATACTTAGTTCTTCTTTCATTGGTATAATCCTATCATAATACATTTATGTTTTTAGCATTTCCATAATCCATGCAGGTTACAATATGCATATACTTCTTCTACCTGTTCACCATCGCAAAGATAAAAATCTGCTACCGGCTCCTGCCCTGGATTTAACTGTTTTCTGTATATTCCCTGGTTTGTATTTAATGTAATCCACTCAATAAAATGCTCTTCAAGCATTGGATGTTTTGTCTCTCCGACCACGACATGAATATGACTGCCTTCTATCGTATATACAGGTACATGCTTCTCGACAGCGGCATCTGTCACTCCGGCTTTTAATTCCTGCATAGGTTCTCCGCAACAAATTACAGGTACACCCTTATCCTTTACCTTTTCAACAATGTTTCCACAATGCTTACAAATATAATATCTTACTTCCATGCCTTTTTCTCCTTCCATGTGTAAAATTTATAATTCAATTGTCTCCATAATCTTTTTCAATGAATCTGCAGATTCCTTAAGCTTTAACGCTTCCTCTCCACTTAAATTAATAGGTATATCAGACTCAATACCATCTGCACCTACAATAGCTGGCATACTTAACGATACTCCGTCAATATCATATACTCCATGCATCATGTGTGATACAGGAAGTATTGATTTTTCATCTCTCATAATCACTTCGCAGATTCTTTTTACAGACATTGCAATTCCATAATATGTAGCGTGCTTTTTGTTTATAATCTCATAAGCACTGTTTTTGACTGCTGTAGCTATTTCTGCCGTGTTTTCCTTGTGCTTGTAATGTCCACGCATTTCACACATTTCACTTAATGGAACACCAGATACATTGGCTGATGACCATGCTACAACTTCGCTGTCTCCATGCTCACCTACTATAAATGCATGAACACTCCTGCTGTCCACAGATAAATGCTCACCAAGCTTATATCTTAATCTAGCACTATCTAACACAGTACCCGATCCAATAACCCTGTTTTCTGGAAGTCCTGATAACTTTATGGCTACCTGAGTCAGGATATCTACCGGATTCGCAACTACAAGCATGATACCTGCAAAATTTCTCTTTGCTATTTCAGGAATGATTGACTTAAATATTGCTACATTTTTATTTACGAGATCAAGCCTTGTCTCTCCCGGTTTCTGTCCCGCTCCGGCAGATATGACAACAATTGCAGCATCAGCCACATCATCATAATCTCCGGCATATATTTTCATCGGACTCGCAAATGGAATACCATGACTGATATCCATCGCTTCTCC
Source organism: Roseburia sp. OM04-10BH (assembly GCF_003462605.1). Lineage (NCBI taxonomy): Bacteria > Bacillati > Bacillota > Clostridia > Lachnospirales > Lachnospiraceae > Roseburia > Roseburia sp. OM04-10BH. Next base: position 54,852 of record NZ_QTZI01000010.1, read on the forward strand.
TTCTGCCTTGTTCTTATCTGCATCGATAAGGACAATCTCTGTAAACAAGCCACTCTGCATCAGAGCAAATACCGATGCAGAACCAACAAAGCCACAGCCTATCATTACTGCTTTTTTTGAATTAATCACTTTCTTCTTCGTAATAATCTCATCTCCTTAATAATTCTCTTCATGTACTTCAAAATAGCTCTGTGGATGATTACATACCGGACATACTTCAGGCGCCTTAGTTCCTACCACAATATGTCCGCAGTTACGGCATTCCCATACCTTAACTTCGCTCTTTTCAAATACCTGTGCAGTTTCAATATTCTTAAGAAGTGCACGATATCTTTCCTCATGGTGCTTCTCAATCTCACCTACTGCCCTGAATTTTGCTGCAAGCTCAGGGAATCCTTCTTCCTCAGCTGTTTTAGCAAAGCCTTCATACATATCTGTCCACTCATAATTTTCGCCTTCTGCCGCTGCCGCCAGGTTTTCCTTTGTGTCACCAATTCCTGCTAATTCCTTGAACCACATCTTTGCATGTTCTTTCTCATTATCTGCAGTCTTTAAAAACAATGCTGACATCTGCTCGTAACCTTCCTTTTTCGCTACAGAAGCAAAATAGGTATACTTATTTCTTGCCTGTGATTCCCCTGCAAATGCCTCCTGCAAATTCTTCTCTGTCTGTGTTCCTGCATATTTGTTTGCTGCCATCTCTTTTACCTCCATTTTCTTTACAACTTTTTCTCCCTGCATTTTTGGCAAATGCCTTTAAATGAAATATCATAATCCACAAATTCAATTCCATGAGTGTTATGAATTCTTTCCAGCAAATCCGGTATTTGATCCATATCCACATCAAAAATTTCACCGCACTTTATACATCTTACATGGTAATGATTTTTCAATGTAAAATCAAATCGGTTCGGTCCATCCGGAACTTCAACCTTTCTTAATGCACCTTCCTCTACCAATATATCAAGATTTCTATATACAGTTCCTTTTCCAATTGTTGGATATGCTTCTTTTATAAATTCATACACTTCATTTGCCGTAACGTGTCTTCTCATTTCGTATACGGCATTTCTTACAAGATCTTTTTGAATGGTATTTCTCCTACTTGTCATTTGTCCTCCTTATTAGGATTACTTCTTAATAAGGATTATATGTCACTATTATCCTGTTGTCAACAAAAAAAATAGTAATAATTCTCATTATTATAAAAGATGCCAAACTGAGCATCTTTTACCTGAATAACTATTTTATTTTGCGTTCAAATACATATTCTGAATCTGAAGATAAATCAGACCTAAACGAATATCCGAGTCTGTCAAATTTCTGAATCTCCATCGGATTTTCAATATTATTTTCCGCTATGAATCTGACCATTTCACCACGAGCCATCTTGGCATAGGTACCTTTTGTTACCAATTTATCTCCGGATAACTCACAAAATACAATCGTAATATATCTGTCCTGTGGTGTCAGATACTTTTCTATACATTTTGAGTATTCTTTTGATGCAAGATTAATGATAATCCTACTGTCATCGATTACTGCACGGTATAACAATTCTCCCCAGTACTCATACAGATTTTTTGCATCTCCAATTCCAACCTTTGCCTGCATTTCAAGACGATAAGGAGTCACACCATCCATTGGTTTTAAAATGCCATAAAACGCAGACAAGATTCTTAAATGATTTTGCAAATACTCAAACTGCTGGATTTCAAACACAGACGGTGCCATATATTGAAATGCAATCCCTTCATATGCTAAAACAGCCGGAGTAAGCCTGTTATAAAGATCCATATTTTCCAATCTGTTAAAGTTCTGCTCTGCAATCTTGTCATTACATTTCCAGATAGCTTTCAGTTCTTCTTTTGATTTGCTTTTCATCCAGTTTAATACTTCTGCTGTCTTATCAATATAGACAGGCAGTTCAACCGGTGCTAAGTTATCGGTATCTACAATCATCTTTTTTGCAGGTGATAAAATAATCTTCATTATGCCAATTCCTTAAGCATATTTTCAGGATCATCTGCCGCCTTGACTTTATCATTTGCCTTTATAATGATTCCCTGCTCATCAATAAGATATGTAGTTCTTACTACACCCATAGATACTTTTCCATAATTTTTCTTTTCTTTCCAGACATCATATGCTTCAATAACTTTACGCTCCGGATCTGCTAATAGCGTAAATGCCAGTCCGTATTTTTCTTCAAATCTCTTGTGAGACGCTACAGAGTCCTTGCTTACTCCGAGAATAACAGCTCCCTTCTCAGTAAACTGTGGATAACGCTCAGAAAAGCCACATGCCTGCTTCGTACATCCTGGTGTATTATCCTTTGGATAAAAATATAGGATCACTTTTTTTCCTGCATAATCGCTTAATTTATGCATTTTTCCATTCTGATCCGGCAATTCAAAGTCCGGTGCTTTTTTTCCTACTTCTAACATATTTTATTCCTCCAAATTGATTAATCTGTTTCCAAAATAAATATCTCTGGATCATTAACAATATTATACATTCCATCCATTACTTCCGACAAGCAGGGAAAGAAAAATAATCAATCCAAATACAAAAGGATGTATCACGATAATTCTTGCATTACCTTGACACATCCTTTCGTGTTGTATTTTTTATTCTTCTTAATGACAGCTATGGTTTCCACATCCATGCTCACCACATGTATGTCCATCCCCATGGAACACGGAAGGTCCAGAATCGTTTGATGGCTTCACGCAAGGATGATGCTCCGGTGATTGCCTCCAGGTCATTTTTTCTGGCCTATGCATCCGTCTGCTGTTCCTCAAGCTTCTCATAAAACCGGTAACTGTTCTTACCATTCTGTTTGACATAATACAATGCCTTGTCCGCTCTCATATAATATTCTTCAAAGTTTCCTCCCTGTCTGCACATGCACAGACCGCAGGACAGGGATGCCGGTGAAGTCTCTACCGTGAGATTTTTTGCCGCACCAAAGCTTTCAAACAGCTTTCTCATCCGCATGTTCATCTCTTCTTCTGATGCCTCCGGCAGATAGAACAGGAATTCATCTCCTCCCAGCCGGCAGACCACTGCGTTCTCCATGCACTCTGTGAGCATTGCTCCTACCAGCCTGAGAGCACAATCCCCCGCCTTATGTCCATAGACATCGTTGATCTTCTTAAGATTATCCATATCGACAAATCCCAGACAGCCATCATGCTCCTGCATTTTCTCAAGGATCAGCTTTTCACCCTTATGACGCATAGGAAGACCCGTCAGATAATCCAGGCTTTCCCTGGCCTCTCTCTGCCTGGCCAGCTCCAGCTCGCGGATGCGGTCCATTGTCTGGATCAGCGTAACGACCAGCAGGACCACCAGTCCGGTTGCGATAAAAATTCCTGACATTGACACCACTCGATACACCTCTGTCACCTCCAGCATGACTGCAATCATGGCAACTACCAGTCCGATCAGCGGAAGCTTGTAATGTTTCGCCGTTCCCTTGATGAGATCCCGGCAAATGGTGATAAATATTGTCAGGAACGTTCCTGCAATCACTAGGTGGGACAAGAACATTGTCGAGATAAAATCTGCGATATTCAGTAGCTGTAAGGACGTGCATAGTACAAAGTTCACACAGGTGATACACTCTGCCACATGATAGGCCTTCCGGTACCTTCCCTGCTGCACACTGTCAATATAGAACATGAGCGGAACCGGGCAGAGCATCACAACGAAGAAGCACATATTCGACAGAATAGAAGCATTGGAAACGAACAGCTGGCGCAGCTTCGATTCTCCCAGCATCCACACTGCTCCCAGAATCATGCACCATCCCAGGTACTCCAGATCAAATCTCGTCTTATATATAATATCAAGCACCAGACTGATGATCAGCACGACCAGCCCGGCAAACAGCATGGTGCAGGCGATCAGAGTTACCATAAAATAGCAGTGGAGTATATATGCCCAGATATCTGATTTGTCCCCACAATATACCGTGTTGACGACACCGGAATACTTGTCGGTAAAGGACTGCAGTTCAATCCGCACTTCCTGCCCCGCATCCTCGCCGGATGTCTCGCAGAACACATACCCACTGGCAGAATTTTTCCCAAAAGGTCTGGTATTCTCCGTATCATACAACGCCCTCAGTTCCCCACCGATGTAAATGCGCACATTCTCCAGAGAGGACCTGATGGCGATTGTATTTTCATGATAATCCTGTGGGAGCACTGACCGGATAACCAGAGGCTCTCCGGCAGGCACATCACATTTGCCCGGAACCGGGATTTCCTCTTTGGTTCCGTCTGCCAGCACCCGGTAAAAGGTTCCGGTATAAGTAATGCTTTCCTCCGTGACCATTTCCCTTATCGGGGTTCTGTCCATGATTTTTCCCCCACTTATGAACAAGTTTATCACAAGCGGCAGGAAAAGCAACTATCCATTTCGCTCTGTAAAATGTTTATGGAAAATTCATTGGACAAATCATGCTTTCCGAACTAAAATAGGAATGCGATATGATAATTTCATGATCCTATGAAAGGAGACAACATGATATGAAGAATAAAAAATATTCCATCGTTTATAGCAGCTTAACAGGTAATACCAAGGTGCTGGCTGATGCGATCCACGAGGCATTACCTCAGGATGAATGTGAGTATTTCGGTGTGTCCGACACAGTGATCCCTTCTTCCGAACTGCTCTATATCGGATTTTGGACAGACAAGGGGAATGCAGATACCAAGACATTACAGCTATTATCACAGTTAAAGAATAAACAGATTTTTCTGTTTGGAACTGCAGGCTTTGGTGGCAGTGATATCTATTTCCGGAAAATCCTGAATCAGGTTAAGCAGTTCGTTGATGCAAGTAATGTTATCGTCGGAGAGTATATGTGTCAGGGCAGAATGCCACAGTCTGTCCGGGAACGCTACTTAAAAATGAAGGATGCTCCCGATCATCCGGCAAATCTTGATGTATTGATCCAGAATTTTGACTGTGCATTGTCTCACCCTGATGCAGATGACCTGGAGAGACTCAGACAAGCCGTTAGGAACTCATCCTTCTGATAAGACCATAAAATAAGGCAGCCCCACATATCTGAGGCTACCTTACTCTCTTTATTTAACATTGATGCCACTGACATATTGCTGTAGAAACTGTTTCTTTCCACATGGTCTTCCAAAATAATATCCCTGCAGATAATCAACCTTCATTTCTTTCATTTTCAGAAGCCATTCTTTTTCCTCGATGCCTTCTGCGCATATCCTGACGTTAATACTATGTACCATTGGGATGATATTTTTATATAATTCATAATCCCTGTCACTGTTCATCGCCTTGGCAGTAAAATCCCTATCCATTTTCACGTAACTTGGATTCATATCACGGATACAATGAAGATTCGAATATCCTGTTCCAAAATCATCGACCACAAAGGGAATTCCGTTCTTGTCCAGAGTTTTACGAAATTTACAGAACGAAGGTGTCATATCCATAAATCCGCTTTCTGTCATTTCAACACATAAGCATTCCGGCTGTAATGAATATTTTTGAATTGCATCCAGAATATCCCGCTCCACATTGCCTTGCAGAATCTGAACATAGGATACATTTACATTCATCCGGAAGTCAGGAATATATTTCTGCATTTCACAGCACATTGCTGCAGCTTCGTTCAAAATATATCTTCCAGCGGGAATGATCAATCCGGTCTCTTCCAATAATGGGATAAACTCCATTGGTGAAACAAACTCCCGCCCTTCTTCCGTTATCATGGAAAAACGCATCAGTGCCTCTGCTCCAATGATCTGTTCGGACTGACAGTCCACGATCGGCTGGTAGTATACTTCAAAGCCATCATAATGGTTCACAATAGCATTACGAAGTGTTGCTATGATTCTTCCTTTTCGTAAAAAGACCTCATAGTCATCCTGGTCAAAAATATAGAATCCATTTTTACCCATGCTTTTTGCCTGTTTCAAGGCAAATTCAAACTTTTTACGGCATTCTTCGGTTCCCTCACAAAATGTTGCTGCATCTATAACACCAATCGAAATAGAAAATATAGCTTCATAATTTTCGGCTACTATGAAATTACGAAGTTTATCTGTAATCTTTTCTTTCAGTGCCACAGCGTCTTCTGCAGAGGAAGCTTCCAGATCCACGATTACATACTGATCCGCAACCAGATGGTAAAGCCTTTGATTATCAGAAAGACAGCTCTCCATGCAGTCGGCAACACTTTTTAAAATATAGTTACCATAATCCGCTCCTCTGGAACTATTGATTGCTCCGAAATCATCAATTCCTATATGCATAAGAAAACCCTTGGAAATGGGTTCCTTTTGTGCACGCAGGTAAGCAAGGAATTCCGGCCCGCCAAGCAGTCCTGTGACATTATCGGCTCTTCTCCTGTTGCCGGTCTCATTCAGACACCCGACCAGATACTCTGCCTTTCCCTGCTGATCAATGATCACGATACCACGGCAGTTAATCCAGACCGGCATACCGTCTTTATCAAGCCACCTGTAATGAAGATTATGTACATTTTCTCTTCCTTCGCATATATCCGCAAGATGCTTTGCAAGCATCCTGCGGTCTTCCTCATATACTACCTTCATAACTTCATTTGCAGCATCTGTCAGAACATTTTTCGACATATTAAACCGTTTCACAGCTGACTGTGAAATCTCAAAGGTATTATTCTGCAAATCAAATATATACAGGTAATCATCCATACATCCTGTAATGATCTCAAATAAGATTTCTGCTGTCTGCTCTCCAAACACTCTAAATATATCATTAATCACAACAAGAACCTTCCTTCCGACAACTTCACTCTATTCCTGCCATTTTCTAGAATAGCTTAAAGATATTCACACGGTCATGCATCTTGGATGCTCCCTCTGCCAGATTAATACTAATCGCAGTATTCTCTTCGGAGGATGCAGCATTGCCCTGTACTACGCCGGACAGCTGTTCAATTCCCTGGCCAATCTGCTCCAAGGACTCTGCCTGGGAGTTGGCTTTCTCCATGGTGTTCTCTGCAAGCTCTGCAAAGGACTCCATATCTGCAATGATTTGATTGAATGATTCTGCTGTTGTTCTTGTAATCATATTGCCCTTTTCGATTTCCACTAAGGTCTTATCGATCAGATCTCTTGTATTTACAGCAGATTTTGCACTGTCTGCTGCCAGCTTGCCGATCTGATCTGCCACTACTGCAAATCCTCTTCCTGCTTCTCCTGCTCTGGCAGCTTCAATGGAAGCATTCAGGGATAACAGATTGGTCTGGGATGCAATATCCTCGATATCTGTGATAATATTACCGATCTCCTTGGAGATTTCTGTAATGTGCTCCATTTCCTTCAGCAGATCGTTCATTTTTTCTTTTTCTTCATTCGCTTTATTTGCAGAGGCTTTTACACGTGCAGATGCACTCTGTGTTTCCTTCGCCGTATTTGCCGCCAGATCCACGACCGTATCAATGGTGGCATTCAATTCCTCGATGACTCCTGCCTGCTCTGTTGCACCGTCCGCCAGGGATTTTGATGCATTTTCCACCTCGGATGAATTCGATGATACCTGTTCTGCCAGATTGCTGATCTCAGTCAGGGTACTGTTAAACCGTTTCAGAATATACAGCAGTGATGCCTTCAATTCCGAGAAATCTCCTAGGAAATCTGTAATATCATCACCATTTCTGGTCAGGTCACCCTGCGCTATTGCCTTTACCTCCACAGAGATCTCGCTGACATAATCTGCCAGAATACCCATGGCTTCTTTCAGATTTCTGATGGTATCGCCAAGCTCATCCTCAGACTCATAGGTAAGCATTTCTACATTAGACAGTTCGCCCTTACGCAGGCTGGCAACTGCTGCCTCTATCTGTTCTACCGGCTCGGTAATGGAATTGGTAATGATCTTTCCGATCAGTGTCGTCACTACAGCAATCGCAAGACCTGCTGCCACGATCACGACAAATATGATGATGGTGCATACATTGGCCATGGTCTTTGCCCGGTCTAATTCTGCCTGGAACGCATCACTTAATTTAGTTAATTTCTCAGCAAATGACTTATAGTCTTCATACACCTCTCCGGTCATCAGTTTCGATGCTTCCTGCTGTTTACCCTCACGGCTCAACTTCAGGATTTCATCTGAAGCATCTCTGTATGTTTCCCATGCAGCGCTTGCTGCTTTGTAATCATCCTGTCCTTTTTGAGCATCACTGTCTGCGGACATGATTGCATCCAGATTCACACTGGTATCCTGGATCTGACTCTCCAGCTTCTGGATTTCTTCTTCGCAGGAGTTCATGACTGCATCATCTGATTCTACCAGATGCTGATACTGTTTGATTCTGTATTTCGCAGTCATTGTCTCTAAATCCTGCAGATATTCCAATGACGGAGACCAGACCTCCGTAATCTTCTCTATATTTGAACGGATCACTAATGTCGAGAACAGTGCCACCAACACTAAAAATAATGTCATAACAAGCACTGTCATTCGATATACTTTTAATTTTCCTGCAACCTTTAAGTTAGCTATACGCTTTTTGATCTTTTCCATGATAGTTTTCCCTTCCTTTGTAAATTATGGATCTTTTATCACATTTGTTTATCCATATATAGAACTAAAATAGCATACTTTATTGGAAAAATCTATCAAAAAAGCATTAAATTATTTTCTACGGTAATTTTTCATATCTAAAGTAACAAATCGTTACCTTTACTTTGAAAAATATCAGTAAAAATATATCCACTTATAAGATTGTCCTTACAAGTGGATATTTCTTTTTAGCTTATTTTTTTGCAACCGTAATTAAGTAATGATGGTAGTATAACAACCTCATTTGAAGGTATTTGCTTTCATATTTGATACTCCTGTTGCTAACGAGCCGCATATTTCTACATTTGATATTCCCACTATCTAGCCATATGAATCTTGAATCTGTAATGTTGCCCGTACACACACTCTATCAGAAGGACTCCAAACATCTTTTGTAATTATTAATATAGTTCTTGCGTTTCCTTTTTCTATATCCCATGCCTCATTTTCATTCTGTAATACTTCTTTTGCATTTACTGGCATACTCCCCAATATTGCCAATACTATCACACAACAAATTACTTTTTTATTCTATACATCTTTTTTAACCTCCTTTGTAATCTCTACTTCCTCTACGCCCGGTATCCATGCATTTCTCCATAATACCCGGTGTCCCAAATACCAGATTTGAATATGTTGTCCTTCTTTAATATCTTTAAAACTTCCGGCACTTCCATCCGGTAATGTTACCGGGATTGCATCATCCTGTGCCAGACGATATACCTTTCCGGGATTTTTTCCATTTGCATCTGTCTCTCTTACATAAATCACTTCTCCCTTCGATTCAACCACTGCATTCATACATAAATGATATTCTAAAATATAATTTTTCTGAATGTTCTCTACACTGTATCCGATTAAAACTCCAAATAGCACAAACAGAATACACAACACCCACCGGTACTTTCGTATCTGTCTTTTTTTCTCCCTCTTTGCAATATCTATAGTATCTTTTACCAGCTCATTTACCGTATGCTCTGCCCTGCCAGCCTCTTCTCCCCGGATAATATCAGCAACATCCACCTGAAATACCTGTGCCAGCTCCTCCATTAATTCAATATCCGGAAATGAGATTCCGCGCTCCCATTTCGAAACTGCTTTGTCTGAAATATGAAGCTGTTCTGCAAGCTGCATTTGTGTCCAGCCTTTCTTTTTCCGAAGGTTTCTGATATATTCGCCTGTTTTTTCTTTATCCATACCCCTCCTCGTCCGTTTGCCGGACTTCTTCTCCTCCCTGATATTTTGATACCTTTATTCTATATGAATTTCGATATTTTTGCACTCTACTCCTGGTTTAGTGCGTATAAAAAATGCAGGAATCAAGGTTTTTCCTCTCTTCCTGCATTGCCTGCTTTTTGATTATCTCTCCAAACCTCGTCCATTTCCGATTTGTGCCTCCTATTTTTCAGACTGTAATTTCAATTTGGTTATCTTCGAATGCAACAATACAACTTTCATAATAACCATCTCCAGTCTTTCTTGGACCGCTGACAACTTTATAACCATCCGCCCTTAACTCTGCAGTCAAAGCATCAACCTTTTCTTTGCTGCCTACGCTAAAAGCAATGTGCGCATATCCGGTACGAGTAAGCTCTTTGGGACAATCCGACATTTCTGGTTTATTCATAATCTCTATGCATGTATCATCATCAAATGAAAGAAAATAAGAGCGGAAATCCGTCTGAAAATTATGATATCCATCGTTTGATTTTGCATCAAAATATTTCACAAAAAAATTTCTTGCTTCTTCCAGATTATTTACATATAATGCAAATGGTGCAATCCTCACAAGCAGGAAGTTAACTGATACTATCATAAAATCTTTGCAACACAATCGCCAACTCTTCCGGGACTTCTATGTTTGCTTCATGACCTGTTTTCATAAGTTCATGGAAGTAGGAATTGTTCAGATAATGGCAAAGTTCTTTTGACGTTTTTTTGTTTGCATTGTCCTTCTCTCCACAAACGATTAATACCGGACAAGACACCTTATGCAGTGAGTCACTGAAATCTAATTCAGCCATCGTACCACATAGTTTAATAACATCTGCTTTTTTGAAGCCCATTTTATTGAATGCCGAATTCGGCATAAGATGAAACAATATATTCTGAACTTTCAATAATTTTCGGGGCATTTTATATTGTGCTGCAATTAATACGAGTGCCTTTACTTTATCTGGGTGGTCTATCGCATAATTAAGTGCCAGAACAGCTCCTAGAGAAAGCCCACATAAGACAATTTCTTCTTTCTCCTTGTCGCATTCTGATGAGAATGCTGAATATAATTCCTTATATGTAGCAGATTTCCTTTCTAACAGCTCTGATAAACTCAAACTGCAACTGCTTTTCGATACTTTCGTTTCTTTTATTACTCTATTCCAACTGTCTGGTTTTTGCCCTAGTCCATGCAAATATAAATACTTCATATATTGTCACTCCGTCAAATTCTGATTTCTATTTTTGTTTCCATAGCATGGTGTATTCTTTTTCACCAGTAGCTTCATCCAAACCTTTACATTGAATAATGAACCCTTCTCTTTGGTAAAAAGAAATTGCTCTGGCATTCTTCCGGTATACATTTAATTGTAATCTATCTTTTTTATCCTTAATATAATTCAATAAAAGCTTACCTATGCCACATGACTGCATTTCTTCAGAAACAAAAATACCTTCAATATATTCATTATTTAGTCCTACAAATCCTTGTATCATCTTATCCATTTCAAACACATAGACTTCGGATTGTGACATCATTTCTTTCACTAATTCATAATTACTTTTCCAGTATTGATTGGAAATAAAATAATGCGTTTTCAGATTTGTCTTTAACCATATGTCAGCAACTCTACCGATATCTCCGTTCAGCAACTTTCTAATCATAACAAATATTCTCCACAACTACATCCTTTCTGCTTTTCTCTTTTTTCATTCTATCACAAGCTCACCATTAATCATCAATTTTTTGATATTTTTTCTTTTTCCCCACTGTAAAACAGCCTCTGAGCGTTTCTATAGGCTTTGATGTCCGGGCAGCCTTCGGGTTGCCTTTACATAGTTTCCACTTTCAAAAAATAAAAAAATTTGTGTTTTTGAAAGTGGGTGCCTATATAAAAACAATCACGAGAGCAAAATATATTGATAGAATCATTGAACTGAATGGCACTCCTGACATCAAGATTATCTTCATCGACTTCATGGATTTGGCGTATGAAAAAAATCAAGGAATAACATTCCTTACACGCCTATGTGTAAGAACATTATCAGGAAGGCAAAACGAACTATATAAAGGAGTCTTCCTGAAAACATACAAAAACTATATAACATAGGGCATGAATGATTTTTTCTCCATCAAACTGGAATTTGTAATTACATTCCATACATATTGGCATTCTTTACAATCACTCTATCTCCTTTTTCTAATTGTTCCTTAGAAACTCCTCTTAACCCAAGTCCAACATGCTCTGTTTTATATCCACAACCATTTGATTTTCGTTCTTTTGTATGTATATCGATGGTAGTAATTATAGTCTCTAATACACCTCCATTTGTTTTATAAACACACGCATTTTCTCCTTCTCTACACATTCCTGTTGATATGTTTCCTGTGGCAACTGTTCCAACCCCCATAATTGTAAATACATCATCAATAATCAATTCAAAGTCTTCTTTTAAACATAATGGAACATCTAATCTGTTCATATACTCTTTTTCTCGCTCTTTTTTGCTTTTACCAAATAATCCCATAGTGTTTCTCCTTTATAACTTCCGATTGTTTTAATTCTTCTCAGTTCCACCTTCTTGCCCTTCGGACAAGAAGTATCCCTCGCTCAAAGAGCTCGGTCAATTATAAGTTGTTATTTCAATGCTTTTTTATCATTTTCTTTTTCATCATATTATGTTCAAACTCAACCCATGCGATTTCAGAAAATAGAACTATCATATAAATAACCACCTGAACCACAACGCCATCCAGCTTTTTAATAAAATATCCAAAAACAGCTTGTGTAATAAATAGCACACAACCCAAAATAATAAAATTTCTGCCATGTCTATGGTTCCATTCCGTAACATTTGTCAGTTCATCTTTACGAAGTGGTTTCTCTCCTGTATTTATTGATACTGGTTTTTCAGACCTATACTGCATAATTCCAAGTATGATAAAAATAAGTGAAATCAATAATGAAATTACCAAATAAATAATTGTAGCAGCCATGTCTATTCCTCCAATTCAGCCTCTGCTTCCACTCTCTCTGCTTCTGCCCTCTCCGACTCTGTCTGTTTCTTATTCTTCGCATTCTCCATATGCCGGTAAAGGAGTTATTCTTGAATTATAAGATGCACAGTGGGACAGTCCTATGTGCCTCCTTTGTTTTGATACCTCTATTAGATATCAGAACGGTCGTTGCCACAAGCAACACAAATTAACTTTTTCGTTTTTGCCGCAGTAAACTGGATGACCGGTCCGGAAATGAGGATTGTTACTATGGTGCATATGCCAAATTTTCCGCCCAGCATAACACCTGTCACAACCATCACGACATCCAGTACCATTCGTACAATTTTTACCTGCCAGTTGTTCTTCTCTGCAAGAGAAAAAGTCAGTGCCTCATAAGAACCCCGCCCCAGGGAGGCTGCCGCATAAAATCCGGTTCCTATGGCAAAAATCACAATTCCTAATAACATGATAAGTGCATTTACCCATATATGCGTACTGTACACATGTGCATTTGCAAACAAATCTACACAAAGGCTATATACAATCTGATAAAGTATCGTGCCGATATGTATCTGTGACCTGTCATAGAAAAACGCAAATACAATCATAACTATGGCTACTATCATGGATGCCATACCGATGCTTACATGAAATGTTTTTGAAATTCCCTGCCATAATACCGCAAGGGTGGCACCACCAAATCCCGCATACAGCGCCAGCGTAATGCCATATGCCGCAACGACTGAACCAGCCACTATAATAATTAATTTTATTGTCCACTCCAATTTACTCATGTCATTCCGTTTTTCCATTCCATTCACTTATCATATTTCAACATCTATCCAATTTACACTTCCAAAATTTTACACTGTTCAAGTCCCGCACTCCAAAACTCCTCAATCGGCATACCTTTCACCTGACAGATAATGCTTGCATTCATCGCACCATGTCCCACAATCAGGATATCCTTACCTTCCTGTAGCTGCGGGTCTATCACTTCCTTCAAAAATGCTCCGGTTCTTGCAAAGAGTTCCTCCCAGGTTTCTGCTCCACCTATCGATTCGTGATATTCTCCCGGCTTTTGAAACAAAATATTAATCGGGCAATCCGGAATAGCAAAGCTGTTTTCGATTCCCTCATAATCGCCAAAACTCATTTCCATCAGCCGTTCGTCTTTTATTATTGGAATTTTCCGGTTTTTTAACACAATTTGTGCTGTCTCAACAGCCCTTATCAACGGAGAACAATAACACACATCTATGTGCAAATCCTTATACTCTTCGCATGCTTTTTCCGCCATCAGGCGTCCTTCTTCATTTAATGGGATATCCGTTCTTCCCTGTATTTTATGTAATGCATTCCATTCCGTTTTTCCATGCCGCATAATATATAACATTTTGAATTTCTCCTAAAATCATAGTTTTTAACTTATCTTTCTGTTTAATAAGCCCCACAAACTCAGGAAACCTATTGCAGCCCCAAGCACCACTCCGGCTACTTTCATTAATTCATTGTTCCTAAATTTTTTATCCGGAAGAATGCCCGCTTTATTATATGAATATTTTATATGATCTGTGGTATATGCAGTTATGGTATCTCCCACTTTATATTCTGCATATACACTTTCCGGCACCTGCATCCGCTTATTATATTCATTCGTTTTGCCACCATGATAATAGAAGAAATAATTTTGAGATATGGCATTATCCGCCGTAGCATCTTCACTCTTTTTATCCGTTATCACAACATCTTCTCTATCATAATCTTCTCCTAATACCATCTCTTCCATTTGTCTGTGAAGTGCCTTCGACGTCAAAAATACGTTTAACCAGACCGCCAGAAAAGCTATGCTTAAAGCAGCAAAACAACTCCAGAACAGAACTTTCTTCTGCTTTCCGGTTAATCGTTCTTTTTGTTTCTGATGCTTCGCCAATTTGTTGCTCATGCTGTAATTCTCACATTCTTTCTAATCGTCTTACTTATCATACTTTTTCAGGAAATACGTTGCCTTATCTTTATCTATATGCAGTTCCTCTTGCAGCAATAAAATAATTTCCTTCTCTGACTTTCCGAATCTGCGTCCAAGTTTTATAACTTCCTTCGTTTTTCCTACTATTTCGCCCTCTTCCAGACCTTCTTTTTTTCCTTCTTTTCTGCCTTCCTCTTCGCCCTGTTTCCGAATTCTTTCTTCTCTCTCAAAGCTCTTCATATATGCAAGACCTACCTCTCCATCCCGCTTGACTGCAGTTACCATCCGGTGTAACTTTTTCAGTTTCTCGGTGGAAGCATTCTCTACGGATGAATGCTCCATGTAATGCAGTAGCTGTTTTAATTCATCCGGTGGATTTCCTTCACTTCCTCTTGTATACAAAAATATGGTCTGCGCCCCATCTTCATACTTTAACTCCGGCACCTCGATGCAACAATTCTTGATTGTATACACCATACGATTCAGTCCAAAGGGATCATAGGTTGTAATGAAAATAACAACAACATTCCGAAGACTTCCATAGGTTTCGCCCGATGGTAAATTTCCGGCATCAATTTTTGCATGATAAAACCGGACTCTTCTTGGTAATGCTGCCATCTCGTTCTTCCCATCATTCTGGTCCGGTTCTATATCAAAGATTTCACCATTCTCTTCATCCAGATATACATCCAGCCGGATTCCGTGGGTTTCTGTATTCTCTCCGCAAAAGAAACGCTGCGGCACTACCGTAAGCTTTCCTATCTGTCGATGCAGAATGCATTCCAAAATATACCTCGCTGACTGTTCCCCATAAATTTTGTGACTGGTTAAGCTGTTTACTAAAAAGTCATCCACCAGATTCAGTTCTTCTAAAGTTCTCATTTTTCCTCCTTTTCCCATAATGCAGTGAAAAGCAGGATTGCATATATCTCATATTTTCCTAAACTTCCGCCTCTTCAATGCACTATGCGTTTATTAATTGTTATTAGAATTTAAAAGCATAGAATTCATTGAATTGATACTAGAAATTTAGACTGGCTTTCACCATTCGAAAATCAGAATATATGCTTTGTGTTGATTGTAACAAATAAGTTCTTTGAATACAAGTAAATTTTTTCCGGCAGACATAACCCGAAAACATAATCTACAGCAGTCTTGTGGAAGAGCAGAATTGATTTGCTTGAACAGAAAAAGACAGCCGCCCTGCCGGGCTGCTGCCTCTTTCTGTTTTTATGCTTATGCTCTTATTTCTTAATTTTATTCTGCTTTTTCATCTACTGTAACAGTGATTTTGTTCAGGTGCCAGATATCATCCACATATTCCTGAATCGTACGGTCAGATGAGAATTTGCCGGAAGCTGCAATATTTAAGATTGCTTTTCTAGCCCATTCTTTTTCATCTGCATATGCAGCATTAATCTTCTTCTGTGCTTCCACATAAGAACGGAAGTCTGCCAGAATAAAGTAAGTATCTGCGTACTGTGTGCACTGTGTATTCAGCAGTGAGTTGTAAAGGTCACGGAACAATTCCGGATCATTTGGTGAATAAAATCCGTTGATTAACTGCATCAGAACTTTACGGACATCCTGATCATTGTTGAAAATCTGCATTGGGTCATAATCGCGTTTCTGCTCATGAGCAATCACTTCGTCAGAGCTCATACCGAAGATAAACATGTTTTCTTTGCCGACTTCTTCTGCCATCTCAACATTTGCACCATCCATGGTTCCGATAGTAAGCGCTCCATTCAGCATGAACTTCATATTACCGGTTCCGGAAGCTTCCTTACTTGCAGTAGAAATCTGCTCGCTGACATCTGCTGCTGCAAAAATAATCTCTGCATTGGATACCTTGTAGTCTTCGATAAATACAACCTTAATCTTTCCGTTGATAGACTTATCATTGTTGATGACATCTGCAACAGAGTTGATTAATTTGATGGTAAGTTTTGCATTGCGGTAGCCTGCTGCTGCTTTTGCTCCGAAAATGAAAGTTCTTGGAATGAATTCCATATCCGGATGCTCTTTTAATTCATTGTAAAGATACATTACATGAAGAATATTTAAGAGCTGGCGTTTGTACTCATGCAGACGTTTTACCTGTACATCAAAGATAGAACGAGGATTTACTTCAATTCCGTTGTGTTCTTCGATATAAGATGCAAGACGCAGCTTATTCTGGTATTTGATATTTAAGAATTCCTGCTGAACCTTTTCATCATCTGCATAGAACTCTAATCTCTTGATGCGGGAAAGGTCTGTAATCCAGTCTTTTCCAACATATTTGGTTACCCAGTCTGCAAGTAATGGATCACCATGCATTAAGAAACGACGCTGTGTAATACCATTGGTCTTATTATTAAATTTCTCCGGGAACATCTCGTAGAAATCTTTTAATTCCTGTTTCTTAAGGATTTCTGTATGAAGTGCTGCTACACCATTTACAGAATATCCTGCACAGATTGCCAGATGAGCCATTTTTACCTGACCATCATATACAATTGCCATCTTCTCAACCTTGTGGTTGTCTCCAGGATATTTCTGCTGGATTTCCAGTACAAAACGACGGTTGATTTCTTCTACAATCTGGTAAATTCTAGGAAGCAGTCTTGAGAAAATCTCGATTGGCCATTTCTCTAATGCTTCTGCCATGATGGTATGGTTGGTATATGCACAACATTTTGTTGTAATATTCCATGCATCATCCCACTCTAAACCTTCTTCATCCAGTAAGATACGCATTAACTCTGCAACTGCTACGGTTGGATGGGTATCATTCATCTGGAATACTGCTTTTTCAGGAAGCATATGGATATCTGGATGATTCTTCTTAAATCTTGCAATAGCACGCTGTAAGCTGGCAGATACAAAGAAGTACTGCTGTTTTAAACGAAGCTCTTTTCCTGCGATATGGTTATCATTCGGATAGAGAACTTCTACTAAGTTCTTTGCAAGGTTCTGCTGTTCGATTGCACGATGATAATCACCTTTATCAAAGGAATCCAGTTCGAAGCATTCCATTGGCTCTGCATCCCAGATCATCAATGTATTTACTACATTATTGTTATAACCTACGATTGGCATATCATAAGGAATTGCTTTTACGGACTGATAGCCTTCCTGTACGAATCTGGTTCTTCCATCTGGCTGTGCCTCTGCACGTACATATCCGCCAAATTTTACTTCGAAATTGTATTCCGGACGTTTTAATTCAAATGGATATCCATTCTGTAACCAGTTATCCGGTTCTTCTACCTGATAACCATTTTCTATTTTCTGACGGAACATTCCATAATGGTAACGGATTCCACAACCATATGCCGGATATCCCAGAGTTGCCAAAGATTCCATAAAGCAGGCAGCAAGTCTTCCCAGTCCACCATTTCCAAGCGCCGGGTCTGGCTCCTGATCCTCTATGGCATTTAAGTTGATTCCCATTTCCTCTAAAGCTTCTTTCACTTCATTGTATACCGTTAAGTTAATCAGGTTATTGCCTAATGCACGGCCCATTAAGAACTCCATGGACATATAGTATACAATCTTTGGATCTGCTTTATCAAATTCCTGCTGGGTTGCAAGCCACTGGTCAATGATTACATCTTTTACAACGTAGGATACTGCCTGGAAAATTTCCTGCTCGCTTGCTTCATCCATTGTCTTACGATAGAGGTATTTTACGTTCTCAACTACCTCTTTTTTGAAGGTTTCCTTTTCAAACATTTTGCTTTTCATAATGTTCTCCTTTTGTTTCGATTCCGGTGTTTTTTGTGCAAAAAGGGAGCAAGCCACTGTCGGCTCCGCTCCCTTATCTTTATTCTGCTTATTTCTTTTCCACGCCAAGCACAACCGTTTCACCATTAATGTTCCATTCTTTCTGATATCCGCTCACCGTATCAGCCACAACACTCTCAGCCAGAACTTCTTTTGCAATTTCATCTCCATATTTTGCGAAGATGTCTTTTACTTTCTGATCTGCCTTATAAGAAACAGTAATTTTATCCATTACTTCAAATCCTGCTTCCTTACGCATTGTCTGGATTTTGCTGATTAATTCTCTTACCATTCCTTCCTCTAAAAGTTCCGGAGTAAGGTTCGTATCAAGAACTACGGTCACTTCATTATCACCTTCTGTCATGTAACCTTCCTGCTGTGTCATGGTGATAAGTAAATCCTCTTCATATAATACAACTTCGTCGCTTATACTGTCAAGTTTCAGTGCACCTGTGCTCTTAAGCTCAGCCATTGCCTTGTTGCCGTCTAATTCTGCAAGTGCTTTCTGAATCTGACCTAAATATTTACCGAATTTCGGTCCAACGGTACGAAGCTGTGGTTTGAAGGTATAGCTAGTATATGCACTGACATCCTCTGTAAATGTCACTTTCTTTACATTCAGCTCATCTTCGATAATCTCTGTAAAGTATTCGGATAATTCAAATGGTGCTTTTACAAACATATTTCCAATCGGCTGACGGTTCTTGATATTTGCAGTATTTCTGCAGGCACGGCCCATAACAACGATTTTCAATACTTCGTCCATATTTTTCTCTAATTCACTGTCTATCCAGCTCTCGTTTGCCACCGGATAGTCGCAAAGATGGATGCTTTCCGGCGCACTCTTGTCGATGCTGCATACCAGGTTCTGGTAAATTTCTTCTGTCATGAAAGGAATCATCGGCGCTGCTACCTTGCATACAGTTACCAGTGCAGTATAAAGAGTCATATATGCATTGATTTTATCCTGCTCCATGCCCTTTGCCCAGAAACGCTCACGACAACGTCTTACATACCAGTTACTCATCTCATCTACAAATTCATCCAGTGCTCTTGCAGCTTCCGGAATACGATAATTACCCAGATTATTATCTACAGTCTTAATCAGTGTATTGAGTTTGGAGAGAAGCCATTTATCCATAACGGAAAGTTTCTCATAATCCAGTGTATATTTGGTTGCATCAAATTCATCAATATTTGCATACAACACGAAGAATGCATAAGTATTCCAAAGTGTTCCAAGGAATTTACGCTGTCCTTCCTGTACTGCCTTTCCATGGAAACGGTTTGGCAGCCATGGTGCAGAATTGATGTAGAAATACCAGCGGATTGCATCTGCTCCGTAAGTCTCTAATGCATCAAACGGGTCAACGGCATTTCCTTTGGACTTACTCATCTTCTGTCCATTTTCATCCTGTACATGTCCCAATACGATAACATTTTCATATGGTGCTTTATTAAATAATAAGGTAGACTCTGCCATCAGGGAATAGAACCATCCACGGGTCTGGTCTACTGCCTCGGAAATAAACTGTGCAGGGAACTGCTGTTTAAAGAGGTCTTCATTTTCAAATGGATAATGATGCTGTGCAAATGGCATTGCTCCTGAGTCAAACCAGCAGTCAATTACTTCCGGTACACGATGCATTTCGC
This sequence comes from Roseburia sp. OM04-10BH, assembly GCF_003462605.1. Taxonomy (NCBI): domain Bacteria; kingdom Bacillati; phylum Bacillota; class Clostridia; order Lachnospirales; family Lachnospiraceae; genus Roseburia; species Roseburia sp. OM04-10BH. The sequence goes on from NZ_QTZI01000010.1 coordinate 75,059, forward strand.
CGCCACAATCCGGGCACTTGAAGGTTACTGCATCAATGTATGGACGATGTAATTCTACTTTGGCATCATCCGGGTTACCACTGCGCTCTGCTAATTCTGCACGGCTTCCGATACACTCCTGATGTCCACAGGAACACTCCCATACAGGAAGCGGAGTTCCCCAGTAACGGTTACGGGAAATACCCCAGTCCTGAATATTTTCAAGCCAGTCACCGAAACGTCCTTTTCCGATAGATTCCGGAATCCAGTTTACGGTATTGTTATTGCGGATCAAATCCTCTTTTACAGCGGTCATCTTAATGAACCAGGATTCTCTTGCATAGTAAATCAGCGGAGTATCACAACGCCAGCAGTGTGGATATTCATGTTCAAATTTTGGTGCATCAAAGAGCAGTCCTTTTTCTTCCAGGTCTTTTAATACCATTGGGTCTGCTTTCTTTACAAATACACCGGCATATGGAGTTTCTTTGGTAAGTTCTCCTTTTCCGTCTACTAACTGGACAAATGGAAGGTCATATCTACGGCCAACCTGGGCATCGTCTTCACCAAATGCAGGTGCGATGTGAACGATACCGGTACCATCTGTCATGGTTACATAAGTATCACAGGTTACATAGTAGCCTTTCTTATGCTGTTTCTCACAGATTTCCTTTGCGCAGTCAAATAATGGCTCATATTCCTTGTACTCTAATGACTTTCCTGGGAAAGTATCCAATACTTCATATGCTTTTACGCCATTTTCTTCATCCGCAAATTTGCCAAGTACCTTATCTAACAGTGCTTCTGCCATATAATAAGTATATCCGTCAGCAGCTTTTACTTTACAGTAAGTCTCGTCCGGGTTTACACAAAGTGCAACGTTAGATGGAAGTGTCCATGGAGTTGTGGTCCATGCCAGGAAATATGCATCTTCTCCGATTACTTTGAATCTTACGATTGCGGAACGTTCTTTTACCGTCTTATATCCCTGTGCTACTTCCTGGGAAGAAAGCGGAGTTCCACATCTCGGGCAGTAAGGAACAATCTTGAAACCTTTGTATAACAGCTTCTTATCCCAGATTTTCTTAAGAGCCCACCACTCAGATTCAATGAAATTATCATCATAGGTTACATATGGGTTATCCATATCAGCCCAGAATCCAACGGTTCCTGAAAAATCTTCCCACATTCCTTTGTATTTCCATACGGATTCTTTACATTTCTTGATGAATGGCTCCATACCATATTCTTCAATCTGCTCTTTTCCGTTTAATCCTAAAAGCTTTTCTACTTCCAGCTCTACCGGAAGTCCATGGGTATCCCATCCGGCTTTACGTGGGACATATTTGCCCTTCATGGTCTGGTATCTTGGAATCATATCCTTGATAACACGGGTTAATACATGACCGATATGTGGCTTACCATTTGCAGTTGGCGGTCCATCATAGAAAGTATAGGTCTCGCCTTCTTTCCGGTTCTCCATACTTTTCTTAAAAATGTCATTTTCTTTCCAGAATTTTACGGTCTGTTTTTCTCTGTCCACAAAATTCAGATTTGGGGAAACTTTTTCGTACATGTTAGTCCTCCTTTAAAATTTTCAGTTTCTCGCTAGCCGCGTAAAAAAGAATGTGCCTTGGCACATTCTCGCGCCTGCGGCGATCGCTTGCGACATCTACCTTATACACCGCAGTGTGCATCCTCGCGGAGCGTTTTTTACTTTACTGGAAAGCAATTTCCTGTAAAGTAAAAAAGGCGCCGTCCTGTAATAAGGACGCGCGCCTGTCGTTTCTAACCACCTTGTTACAACATACTTGAAGCTTTCTGCTTCGCATATACGTTCCCATAACGGGGGAAATCCGTCAGTTTCTACTAACGCAACTTTGCCTGTTCGAACTGCAACTTGGAAGTGATTTTCATTTTCCATTTACTCATGCCGGTTTCCACCTGCCCCGGCTCTCTTTGACTTTCCATGGAAAACTACTCTCTTCGTCATCGTCTTTTTATATTCTTAATAAGTATAGAACCTGTATTTTTAAATGTCAATTCCTATTTTCAAATTTTCTATATCTAAAGATGCTACTACCGAGAGCTTCTTACAGATTTCTGGCAGCTTCTTACAAATACTGAACAACACAAAACGAGGCGGCATCCTTCCGGATACCGCCTCTCGTTTATGTAGGAAACCCGCAATGAGTGTTTCTTATATTTCATTTACAATATGTCTCTTACAGGATTCTCTTAATCCATCCTTCCGGAGCTTCAATACGTCCCATCTGGATTCCGGTCAGAGTATCATAAAGTTTCTTTGTTACAGGTCCCATTTCTTCCATTCCACTTGGAATTAAGATTTCTTTGCCGTGGTCAACAATCTTTCCGATTGGAGAAATAACTGCTGCTGTTCCGCAAAGTCCTGCCTCTGCGAAGTCTTTTACTTCATCGAAGTATACTTCTCTGTGTTCTACTTTCATTCCAAGATAATGTTCTGCAACATATACCAGTGAACGACGTGTAATGGATGGCAGAATAGAATCTGACTTCGGTGTAACCAGTTTATTATCCTTGGTAACGAAGATGAAGTTTGCTCCACCTGTCTCTTCTACCTTAGTTCTTGTCTTAGGGTCTAAGTACATATTCTCATCAAATCCGTCTGCATGTGCAGTTACGATTGCATGAAGACTCATTGCGTAATTCAGACCAGCTTTGATATTACCGGTTCCGCAAGGTGCTGCACGGTCATAGTCACTGACACGGATGGTAATTGGCTTTGCGCCACCCTTGAAATATGGTCCTACCGGTGTACAGAACATACGGAACTGATATTCATCCGCTGGTTTTACACCGATTACAGGATTTGTTCCCATCATGTATGGTCTGATGTAAAGTGTTGCACCGGAACCATATGGTGGAACATATGCTGCATTTGCTTCTACTACCTTCTGTACTGCATCTACAAAACGCTCTTCCGGGAATACCGGCATTTCCAGTCTGCGTGCTGAATCTGCAAGACGGCTTGCATTTAAGTCAGGTCGGAAAGTAACGATATGTCCATCCTCTGTTGTATATGCTTTCAATCCTTCAAATACGGTCTGTGCATACTGGAATACACCCGCGCATTCATTCAATACAATATCTGCATCATCGGTTAAAGCTCCCTCATCCCATGCTCCGTTTTTGAAATTTGATACATATCTCTTATCGGTCTTTACATAACCGAATCCAAGATTAGACCAGTCTAAGTCCTTCTTTTCCATAATAACATCCTCCATTCATTTGTCGCAAATAGATGTTATAACCTGGTGTTATAGCTTTCTATTGTTCTATGTTTTTTCATTATTTTAGTCCTATAAAAGCTATTTGTCTAGTATTTTTTTCTAGGAATACATAATTTTCTCACTGCCAAACATTTTCGCCAGTACCACTGATAAAATACCGGTATAAATAAGGTTGCTGACAAGACATGCCACAATATTGATTCCGCTGTAGGAGAAATCAAAAATTCCGGTCATGCCCTGCACACTGTTATAGAAAGGAATCAGATACCAGTAAAATTCCTTCGGTGCTCCGCTTCCAAGCATGGATGTAACGGAAATTACCATTACCACAACCATCAGCGGCATAATCATAGAACCGGCTTCCTTTACCGTCTTTGCAAATGCTGAAATTACAGCTAATGCTCCAACCAGTACCAATACTGTGGTAAGAATCACCAGCAATAAAAGGATATAATCGGTGACGCTGTATACGCTGGCATCCATTGCATTGGATTCTGTTCCCATTAATTTTGGAAGGGATAACATGGTACCCACAAAACTGGAAATTCCACTTAAAAGTCCGATAATACCAAGGCTGATGATTTTTCCCATGGCAAGCTGCCCACGTTTCATCGGTGTTACCAATAAAGTAGCAATGGTTCCTCTCTCCTTTTCCCCTGCTATGGATTCCGGTGCAATTGCCATACATCCTGAGAAAAGGAATATCATAAGCAGCATTGGAAGCATCATGGAGAAAATCTGTCCGGTGCTGTCTTCCTTGCTGGCAAGGTCATATTCTTCGTCACCGCTGTTGACATCGAACTTATTTGCCATAGAAGCTTCATATCCATCTAATACAGAAGCCATAATCTGATAACATGCCGTGGATTCGGTATCTGCGGAATTATAATATAAGGCTACCTGCGGAGCCGGTGTGGTAGCAGTCATGCTGTCATATGCCAGTACATCTGATTCAAAATTTTCCGGAAATACCATCAGCATTTCCGCATCTTTATCGGTTACCGCCTGTTTCATATCCTCTTCGCTGACACCATCCCGGTCTAAATATTCCACATTGATGTCACTGCCTTTTATCATGGCTGCAACCGTGGATGGCATATTTTCTGCATAAATACGATAGGTATAATCCTCATCTGCTTCAAATCTGGAGGTCAGTCCGCTGCCCATGAAGCTGTACATGATATAAATCATTAAGCCCGGCATCAAAATCGTAGTAAATACCATTCTCTTATCCCCGAAGAAGCGGGCAAGTTCTTTCTTTATAATTGTTATAAGATTGTTTCTCATTCTGCTTCACCTACCGTTTCTTCATAGATTTCAAAGAATCTGTCTTCTAATGATTTGCCATTTTTCACTGCCTCTAATGTATCGCAGATAATCATTTCTCCCTTGATGATAATTCCGACTCTGTCACAGATTTTCTCAATCAGGCTGAAAATGTGGGTAGAAACGATGATGCTCTTTCCTTCTTTCTTAAGCTCTAACAGGAAATCCGTTACTACTTTGGCTGTCAGAACATCAAGTCCGTTGGTCGGTTCATCAAAGATAATGATTTCCGGGTCATGGACTAAGGAAATAACCAAAGAAACCTTCTGTTTCATACCGGTAGACATATCCTTTACTTTCACTTCTGCAAACTGTGTGATGCCGAAGCGGTCAAAAAGTCTCTTCTTTCTTTCATCCCGGACAGCCGGCTCTACTCCGTATAAATCCGAAAAGAAATTATATAAATAATTTGGTGTAAAAAAGCCCTCTAATTTCAGTTCACTGGTCAGAAAGCCAATCTTGCCACGTACTTCTTCCGGTGCATTAACAATACTGCTGCCATCTAAAACAGCATCTCCGGAATCCGGTTTAATCAGTGTTGCCAGCATACGAAGTGTGGTTGTCTTTCCGGCTCCGTTTGGTCCAAGCAGTCCAAACACCTCTCCCCGATAAGAAGTAAATGATAAATCATGCACTGCAATTCGCTTCTTCTCATTGGTTTTCTCAATCTTTTGTTGTTTCTGGGATAATGTAAAGGTCTTATTGAGACCCTTTACCTTCATAATCTCCTCCATAACTTCTCCTTTCAGTTATTGTCTTGATTGTACTATTGTATTATTACACTTGTGTATCTGTGCGTCAAGCACTATTTTTTTCAACGGTTAGTGCTTTCCTTTTACTTTCCGGTATTTCCAGGTAAATGAAGCAAAAAGCACTGAACAGATTTGATTCTCCATTCAATGCTTCTTATGTTCTTCTTAAAAATTTTCAAAATTATGCTGCAGATAATCCTCTAAATCCTGATAGTCATCCGGTGCTTTCATTTCACCATCAAACTGATATTCATAACGTCTTAGGAATTCATCCGGCCCACTGGTTCTGCCTGCTGCATGAATAATCAAAAGCCAGTACGTTACAAATGCAAGTATACCAACTACAGCTGTTACAATACCTGCAACTGCCATTCCAGGGTTCTGTTTTTGTTTCACCAGATGTATAATTCCAAAAACAATTGCCAGAATTGCAGTTATAATATTGATTCCGGTGCAAAATAATACCAGTGAAATCAGCCCCAACACCATGGATGCAACTGCGAAACCTTTTCCCGGCTCCTCTTTCCGGTTATCTGCCGGACGCTGATTGTAATTCGGCGGGTACGGATTCCCATACTGCGGATTCTGGTTCTGATTCGGCGGGTATGGATTCCCATACTGCGGATTCTGATTTTGATTCAACGGGTATGGATTCCCATACTGCGGATTCTGATTTTGATTCAACGAATATGGATTCCTGTTATCTGGATACATTCTGCTTCACCAATTCCTTTTTAATAATAGTAGCTATATTCCAAAGAACTTAATGATACTGCACCAACGATGCACAGGATAAGTACCAGCACCAGAAGTGCAATGGTAATAATACTGCAGACAATACCTGCTGTTGCCATTGGTGAATGCTCGTTTTTCTTATTATAAAGAATACCAAGGATTAATCCTACAATTGCACAAGGAAGTCCTACAATCCAGAAACAGATTGCCGGGATGGATATAATTCCCAGTACCATGGATGCAATTGCCATTCCTTTTCCGGATGAAGCCGGCTGGTTGTAACCATACTGTGTCTGGTCGAAGCTTCCATATGCCTGCTGCTGTGGCTGCTGATAAGTTCCATATCCCTGCTGGGACTGGTCATAACCATAGTTCTGCTGTGCATACTGCTGATTCTGGTTATAAGCCTGCTGGTCATAATTCTGCTGTGGCTGTTCATATGCCTGCTGTGGCTGGCTATATGTCTGCTGTGGCTGGCTATATGTCTGCTGCGGCTGGCTATACGCCTGCTGTGGCTGGCTATATGTCTGCTCATTCGTTCCATTTTCAGTGTTGAAATTTTCTTCACTCATTATAATACATCCTCCATTAGTATAAAATATTTTCTCCCATTTATTGTAGCAAATGCCTACCTCCATTACAAGAAAAATAAGTGAAATCATAAAATTTTTATAAACTTTTTCTCATATATTTTATCATAAACTTTGCAAATCCGGAAAAAATGGTTATAATGAAGCATATTTATACTCATTACTTGCTTTTTTGTAAGTAAAAGTCTATAATTCATCTGACAAGACACCTGTATTTACAGATGTAAAAGAAAGGAATATCACATATGAGTACATTAAATTTGACATTGTTGACTGATCTTTATGAGATGACAATGATGCAGGGATACTTTAAAACCGGCAACCGTGATGTGGCTGTTTTTGACGCTTTTTACCGCACCAATCCATGTGATGGCGGTTATGCAGTCTGCGCGGGATTAGACCAGATGATTGACTATATCAAGAATCTTCATTTTGACGAAGAGGATATTTCCTATTTAAGAAGTTTATCCATCTTTGATGAAGACTTTTTAACTTATTTAAGTAACTTTAAATTCTCCGGTGATATCTATGCAATTCCGGAAGGAACTCTGATTTTTCCAAGAGAGCCTCTTGTAAAAGTGGTTGCTCCGATTATGGAAGCCCAGTTAATCGAAACTGCAGTCTTAAATATCATCAACCACCAGAGCCTGATTGCCACCAAGGCTGCCCGCGTATGCTACGCTGCCCAGGGTGATGGCGTCATGGAATTTGGGTTAAGACGCGCCCAGGGTCCTGATTCCGGAACCTACGGCGCCAGAGCTGCTGTTATCGGCGGCTGTAAAGGTACTTCCAACGTCCTTGCCGGTCAGATGTTTGACGTCCCGGTGCTTGGAACCCACGCCCATAGCTGGATTATGAGTTTTCCGGATGAATATACCGCCTTTAAGAAATATGCAAAGCTTTATCCATCTGCCTGCATCCTTCTTGTCGATACCTATGATACTTTAAAATCCGGTATGCCAAATGCCATCAAGGTATTTAAAGAAATGAGAGATGCCGGCATTCCGCTTACCTACTACGGAATCCGTATGGACAGTGGCGACCTTGCTTATCTTTCCAAGAAAGTCCGCAAAATGTTAGATGATGCCGGATTCCCGGACGCAGTTATCTCCGCTTCCAATGATCTGGATGAGTATCTGATTGAAAGCTTAAAGATTCAGGGGGCTACCATTACTTCCTGGGGTGTTGGAACCAACTTAATTACTTCCAAAGACAATCCTGCTTTCGGTGGTGTATACAAGCTGGCTGCTATCCAGAATGAAGCCGGTGAATTCATTCCAAAGATTAAGCTTTCCGAAAATGTGGAAAAAGTTACAAATCCTGGCAATAAAAATGTTTATCGTATTTATGATAAAGAAACCGGTAAGATTAAGGCTGACCTTATCTGTCTGGTGGGCGAAGTCTTTGATGAATCCAAGGACATGAAGCTCTTTGACCCGAACGCCCCATGGAAGAAAACAACTCTTCCTGGTGGAAGCTATACACTGCGTGAACTTCTTGTTCCGGTTTTCCAGAAGGGCGAATGTGTTTACGAATCTCCAAGTGTTATGGATATTCAGCGTTACTGCACCAGAGAAAAAGATACCATCTGGGATGAGACAAAACGTTTCGTAAATCCACAGGAAATCTACGTTGATTTATCCGACAAATTATATGAAATGAAAACTGCTCTCTTAAATAAAGAACATATGTAACTCGCAACTACGAGAAACACGCTTTGCGAGTTTCTCGAGTTATCGCGGTGCTCGTCAAATCTGCATGCAAGCATGCGATTTTTCTCGCTACTCGCGTAAAAAAAGAAACCTCCTTTACCGTTTTCCCGGCATAAGGTGGTTTCTTTATATAAGTAATAACGCCCTCTGTTGTTTTTCTTTTCTACAGCATACACTCGTTTATTCACATTTTTTTCAGCTTAGTTGAATCCCACAATCTTCTGGGTCAGCTTATAAGCTGCAACAGAAATCTTTCTTCCACTCTTACCCGGGAGATTCATGGACTGTCCTAAAATTCCCCTTCTTAAATGATGGAAAAGACGAAGGTCATAACCTTTGATATAAGACCAAAGTTCCCGTTTCTTCATGAGATTTTCTTCTGTCTCGGAACGCAGGCAAAGTACTGTCGATACTACAGTAATAATTTCAAGGTAATTAAACATATATTTTCTTAATTTAGGGTTTGCAATTTTCCACAAATTCACTTCTTCTATCATCAGTTTATTTACCTTAATCTGCTGATCAATTCTTCCAATCATAACCTTTTCATTAACAGACTGGTCTTCCCTTCCGATAAAATAACGATAGAAATCCACATTCATATAATACATGGTCTTTACATATGGCAACGGATTGTATACAAAAAGATTATCCACATAGAAGGTGTGTCTTGGCAGCTCAAGTCCGCAATCCTTTAATAACTGGGTACGGTAAATAACAGAATGCATCAGAATATAATGCCCCTTGCTGATATGCCTTACATCAGACCATGTAAAGACTTCATTTTCCGGGAACATTCTGGTATATTTCATTACTTTTTTATGGTCTGCGCCCTGCTTCTCATATACGAAATTGCTGATAAACATATCAAGAGTAGTACTTCCGCCCACAAGTTCCCGTAATTTAGCAAGAATCTTGTGATAGCTCTCTTCATCTACCCAGTCATCACTGTCTACTACTTTAAAATACAGTCCGGTTGCATTGGCAATACCGGTATTTACAGCTGCACCGTGTCCACCATTTTCCTGATGGATTGCCTTAATAATAGTAGGATATTTCTTCTGATAACGGTCAGCAATCTCTGCTGTTGCATCCTTTGAGCCGTCATCTACGATTAAAATCTCCACATCATCTCCACCTGTTAGCAGTGTTTCAATACAATGTTCCATATAATCCTGTGAATTGTAACATGGAATGGTTACTGATAATAATTTCATTCTTTTTCTCCAATCGTTTTTCGAAACATTTTATTTTAAAAGTTCTTTGGTAAGTTCTAATGCTTTCTCTGTCATGGCATCAATATTATAATATTTGTATTCTGCCAGTCTTCCCAAAAGATGCATGTTCGGATATTTTCCGGTCAGTGCTTTATATTTTTCATATAATGACTGATTTTCTTCATTTAAAATGGCATAATAAGGAATCTCTCCTTCTGCTCCACTGTATGCAAATGGATATTCCTTTACAATCGTGGTTCCATCTGCCTGCTGCCCGGTCAGATACTTAAACTCCGTAATTCTGGTATAATCCTCGCTTACCGTATAATTTACAACACTGTGTCCCTGATAATCCGGTTTGTCATAATATTCAAAATCAAAGCGGAGGGAACGATATGGCAGCCTTCCATAACAGCATGCAAACAACTCATCCAGTGCTCCGGTATAAATGACATTTCCTTCGAATTTCTTTCCATCAAAATAAATGCCGTCCTCTGTAAATTTCAGTACCTCTCCGGCATCTACACCAGTCCTCACCTCAATATCCGGATGGTCTAACATCTTTTCGAACATTGCGGTATAACCTTCCTTTGGCATACCCTGATATTTATCCTGGAAATATCTGTTATCATAAGAAATCAGCACCGGCACACGTCCTGTTACTTCCGGGCTTATCTCCTCTGGTTTCTGTCCCCACTGCTTCATCGTATAATAAAGGAAAACATTTTCGTATACATAATCCGCAATCTTCCGGATATCTGCATCTTCATTTTCCCGTAATTTCATAATTGGAACCCGGCTTCCCTCTCCGTATGCGGCAATCAGCTTCTGCTCTAACCGGTCTGCCTGCTCTTTCCCATAAACCATATGTAAAGTATTCAGGTTAAATGGTACCGGAATCAGTGTCCCATGCACATTTGCTACTACCTCATGACCAAAGAAATACCAGTCTGTAAATCTTGACAGATACTGATATACTTCTTCCTTATTTGTATGAAAAATATGTGGACCATATTCATGTATTACAATTCCATGGTCATCCGGTCTGTCATAACAGTTTCCTGCAATATGATTTCTCCGTTCCAATAAAAGAACCTTCTGCTTTCCTTCTTCTGCCAGCTTTCTTGCTGCCACACTGCCGGCGATTCCGGCTCCGATTACAATGCTGTCGTACATTTCTGTTCTCCTTCCCCCTTGGTAATCCTCATTCAATTATACACATTTGTCATTTGTTTTCCAATTCATTTTTTCTTAGGATTTCTTTAAGGCACTTCGTTTACAATTTATTCATATTTTATTTACAGCCTTCTAACAATCCGGGCATATTGTTTTCACATTCTGCTTTTATACTATAACTAAGCTGAGAAAGAAAAAAGCGATAATTTTATTTTTTCATAGACCTTGCAGCTGATGCAAGGTTCCTCCCAAAAAATAGTGTTTTTAACACTTACCATAAAAAATCTTTTTCATATGAAAGGCCGGTGATAATCACCGGCTCCCTCTTTTTTCTATGGCTTTTCTGCTATTCTTCCTTATATCTGTCATTTCCAAGACGAATGTTCATATATCCCGTGTATCTGGAAAATGCTGCCGGAATCGGATACTGTTCTTCCGTTTCTTTCACATCCACAAAGAGCATATTCTGATACTCCTGCTCCGTCTCATCAATCTGCACTGCATATCCTGTCATATGCCATTCAATATGGGAAAAAATATGCCTGCTGTCTTCTAATTTTTTCAAACGAATCGGTGACAACCCCATTTTCTTAAGATAGGTAATAACTTCCTCTTCCTTAAGATGCCCTTCCACATTTGGAAATTCATAGAGTCCAGCTAAAAGTCCCTTGTTGGCCCGTTTATGCAAAAGAACCTTATCCTCTGCCTTTATAACAAGAACTGTTCTGTCCTCTATCCTTCTTGCCTTCGCCTTGCTCTTTACCGGAAGTTCTCTCCAGCGTCCGCTCTTTTGTGCCCGGCAGACTTCTTTCCAAGGACATGCTTCACATAAAGGTGCACCATTCGGCAGACATACCGTTGCACCAAGCTCCATCAGTGCCTGGTTAAAAGCTCCCGCCCTGTTTTCCGGCATAATTTCCAATAAATCCTTCTCCATTGCCGTCCGCACAGATGCTTTCATGATATCCGCATCATCCTCTGTTACCCGGGATATGACACGGAGCACATTTCCATCCACCGCCGGTACCGGAATGCCAAATGCGATAGATGCGATGGCTCCTGCCGTATAATGACCAATTCCTTTCAACTTTGTCAGTGCCTCATAATCTGCCGGAAGCTCTCCATGATAATTCTCCATGACCGTCTGTGCTGCAATCTGCATATTTCTCACCCGGTTGTAGTATCCAAGTCCTTCCCAGAGTTTCAAAAGCTTCTCCTCCGGGCAGTCTGAAAGTGCTGCCACATCCGGCAGCTCCTTTAAAAACCGGTCAAAATATGGTTTTACCGCTTCCACTCTGGTCTGCTGCAGCATAATTTCAGACACCCACACCCGGTATGGGGTCGGCTCATTGCGCCAGGGCAACACTCTGGCATGGTCTTTAAACCAATTTAATAATGGTTCTATCAGGGTTGTCAGGTCAAATGGTTCTCTCATGGTTCCTCTTTCTAATTCTATTTCTGTTTCGTGGGTGCAGGGTTGTACGTTGCTATCGATAGTTTGAACCGAGCATATCCCGGCAGTCCGTTAAGTTCTGATGCCACATAAAGCCGATAAGTGGCACTAAGAATTTCGAAGGGATACAGCCTTCGCTGGCAACCGGTGCAAATTCACATCCATGTTCACATGCACCTCGCTGGCACATCCCTGTGCCAGCGTTGCCGGATGCCGGACGAAATTCCAATTGCCACTAACCGCCTTTATCAGGCATCCTTATTTAACGGACTGTCCGGGTATCTTATCAACAATACCATCTACTCACGTAAATCAAATGCATCACATAATAATTTTCCAATTATTAGAACTGTGCTACGAATTCAGCAATTTTCTCCAGACAGGCACGAATGACATCCTGCGAATATGCATAGGAGCATCGTACAAAGCCTTCTCCGCATGTACCGAAGGCATTTCCCGGGATAACGGCTACCTTCTGTTCCTGCAACAGGCGGTTACAGAATTCTTCACTGGTAAATCCTGTTTTTCGAATGTCCGGAAATACATAGAATGCGCCTTCCGGTTCTGCTACGGCTAATCCCATCTTACGGAATCCCTCTACCATCAGTGTTCTTCTGGCATCATACTCTTCCCGCATGACTGCAATCTCTTCATCTCTCACCGGACTGGTCAATGCTTCCAATGCCGCATACTGGCTGGTGGTTCCTGCTGACATAGTTGTAAACTGATGTATTTTATTCATATGGAAAATAACATCCTTTGGTCCTGCTGCAATTCCCATACGCCATCCGGTCATGGCAAATGCTTTGGAAAATCCGTTTAATACAACGCAGCGCTCATACATACCCGGAAGGGATGCGATGGAAACATGTTTCTTTCCATAGGTTAATTCTGCATAGATTTCATCGGTAATCACGAACAAATCATGTTCCTTTACCACTTCTGCGATTGCCTCTAAATCTTCCTTTTCCATAATGGCTCCGGTCGGATTGTTCGGATAGGAAATCAGTAAGACTTTGGATTTCTCCGTTATCTTTTCCTCTAACTGTTCTCTGGTCAGACGGAATTTATTCTCCGCTCTTAATTTTAATGATACCGGAACACCGCCACATAATTCAATACATGGAATATAGGAAACGTAGGAAGGTTCTGCCACTAAGACTTCCTCCCCCGGATTCACCAGTGTCCGAAGAGCTAAATCAATTCCTTCGCTGGCTCCCATGGTAATCAGTATTTCGTCCTGTTTATCATAATGCAAATCAAATTTTGTCAGGTAATCCGCTGCCGCTGCACGCAGCTCTACGGTTCCGCGGTTATCGGTGTATTTGGTATCCCCCTTTTTTATAGAAGCAATTGCTGCCTCTCTTACATGCTCCGGTGTCGGGAAATCCGGTTCGCCTACACCCAGTGAAAGTGCACCTTCCATGGTATTTGCCACATCAAAGAAATCCTTGATTCCGGAATCCGGCATATCCTGTACGATTTTTGATAAGTATGATTTTGTATCTTTCATTTTCATTGACCTCTCTTTGTACAAGTCCTGTCATGTAATTACGCAATTATTTTTTAGAAGCAGTGGTTTTCGAATTTTAAGCAGCTTTTCTATAGTCTTTTTAGAAATCAGAATGCTACAATTCTAAAAAAGTGCTTTTTTCTCTTGGGATAGTGCCTGTTTTTCCAATGTTTGACAGTATGCCTTCTGCGGTTCGCCTGATTACGGATATCATTTAGGTGCCTTGCTAGCAGCTCTTGGCATTTCTTTTGTTAACTGGCAATCCTGGCACATGGATGTGCCAGGAAGGCGCATTGGAGCACGGATGTGACTATGCGCCGGTTGCCGGAAAAACAGCTTTATAAGCAGAAATGCCTAGAGCTGCTTAAAGGTGCCTTAGATATCCGTAACAGACGGACCACAAAAGGCATCCGGTCAAAGCAGGCGGCAAAACAGACAACAATAAGAAAAAAGCACTTTTAAGAATTGTATACATTCTGCTTTCAACAAAAAATCTTATAGAAAAGCTGCTTAAAATTCCAAAAATCCGCTTCCTCACAAAAACCATTGCGTAATCACATGACAAGTCTTTTCCTATTGTAGCACAATCCCTGTAAAATACCAGTTTTTATTGACAAATCCCTCCAAAAGTTATACCATTATAAGTATTGAAACATTGTTAATAATTTATCAATCAGGAGGGTCCTATTTCATGAACAACTTAACTTTAACAGTTGAAAACGAAATTGCAGTTCTTACTATTACTAGACCTGCAGCATTAAACGCATTGAATTCCGAAACATTGGATGAACTGAACACTGTTCTTACCGAAATCGAGGGAAGAGACGATATCAAAGTCGTTATCTTAACCGGTGGTGCTGATAAGAAAGGTAACGAATTCAAATCTTTCGTTGCTGGTGCTGACATCGCTGAGATGGTTAACTTCTCTGCTGCTGAAGCAAGAGCATTCGGTATGAAAGCTTCTGTTCCATTCTTTAAATTAATGAATATGAGACAGGTAACTATTGCTGCTGTTAATGGATTCGCTTTAGGTGGCGGATGCGAAATTTCTATGGCATGTGATATCCGTATTGCTTCTGACAACGCAGTATTCGGACAGCCTGAGTGTGGTCTTGGAATCATCCCAGGATTCGGTGGTACACAGAGACTTGCCCGTCTTGTTGGCATGGGACGTGCAAAAGAAATGATCTTCACCTGCGATAACATCGATGCAAACGAAGCATACCGCATCGGACTTGTAAACAAAGTTGTTGCAAAAGAAGAATTAATGCCAACCGCAAAAGCTATGGCAGAGAAAATTATCTCTAAAGGAAGCTATGCAGTATCTATCGCAAAAGCTGCTATCAACAACGGATATGATATGGATATCAAGAATGCTGTTGAAATGGAAGCTAACCTGTTTGGCGTAACCTGCTCTACCCATGATAAAAAAGAAGGCATGAGTGCTTTCTTAGAGAGAAGAGCCGCTGACTTAACAGATTTCTAATTGAACTTATACTTAGACAATATCAAAGGGGATATTCCAGTAGCATCTGGGATATCCCCTTTCATAAAAGGAGAATGCATCATGTTAGATAAAAAAATTGGTTTTATCGGAAGCGGTAATATGGGTCGTGCCATGATTGGCGGAATTATCTCTTCCGGTCTGGTTCCTGCCAGCCACCTGATTGCCAGTGCGAAAACCCAGGTCACACTGGATACACTTTCTGAGCAGTATGGTATCCGCACCACCTTAGACAATGAGACTGTTGCTGTAGAATCCGATATCATTTTTCTTGCTGTAAAACCATATCTTTATGAAACAGTCATCAAAGAAATCAAAGACAGTGTTACCGATGACAAAATCATAGTTGCCATTGCTGCCGGACAGACCATTTCACGGATTGAATCTTTATTCAGCAAAGATATTAAACTGGTTCGTACCATGCCAAATACACCGGCTATGGTTCAGGAAGCCATGTCTGCCATTACCCCAAATGAGCATATCACAGAAGAAGAATCCAAAATGGTTGTCTCTCTCTTTGAAAGCTTTGGTAAAGCAGAAATTGTACCGGAAAGTCTTATGGATGCCGTAGTCGGAGTCAGCGGTTCCTCACCGGCTTACGTCTATATGTTTATTGAAGCAATGGCTGACGCAGCCGTTAATGACGGAATGCCGCGTGCCCAGGCTTATAAATTTGCTGCCCAGTCCGTTCTTGGTGCAGCTAAAATGGTATTAGAGACCGGTAAACATCCGGGTGAATTAAAGGATGCAGTCTGCTCCCCGGCCGGAACTACCATTGCTGCTGTGGCTAAATTAGAGGAAGGCTCCTTCCGCAGCACCGTAATTGCTGCCCAGAATGCCTGCTCTGAAAAATCCCGTGCCATGAGCAAACTCTCCGATTGATATTAAAGACATATAAGAAACCCCGGAAGAACTAATTTTCATACAATCGTTCTTCCGGGGTCTTTTCTATCTTTACTGTTTATTTTACCTGCTTTTATAAATCTTTAAGCACATCATCATAAAGGGCATCTAACATTTCCTTCAACTGCTTTTCAATGGTATCAAAATAAATTTCTGCTGTATCGTTGTCAAATTCCATCTCATTGCCGATTTCCATCACAATGTCAAGGATTCCGCTGTTCAACTCATCAATTGCATTTTCCACAATCTCTTCAAAAGTGCAGTAGGCATCGCCTGTCATATGCACAATAAAATCTTTCTTATCTAGCTTTCCACGGAATTTGTATTCATCGGTAAAAAGGCTCCATCCATCTCCGGCTGCCTCCCGCATCTCATTCCGAATGGATTTATAATCCAGTGGGACATAGTTCTGCTTAAAAAATTCTTCAAAAGATGCTTTATCTTTATATTCTTCCATTCCAATTCCTCTGTCTGTCTAAATTTCCTGTAAATGTTCTAACGCCTGCTCCGGCAAAATGCATTTTCCATGCTCCATAATATATGCCCGGGTCGGTCCATGCGCATAAATATCATCTGCAAATTCCAAAGAAGCACTTAAAAGACGACAAAGCTGTTTATCACTAAGTTCTCCCTTCTCAAGCAAAAGATAATAAGCATCCTCCCTGGTCAGATAATAAAGACTGCTCTTCATCGGCAGTTCCAGACGGACGCCCTTGGCATAAAAAATTGCACGTTCCATGCTTGCAAAGCAAAGCTGATAAAAATTCCGGTCTTTTAGTGTAAAGCCACCGGTAGACTGTTTCTTATCTGTGCTTTCTTCTGCCTTGGAATCTGACTGCTCCGGCTGTATTTCTGCAATGCCTTCATCCGTATGATTCTGATTTGCCAGCTCTTTCGACGTCTGTTTCAGCTTTTCAATATCAGGAGCATTCTTAACCAGACTTTCTACTGCAGACTTCAGATTTTCCAACATATTGCTGATGCCAAGCTCCGGCTTCTCCGAAAAAGTAAGTGCCAGCGTATGCTCCGGCAGTACTGCAACCTGAATGGTAATATTTCCACCCTGTACTTTATATCCGACCTCTTCTTCCGCCATGGAAATAATCTTACGCAGAAACGATTCTGTTCTTCCGTCATTCTGCAGAAAATCATCTACTTCCAGCCCATTTTCCATTAATTCTTCTTCTGAAATAATACAGCGCACCGTATCCACATCGATTCTTTTAAATCTCATAAACAATCACCTGCCATTATTCTCGCTGCGTTTTCCCTTATTTGTAACCTTACTATACACTAAAAGCCCTTTCTTTTCAACCGGAAAGCTTTTATAATATAGGTATCCAAGGTATTAAGCCCATAAGCAACTGGCAATTCCATAATACGGTAAAGGAGGAGCATTATGCACCGGATTATCTTTCATATTGATGTCAATTCTGCTTTTTTAAGCTGGAGTGCTGTCGACCGCCTAGAGCATGGTGAAACTTTAGATATCCGCACTATACCGGCAATTATTGGCGGTGACTCTGCTACAAGACACGGTGTGGTTCTTGCCAAGTCTGTGCCTGCCAAAGCCTATAAGATTGTCACCGGCGAACCGGTTGCCAATGCTTTACGCAAATGTCCTACCCTTATGCTGGTTCCGCCGGATCATGCCATGTACCAGAGAAAAAGCCATGCACTTATGGAACTGCTACATACCTACACCGATGATATCGAGCAGCTTTCCATAGATGAATGTTTTCTTGACTTTACGCCCATTGCCCACCAGTATGAATCTCCTCTTGCAGCAGCCAAAATCATTTCTGCAAATATTAAATCACGATTTGGTTTTACCGTTAATATTGGAATTGCTCCAAATAAGCTTCTGGCGAAGATGGCAAGCGATTTTACCAAGCCGGATCGGATTCACACTCTTTTTCCGGATGAAATTGCGAAAAAAATGTGGCCACTTCCGGTGGATGATCTCTACATGGTAGGGCATTCCAGTGCTGCCCGGTTGAAAGCACTTGGCATCCGTACCATCGGAGAACTTGCAGCCACTGACCCGGATTACCTCCGGCAGGAATTCAAAAGCCACGGCACACTGATGTGGGAATATGCCAATGGAATCGGAGATGACCATGTGCATTCTACCAAGCGGGAAGCCAAGGGGATTGGCAATTCCACCACTTTAAAGGAGGACGCCCGCACCTTAGCAGATGCAAAAAAGGTTCTGCTCTCTCTTTCCGAATCTGTATCCATGCGCCTTCGGAAAGAAAAAATGTTAGCCCAGAGTATCACGGTAGAAATCCGCTACCATGATTTTACCAATACTTCCCACCAGTGCAGTCTCCTCTCAGCCACAAATACTACAGATGCCCTTTATAAAACTGCCGTTTCCCTTTTCCAGCAACTCTGGAATAAGGAACCTGTCCGGCTCCTTGGCATCCGTACCAGCCGTCTGCTTCCTGAAGATGCACCGGTGCAGCTTTCTATTTTTGATTATACAGCCGATTCATCGGCATCTGCCATGATTTCCACAGAAAGTACAGCTTCCGGCAGTCCACTCCCAGATGGCAACAAAAAAAACCGCACCCAGATGCCTTCTGCCAATAAGCAAAAGCAACTGGATGCAGCCATTGATTCTATTCGGAAACGTTTTGGGTCGAAGGCTCTTGTCCGGGGGAGTTTTCTTCCGTCTCCTGAGTCAGATCCGAAAAAGAATCATCCATCGGACTGATGTTTGAGATGGTATAGTAGAATAATGGATCTGGAAGTTCATCCTTATATCCATTATCGTTTAATATAAACTGGAAGGTTCTGTTACTGCTTCCCTCTGCATCACTATAGGTTAAGAGGGAGGCCGTTACAAGATAACTTCCGTCCTCTTGTGCAATCCAGTCGTCAAGCTGTGCCTGCACCGTCGTATCCTCACCATAAGGCAGCTGAAATGCCCCTTTATCTATAATGTAACTCTTACTTTCATTCTCATAGCGGATTGCAGTAAACTTCCTGCCAGAAGAAAGGTAAGTAAAAGTGCGCCTTTTCTTCCTTTTTTCGTGGTTCTCATCATGCATTTCTCCTTCCGTATACATAAGTTGCAAAATAAATGATGGCTGCTACAATCACAATCATCGGACCTGTTGCAACATTGGTAAAATAGGAAATCAGCAAGCCGAGCAATCCCGAAAACAGGGAAAAGATAACGGAAAATAAATGATATTCTCGCATGTTGACCGAAATATTCCGGCTTGCTGCTGCCGGAAGAATCAGCAGTGCATTGATGATCAAAATTCCAATCCATTTAATGGAAAGCATTACAATTAATGCAATAAAAATTGCAAAAATATTTTCTATCAGCTTCACCCGGATTCCCCGGCTCTTTGCCAGCGCCCGGTGCAGGCTTACCGCATTTAACTTATTAAATGCCAAGCCCCAGAAAATCAGTGTTGCCGCAAAAATCAGAATCAGATAAATAATTTCCTTTTTAGAGATGCTTAAAACATCACCTACCAAAAGGCTGGAATATTTGCTGAAATTGCCACCTTTCGATAAGATGGCCAGTCCCACAGCAATACACGCTGAAGAAAAAACGGAGATAATCGTATCTCTGGATGCCGATGCTTTACTGCTGATATAGTTTAGTAATAATGCAAAAATTACTGCAAAAATAATCATGGATAAGGTCGTATCTGCAACTCCCATCACAACGCCAAGAGCAATTCCCGTCAATGCAGAATGACCTAATGCATCTGAGAAAAATGCCATTTTGTTATTTACAATCATGGTTCCAAGGATTCCAAACAATGGTGTGATAATCAGGATTGCGATAAATGCATTCCGCATAAATCCATAAGACCACCACGCGGTAAAAAATTCTATCATCCCCGCACCTCCATATCTGTAAATACCTGTTTAAAAGCATCACTGTCATAGACTTCCTTCGGTGTTCCCTGGGTCAGCACTTTGCCATCTATGAGAACCACATGGTCTGCATATTTTCTTACATAATCAAGGTCATGGGAAATCAGTAAAACTGCCAGGTCAAAATTTTCCTTCAGATATTCGATATTCCGGTAAAATAACTCCATACCATTCTGGTCAATACCAGACACCGGCTCATCCAAAAGCAGCAGATTCGGTTCATCCATCACTGCCATGGAAAGAAGTACACGCTGTAATTCCCCACCGGAAAGATTACATACCTGCTTGTCAATCAAATGCTCGGCTTCAAACATTTTTAAGCTTTCTTTGATTTCCTGATATAGCTTTTTGCTCTTATATAAAAATACCGGCCGGTTGGACTGATAGCTTGCAATCATATCATAGACACTGACCGGAGTGGATTTCTCGATATTTAGATTCTGTGGTACATAACCAATCTTAAGCTTCTGGATATGACCATTTTCCCGGTCCTTAAATTCAATGCTTCCCGTGTGTGGAATGTCATTTAAAATAGCCCGGATCAGAGTTGATTTTCCTGCTCCGTTCCGACCAATCAGTACCGTCAGTGTTCCACAATGAATATGCAGATTCACATCTGACAATATCTGCTGTTCTCCAATAGTAACACCCAGATGGTTAATCCGGATACAATGCAGTCCACATGGTTTTACTATTTTTCTCATTCTGCAAAAGCCTCCTTCAGCAGTTCCATATTATGTCTCATTGCATCAAGATAGCTGTCCTTTTCATACTCCCCGCGGGTTAAGGTATCAAGATAACATACTTTCGCATCGGTCTCCCGTTCTACCGTATCTCCCATATCTTTGCCATAGAGTTCTTCTGCCAGCACCACTGATATATCATTCTTTTCAATGGCTCCCATCACATCTGCCACTTCACCGGCACTGACCTGACGCTCCTCATCCAAATCCATGGTATAGGAAATCTCCATATCGTAGTCCTCTGCCACATAGGCATAGGCTTCATGGAAAATAACAATATGCTTTCCTGATAATTCTTCCTTTAAGGACTGCTGCTCTCTCTCTAAATCCTCAAGCTTTGCCAGGTACTCCTTTGCATTGCTTTCATAGGCATCCTGATGCTTCGGATCTATCCTGCAAAGACCTTCTAAAATATTTTCCACCTGCTGTTTATATAACGCAATGCTCATCCATGCATGGGCATTCATATCTCCGTGATTATGTCCATCTTCATGAGTATCCTCGGTATCTCCGTGGATATGCTCCTCTGCTGCATCTTCATGGGCATCTCCGTGAGCATGTTCCTCTCCTTCATCCTCTTCGGACAAAAGATTAAGTCCCTCGCAGGCATTTACAATGGAAAGATTCTTATAATCTGCTGCCACATCCGATAAAAAAGATTCGATTCCGCCGCCATTTACAATAAACACATCTGCACCGGAAAGGAGCTTCATGTCTGCCGGAGTCAGCTGGTAATCGTGAAGGCAGCCGGTCTGCGGCTCACTGAGATTCTGCAAATCCACACCCGGAGTGTCTCCGATGACATTCATTGCTGCAATATACATCGGATAAAAGGATGTTACTACCGTAAGTTCACTATCCTGCTGTTTTGTCTCTTCTTTTACATATAATTGTGTCAGTCCTGCACCAGTCAATAAAAGTACCAGCAGAAGAACCATTACAAATACATATTTATTCTTCATAGCCAACAGCCTCATCCATAATCTGCCAGATTTCTTCCCTGCCCTGCTTGGTTACTGCAGAAAACGGAACAATTACCGTTCCCGGTTTTACTTTCAGACCTTCTTTTACTGCCTTGATACATTTTGGCACCTGGCTTCTCTTCAGCTTGTCCAGCTTGGTTGCCACAATAACCGGATCAAAGCCCTGATGAATAATCCAGTCATACATCAGTTTATCATTGGCAGACGGGTCATGCCTGATATCAATTAATAAGAATACCCGGCGCAGCTGCTTTGAGGTATGCAGATAATTTTCAATCATTTTACCCCATTTTGCTTTCTCACTCTCTGCTACTTTCGCATAACCATATCCCGGCAAATCCACCAGATACATGGCATCATTGATATTATAGAAATTAATGGTCTGTGTCTTTCCCGGCTGTGCAGAGGTTCTTGCAAGGGATTTCCGGTTCATCAATGCATTAATTAATGATGACTTTCCAACATTGGATTTTCCTGCAAATGCCACCTCCGGCAATGTATTCTCCGGAAGCTTACTGGTAACACCACACACCGTTTCCAAGTTTACTTCTTTTATAACCATTTTCTGCTCCTTTACTACTCTTTTACAAAAGCAACCTTTAAGATATCTTCGATGGTATCTGCATAGACAATTTCTAAATCCTTTTTAATCTCTGCTGAGAGTTCCTCGATATCTTTTTCATTTTTTCCCGGCACACAGACTGTCCGGATACCGGCATTTTTCGCTGCTAATGTTTTCTCTTTTAATCCACCAATCGGAAGCACTCTGCCGCGGAGGGTAATCTCTCCTGTCATGGCAACATCAGCACGCACCTTTTTCCCGGTAATGGCAGAAAGCATTGCGGTTGCCATGGTAACACCGGCGGACGGTCCATCCTTTGGTACGGCTCCTTCCGGAATGTGGATATGTATATCATGTCTGGTAAAGAAATCGTCCGGTATCTGATACTGCTCACTGACAGAACGGATATAACTGATTCCAGCCTGTGCAGACTCTTTCATGACATCGCCAAGCTGTCCTGTCAGTTTAAATTCACCCTTTCCCGGCATTACATTTACTTCGATTTCTAATGTATCACCACCGACACTGGTCCATGCCAGTCCCCGGACAATACCAACCTCGTCCTTCTCATTCTTCTTATCAAAGGTATATTTCTCTTTGCCAAGATAATGTTCTAAGTTCTTTGTGCTTATAGTAACTTTCTTTTTCTTGCCCTCGTAAATCTCTCTTGCTGCTTTTCTGCAGATTTCACCGATTTTGCGTTCTAAGTTACGCACACCGGCTTCTCTTGTATAGCTGCGAATCAGCTGCTCAATTGCACCATTCTGGAATGTAAGCTCTGATTCCTTTAAGCCATTTTTCTCAATCTGCTTTGCTATAAGATGCTCTTTTGCAATGTGAGCCTTTTCATTTTCCGTATAACTGCTTACCTCAATCAGCTCCATACGGTCTAACAGAGGTCTTGGTATTGTCTGTACGGAATTGGCTGTCGCAATAAACAATACCTCAGACAAATCTACCGGAAGCTCCACATAGTGGTCCCTGAAATGGCTGTTCTGCTCATTATCCAATACTTCCAGCAGTGCAGAAGATGTATCTCCCTTATAATCACTGCTAACTTTATCAATCTCATCTAAAAGCATCAGCGGGTTCTTTACTCCGGCACTCTTTAAACCATTGATAATTCTGCCCGGCATTGCCCCCACATAGGTCTTTCTGTGTCCACGAATCTCTGCCTCATCACGGACACCGCCGAGACAGATTCTGACATACTTTTTATTCAATGCTTTTGCCACAGAACGGGCAATGCTTGTCTTGCCGGTTCCAGGAGGTCCCACCAGACAGATAATTGGACTTTCTCCTTTATTAGTCAGATTCCGGACTGCTAAGAATTCCAGCATACGCTCTTTTACTTTTTCCAGTCCGTAGTGGTCTTCGTCTAAAATTTTCTCTGCATTAGCTAAATCTTTATTATCCTTAGAAGCCTTATTCCATGGCAGTTCCAGCAATGTCTCAATATAGCCTCTGCTGACTGCACTTTCCGAAGAACTGGATGCAATATTCTTAAAACGCTCAATCTCTTTTTTAATTCTCTCTTTAACCGTCTTATCTGCCTTCAGTTTCTTTACTTCCTCTAAAAAGTGTTCCGCATCTGACTGTGTATTATCCTCACCTAGTTCTTCCCGAATCAGTTTCATCTGTTCCCGCAAAAGATATTCCTTCTGATTCTTATCCACGCGTTCTTTCACCTTCGCCTGAAATTCATTTTTCAGGGAAATAACTTCTACTTCATTCAGCAGAATTGCCATTAAAGTCTCATACTGGGAAGTGAGATCTACTGCCTCTAAGATTTTCTGTTTCTGGGTATAATAAAGCGGCAGATTGTATGCAACCTGCTGCATCAAAGTTCCAACGTCCTGCTGTTCTTCTACCTGACGTAAGAATTCTTTGCTCATATGTCCATTGGCTTTTTGATATTTCAGTACGGTTTCCCTGATACAGCGAAGCATTGCTTCCTTCGCTTCCGGCATCAGTTCTTCCTCTTCTGCCGTTTTTTCATCAAAAAGGATGACCTCTGCCATCAGATACTTCTCCTGTGACAGAAAAGAGGCTAACTCGCCTCTTTCCAATCCTTCTACCAAAACACGCACGATTTCATTTGGCATCTTTATTACCTGCTTTACTTCAGCAATAACACCAATCTGATATAAATCATCCCTGGCCGGCTCCTCTACGGAAGCATCCTGCTGTGTAATCAGGAATATTTTCTGGTCTCCAACCATCGCCTCTTCTATGGCATGAATGGAACGGTCCCTGCTAATATCAAAATGAGCCACCATTCCCGGCAGAATGGTCATTCCACGAAGTGCAACTGCCGGTAAATGAATTACTGTCCTGCTCATCTTTTTCTCCTCTTTTTTATGCGTTACGATATTCTATCTCCGCTTTCTTGTCTTCTACCGTTTCTTTTGTAATGGTGCATTTTACAATGCTCTCATCAGAAGGAATCTGATACATTAAATCCATCATGGTATCTTCCATAATTGCACGAAGTCCACGGGCACCGGTCTTACGGGCTAAGGATTTCTCTGCAATTGCTTCTACTGCATCATCTTCAAATTCCAGCTCTACGCCGTCAATTTCAAACAGCTTCTTATACTGCTTAATCAGTGAATTCTTCGGCTCCTTTAAGATACGGATTAACGCTTCCTTATCCAGCTGCTCTAAGGATACATTTACCGGAACACGTCCGATAAACTCCGGAATCAGACCGAATTTAATAAAATCTCCCGGCAGTACCTGCTTTAAGACTTCGCTCAGATTACGCTCGGTACGGTCTGCAATATCTGCGTTAAAGCCGATGGATTTCTGATCCATACGCTGCTCGATAATCTTCTCTAATCCATCAAATGCTCCACCACAGATAAATAAAATATTCGTAGTATCAATCTGGATTAATTCCTGCTGTGGATGCTTTCTTCCACCCTGTGGTGGAACGGAAGCCACAGTTCCCTCTAAGATTTTTAATAATGCCTGCTGTACACCTTCACCGGACACATCTCTGGTAATGGATACATTTTCAGATTTCTTTGTAATCTTATCAATCTCATCGATGTAAATAATACCGCACTGGGCGCGCTCGATATTGTAATCTGCTGCCTGAATCAGTTTCAGAAGGATATTCTCTACGTCTTCACCGACATAGCCTGCTTCTGTTAATGTGGTGGCATCTGCAATGGCAAACGGTACATTTAAGACTCTTGCCAGTGTCTGTGCCAGAAGGGTCTTACCAGAACCGGTCGGTCCTAACATCAGAATGTTACTCTTCTGCAATTCCACATCATTCATATCTACATCAGAAGTAATTCTTTTATAGTGATTATATACGGCTACAGAGAGGACTTTTTTGGCTTCGTCCTGACCGATTACATATTCATCTAAAAATTTCTTCATCTCTTCCGGTTTAATCAGGTTGATTTCTTCTAAATCTTCCTTTCCTTTTCCGGAAATCTCCTCATCTTCGAATTCCTCCTCTATGATTTCTGCACAGATGTCCACGCATTCATCACAGATATATGCACCGTTTGGTCCTGCAATCAGCTTGCGTACCTGATCCTGTGATTTTCCGCAAAAGGAACATCTGATTTTGTCCTCGCTATTTCTTCCTGCCATCTTTCCACCTCGATTATTTCCATCTATCTTTTCTAAATCCTTCGTAAAAAAGGTAAAGGCTGCCCGTAGTCGAATTCCGCATATGTGCTTCGGATAATCCGCCCAGAGACAGCCTCTTTCTTATTTCTCTTATCTTGCTGTAATTACACCGTCAATCAGGCCATACTCCTTTGCCTCTTCTGCGGACATATAATAGTCACGCTCTGTATCTGCGGCAATTACATCATATGGCTTTCCGGTATTTGCAGCTAAAATCTCGTTCAAACGTTTCTTGGTCTTTAAGATATTCTCTGCTGCAATCTGAATCTCAGTTGCCTGTCCTTTTGCTCCACCGGAAGGCTGATGTATCATAATCTCTGCATTTGGTAATGCAAATCTCTTTCCTTTTGTTCCACCGGACAACAGGAATGCACCCATGCTGGCTGCAAGTCCGATACAAATTGTAGATACATCACATTTGATATACTGCATGGTATCATAAATTGCCAATCCGCCTGTTACAATTCCACCCGGAGAATTGATGTATAACTGAATGTCTTTTCCCGGATCTTCGGACTCTAAGAATAAAAGCTGTGCCACTACCAGACTGGCTGTGGTCTCATTTACCTCTTCACCAAGGAAAATAATTCTATCCTTTAATAATCTGGAGTATATGTCGTAACTACGCTCTCCTCTGCTGGTCTGTTCAATGACATAAGGTACTAAACTCATATGATAACCTCCATTTCTACCATACATTCTGCTGCAACTTTATCTCTGTTTCAAGTGATTTGCGTAAAACAGACCGACCTGATTCCAAGTCAGTCTGTCTCTTTACGTGCTTCTCTTATGCTTCTGCATTAGCTGCTTCTGCTTCTTTTTCTTTCTTAGTCTTAGCTTTTGCTCTTTCTTTTACATTGTCCATAATGAACTGAACTGCTTTTTCAATCGCAATATCACGTTTCATGGATTCTTTCTCGTTATCGCCAACATACTCTTTGAGCTTATCCGCTTCCATTCCGTATGCTTTTGCCATCTTCTCAATTTCAGCATTTACATCATCTTCTGTAATCTCGAAGTTTTCTTCTTTTGCAATCTGCTCTAATACTAAGCTGCTCTGGATTCTTGTTAATGCTTCCGGACGAACCTGTTCTTTCATCTTGTCCATAGTCATTCCGGAGAACTGCATATACTGGTCAAAGCTTAATCCCTGCTGTGCAAGTCTCTGGGCAAATTCCTGAATCATATTCTGTACCTGTGATTCAATCATTGCATCTGGAATTTCCATCTCAGATTTCTCGATAATCTTCTTGATTGCTTCGTCCTCTTTGGTACGTTTTGCATTGTTCTCTTTGGTCTCTTCTAAGTTCTTCTTCACGCTCTCTTTGTACTCTTCTAAGGTTTCGAACTCAGAAACATCAGATGCGAACTCATCGTTTAACTCTGGAAGTTCTTTTGTCTTAATCTCGTTAATCTTAACTTTGAATACTGCTGGTTTTCCAGCTAAATCTTCTGCATGATATTCCTTCGGGAATGTAACGTTTACTTCTACCTCATCGCCAGTGTTCTTTCCTACTAACTGATCTTCGAATGTATCGATGAAGGAATGGGAACCGATCTCTAATGGATGATTCTCTCCTTTTCCACCTTCAAATGCGACACCGTCTACGAATCCTTCGTAGTCGATAACTGCTGTATCACCTTCTGCAACAGGTCTGTCTGTTACAGTTACAGTTCTTGCATTGTTATTTCTTTCTCTCTCTAATGCTTCTGCAACTTCTTCATCAGATACGGATGTATCGATCTTTGTTACAGTTACACCATTATATTTGCCAAGTTTAACTTCTGGTCTCTTTGCAACTTCTGCTGTGAAGATGAATGGTTTTCCTTTTTCTAACTGAACCACATCAACCGTTGGCTGGGAAACGATATCTACACCGCTCTCATCGATAGCTGCCGGATAAGCTTCCTGCATCATGATATTTGCAGCATCTTCATAGAAGATTTCCGGACCATACATTTTCTCTACCATAGCCATTGGAACTTTTCCTTTACGGAATCCAGGGATGCTGATTTTGTTTTTCTGCTTATTGTATGCAGCTTTCAAAGCCTCTGCCACTTTATCTTCTGCCACTTCAATTGTAAGCTTTACCATATTTTTCTCTAAATTTTCAACCTGTACACTCATTCTTGTTTCTTCCTCCTTATAACTATATATAAAATATACATGTACAAATATTTTCTTATCTTACGACTGCTCCCTAAAAATAGGCATACTTAGAGCTACTAACAGTCATTTAGAGATTATAACACACCGTTTGTAAAATTACTAGCTTTTTTTTCTGTACAAGATTTTAACCCGATTTCAATTGGTGACAGTCATGTAAAAAGCCCCCGGGAAATGCACTTTCGCGCTTTTCCCGAAGGCTTTTTGTCTTTCTTCTTATTTAGACATCTGCTCTTCCTGTCTCATGATCATTTTCTTAACCATTTCTCCACCGATAGAGCCAGCCTGTCTGGATGTCAGGTCACCGTTGTAGCCCTCTTTTAAAGGTACTCCGATTTCAGATGCAACCTCCTGTTTAAAACGGTGCATTGCCTCTTTTGCCTGTGGCACTGCCATCTGGTTACTTGAATTAGAACTGTTTGTTCCACTCATTTGTTTCTACCTCCATAGTTTCTTCTCTTTGTTATCTATTTTCAGATAAGCTTTTGTTGGTTGCTTATCCTGTTTTTAGTATGGCTTCCAGAGAATAAATTATGTTGGTAAGTTCTGGTTATTTTTATTTAAAATACATGATATTTGCTTCCATCGCATCAATATCTGCCTGTGGATCCAGCCACTTTACAATAGCCATGGCAAATTCAATGGCTGTTCCCATGCCCCGGCTGGTAACGATGTTGCCATCTACTGCAACTTTTTCTGCTCCGACCCTGGCTCCAAGAAGCTTTTCTTCAAACCCCGGATAGCTGACTGCATGTTTACCCTCTAATATTCCATTCTCACCCAATACGCTTGGTGCAGCACAGATTGCTGCAGTAAGTTTGCCGCCTGCTGCATAAGATGTAATCACTTTCTTTACAATTTCATGCTTTCCGAGATTTAAGGTTCCAGGCATTCCACCCGGCAGTACAATTCCATCATAGCTGTCAAAATCAGCTTCCTCTGCCAGCACATCTGCTGCAAACGTAATTCCGTGGGCTCCTGCCACTTCTTTCTTTCCGGTAATGGAAATCATATCAATCGCAATTCCTGCTCTGCGTACCACATCCACTACGGTAAGTCCTTCAATTTCTTCACAGCCATCTGCCATAAAAATTCCAATTTTCTTCATATTATCTTCCTCCTGCTTTTTTCTTCTGATATTACATTTTTCTAATATTAAATTTTCTAACACAAAATTTTTCTATGCTGTCTTTTATGTTAGCATTGTTATGCTGCTTTTTCAATTCCATGGTTGCAGTGGATTTTAAAATATTTTACAATAAATGTATCATTATTGTTCTGACTATATGGAGGTTATCATGGAAATTGAACGCAAATATTTAATTGATGAGATTCCTTTTGATTTAAAAGACTATCCCTGCAAAGTCATTGAGCAGGGGTATCTCAATACGGATCCTGTAGTGCGGGTGCGCCGCTCCAATGACAAATATATTCTTACTTACAAAGGCTCCGGTCTTATGGTGCGGGAAGAATATAATCTTCCTCTGAATGAAGAGGCTTACCGGCATCTGATTCAAAAAGCAGATGGTATTATCATTTCCAAGAAGCGCTATCTGATTCCATTGACTGGCAGGCTGACCATTGAGCTTGATATTTTCGAAGGAGACCTTGCTCCGTTGAAATTAGCCGAAGTGGAATTTGAAACAAAAGAAGAAGCTGAATCCTTCCTTCCACCGAAGTGGTTTGGGAAAGATGTCACCTTCTCCGCTGATTATCACAACAGCACTTTGAGTCGTGTGGGATTGCCTACCTAAGGCGGGTAGTCTCATAACGGCACATGGTTGCCACGCACTGCTTTAACTGTATATAACGGTCGGTTAAATCTCCTTCCGGAATCACCACATCCAATACTACGGAAAAATCATTAATCAGACGGTCTGTAATATCATTTTCCATCTCATTTAAAATCTTATATTTCTCCTCATAGGTATCTGCATCTAAGAAACGCAGCAGGAACGGATTCGCCTGCTCTTCGGATTCTGAAGTTTCCTGCGGCTGGGCTGTTGCCTGCGGCTGTGTTGTCTCCTGACTAACCTTTACTGCTTCCTGTGGAGTTGCTTCTTCCTGCAGTTTTACTTTTTCAAATCTGTATTTCTGCTCTGCTGCCGGATATTTCTCATAATCAACTTCGCTTACAAACATGGCAAGCGGTCTTGCATATACTTTATAAGCTCCGTAAAGTGCCTGATAAATCACCAGTTCTTCTCTTGTTTCGCTGTGTGTTGCTATGGCTACAATCTGATATAATTTTCCTTTAAAATGTCTGTAAATCTCCCCGGTTGCCGGTCTTCTGCCTTCCATTGCTGTCATCCTCCACTTATCTATGCTCTTTACTGTAATTCAAAACGGTTTAACATTTCAATTCCTTCTGCCACAAAATCTCTTTCAAAATTCAGATTGCCGCTGAAGCCAGTTACCATCAGCTCCTGCACTTTCTTCATATTATCACTTTGTGGAATATCATACGTAAATTCCATCGGTTCTATTACTTCCATGGCAGACATTTCCTCTGCCGCTGCAGACTGATATTTTCCCGCCAGCCGGTTCTTTAACTGCTGCTGTGCCTGCTGTCTGTTCATCTGCGGATCAGGTGCCTGCTGATACATGGGATGCGGCTGGACTGGTGCCTGCTGATATGCCCGTTGTGGCTGGTTCATGGTCTGCTGATATGTATGCTGCTGGTTTGGCACCTGCTGATATGTACGCTGCGGCTGGTTCATCTGTGGACGATATATCTGCTGTGGCGGCCGCCCCATAGCCGGATTATTTCCACGCCTGTTTTGATTATTGCTTTGCTTTACACTCTGGGACAAAGCAACATATATGATAATAATGATAAATACAATAAAAAGTCCCATATAAAAACCTTCCTTTTTCTATCCTTTTCAAGTTTTTTCTTTTCAAGTTTACCCTATTTTTTTATTATACTCAAACAAACCAGCTAAGACAACAACTGATTCTATAATTTTTTCTTGCTGTCAGACTGTCTTTTCTGGACAAAGCAGAGTAGAATTACTATAATAGATAAATAAGATTTATCGAAAATTATTTAAATCAGGAATAGGAATTTTATTATGTTTGGGAAATTTGAAAAACGTATGTCCGGTACACAGATGATAGCGCTTGGTTTTCTATTGCTCATCTTTATCGGAACCATACTTCTGATGCTTCCGGTTTCCAGCCGGAATGGTGAATGGACTCCATTTATAACTGCCCTTTTCACCTCAACCAGTGCTACCTGTGTAACCGGTCTGGTTCTGGTTGACACCTTTACCCACTGGAGCATTTTCGGACAGCTTGTTTTATTAGTTCTGATTCAGATTGGTGGTCTTGGTTTTATCACCATTGGTATTACTGTTTCTTTGATATTACGCAAGAAAATCGGGCTGAAACAGCGTGGTCTTATTAAAGAAAGTTTAAACACCCTTGAAATCGGCGGTGTCGTGCGGCTTGTCCGCCGTGTCATCGGAGGCACGTTTCTTTTTGAAATGTCGGGTGCATTCATTCTGACACTGCGTTTTCTGAAAGACATGGATGTTTTACATGCCATCTATTATGGTATCTTCCATTCTATTTCAGCTTTTTGTAATGCAGGATTCGATTTAATGGGGCGTTACAGTCCATTTTCATCCATTACCAGATTCTACAATGATCCTGTAGTAATTCTTACCATCAGTGCCCTGATCCTGATTGGTGGTATCGGTTTCTTTGTATGGAATGACCTTAGGGAACACGGGCTGCATTGCCGCCACTATGCCCTGCAGACCAAAATGGTTTTAAGTGCTACTGCAGTCTGCCTCTTTGGCGGCACGCTGCTCTTTTATCTTTTTGAGCATAACCGCTTATTTGCCGGTATGAGTTTCGGAGAACAGCTTTTGAATTCTTTCTTCTGTACTGTTACCCCACGAACTGCCGGTTTTAACGCTGTTGATAATGGTGCATTAAGCGAAAGCAGCAAATTTCTTTCTATTGTATTTATGTTTATCGGTGGTGCCCCGGGTTCTACCGCCGGCGGTGTAAAGGTTACAACCATATTTGTTCTATTGTTATCCGTACGTTCCACCTTAACCCGTACTACCGGAACAAATATTTTCGGACGCAGACTGGAAGAATCTGTTATCACCAAATCAGTCGTCGTCCTTATGTTCCAGTTGACGCTGGCACTCAGCGCCACACTGGCAATTACTGCTATTTCCGGTTATCCAGTCATTGATGTGGCTTTTGAAGCATTTTCAGCTCTTGA
This sequence comes from Roseburia sp. OM04-10BH, assembly GCF_003462605.1. Lineage (NCBI taxonomy): Bacteria > Bacillati > Bacillota > Clostridia > Lachnospirales > Lachnospiraceae > Roseburia > Roseburia sp. OM04-10BH. Next base: position 107,443 of record NZ_QTZI01000010.1, read on the forward strand.
CACTGTCGGAATGTCAACCGGTATTACAAGCAGCCTTAGTACCAGCTGTCATATCATTCTAATTCTGTTAATGTATTTAGGACGACTGGGAAGCCTTTCCTTTGCCTTATCATTTACGGATAAGAAAAGGATTGCGCATGTGATGCAGCCGGTAGAAAAAATCAATGTCGGTTAATATCAAATATCTTGATTATACTAGGAGGATTCTATGAAATCATTTTTAATTATTGGACTGGGCCGATTTGGCACTCACCTTTGCAAAGACTTATCAAAACTGGATAATGAGATTATGGTTGTGGACGAGAATGAAGCTGTAATGGAAGATGTTCTCTCTTTTGTCACCAGTGCAAAAATTGGCGACTGCACCAATGAAAAAGTACTTGCCACTTTAGGTGTTGGCAATTTTGACGTCTGCTTTGTCTGTATCGGAAGTAATTTCCAGAGCAGCTTAGAGATTACAAGCCTGCTTAAGGAAATGGGTGCCAGATATGTCGTCAGCAAAGCAAACCGTGATATTCATGCCAAATTTCTGCTGCGGAACGGTGCTGACGAAGTTATCTACCCTGACCGGGATATCGCAGAAAAAATTGCAGTCCGTTTCTCTGCCGACCAGGTCTTTGACTACTTTGAATTAGGCGGTGGCTTCTCCATTTATGAGATTCCGCCATTACCGGAATGGATTGGAAAGAGTATTAAGGATCTAAATTTCCGTGCCTGCTATCATGCCAATATCATCGGTATTAAAACAGATGGTGTCATGAGCCTGCTGCCGGATGCCAATTATATTTTTAAAGACACGGACCATCTGATGGTATTAGGCCACAGAAATGACATCGATAAAATTTTAAAGAAACTGTAAAACTACAGAAAACATGCTTTGTAAGTCCAGCGTTTTCCCGCTGCCCGCATAAGCATCGAAAGAAGAGGTATCCGATGCCCGAATCATCAGATACCTCTTCTTTCTCATATTCTGCTGCAATATTGTTCCTAAGGCTGCTCTGCCTCACTGATTTCTAAATATGCTTTTACAACCTGTACCAGCTTCTCATAGCTTAAGGATGTAGTGTCCAGACAGAAATCGTAATTTCTGGCATCATTCCACTCCCTGCCGGTATAGTATTTGTAATAGTCTGCACGATATTTATCAATGGTGTCTATCTTCTTTTCAATATCCTTCTTAGTCCCGCCATTCTGCTGCATGACACGTTCAATGCAGTCCTTACGCGGTGCGTAGAAAAACAGACTCTTTACATAATCACAATCTTTTAAAACATAATCCGCACAACGTCCGATAATAATGCAGGACTCTTCTTTGGCTACCTCACGGATAATTTTCGCCTGATAGTTAAAGAGATTGTCGTTGGATACAAACTCATCACTATCCGGTGGAAGCACTTCCCCATGATATGCTTTCTTCGCAATACGAAAGAGTGGCATCTTACGCAGTTTCTCATCTGCCTCTCCAAACAATGCCTCATTGATTCCGCTTTCATCGGAAGCCATTCTTATTAACTCACGGTCATAGCAATGAATTCCAAGTTCTTCTGCCAGCTTCTTACCCAGCGTTCTTCCGCCGCTTCCATAACTTCTTGCAATGGTTATTACCGTATGTTTCATATTTAACACCTACTCTCCTAAATATGCCTTTTTAATAGACTCATTATTCATAAGCTCTTTGGCATCACCGCTCAATACAATTTTACCTGTTTCCAGTACATATGCACGGTCTGCAATCGATAATGCTTTCTTTGCATTCTGTTCTACCAGAAGAACCGTTGTACCGGATACAGATATTTCTTTGATAATGTTAAAAATCTCTTCTACAAAGATTGGAGACAATCCCATGGACGGCTCATCCATAAGGATGATCCTCGGCTTACTCATCAACGCCCGGCCCATGGCAAGCATCTGCTGTTCGCCACCACTTAAGGTTCCAGCCAGCTGATTCTTACGTTCCTTTAATCTTGGAAAACTCTTGTATACACGCTCTAAAGACTCTGCAATTTCCTGCTTATCTTTTCTGGTATATGCACCCAGCTTTAAGTTCTCATATACAGAAAGCTCTGCAAATACACGTCTTCCTTCCGGAACATGTGCCATTCCCATGGATACAATCTTGTGTCCCGGAACCTTGGTGATATCTGTTCCTTCAAAAAGAATGCTTCCCTTTTTGGCACTGAGCATTCCGGTGATTGTCTGCAGTGTAGTTGTCTTACCTGCACCATTGGCTCCGATTAATGCAATGACTTCTCCTTCATTGACATCAAAGGAAATCCCTTTAATTGCCTGAATCACGCCGTAATATACTTCCAAATCTTTTATTTCAAGCATTGCCATTTTATCATCCCTCCTATTCGCCCAGATATGCCTTGATAACCTGTGGATTATTCAATACGTCACTGGTATTTCCGCTTGCCAGTACCTGGCCGAAGTTCAATACAGTCAGTTTCTCACAGATACCGGATACCAGTTTCATATCATGTTCAATCAGAAGAATGGTCATATCAAATTCATCCCTTACAAAGCGGATGGTATCCATTAATTCTTTGGTTTCATTTGGGTTCATGCCGGCTGCCGGCTCATCTAAAAGCAGAAGCTTTGGTTCAGTTGCCAGTGCTCTTGCAATCTCCAGTTTACGCTGTTTACCATACGGAAGATTGGATGCCAGATAATCTGCTTCATCCTCAAGACCAAATACCTTTAACAGCTCCATTGCCTTTTCATTCATCTCTGCTTCTACTTTAAAATACTTCGGAAGTCTTAGGATTCCGGTTAAAGTAGAATAAGTATGATGATTATGCAGTCCGACTTTTACATTATCCAGCACGGACTGGTCTTTAAAAAGGCGGATATTCTGGAAGGTTCTTGCAATTCCGGCTTTATTAATATCTATGGTTTTCTTTCCGGTAATATCTTTTCCATCCAGTACAATGCTTCCATCATCCGGTTTGTATACACCGGTAAGCATATTAAATACGGTTGTTTTACCTGCACCGTTCGGTCCAATCAATCCGTATAACTGACCTTTTTCAATCTGCATTTCAAATCCATCTACCGCCCGGAGTCCACCGAAGGAAATTCCAAGATTCTTTACTTCTAACATTGCCATCTTATTGTACCTCCTTCGTTTTCTTTGCAAATAAATTCTTCAAAGAATGTGTCTGTCTCCAGGTAATTGCTGCCGGTGCCCAGTTAAAGAGCATCATTGCAATCAGAACTATCGCATAAATCAGCATACGATAATCACGCAGTCCACGCAATACTTCCGGAAGCATGGTCAGTACTACGGCTGCAATAATGGAACCACGGAAGCTTCCCATTCCACCGAGTACGACAAATACCAGAATCATGATGGACATATTGTATCCGAAGTTTGCCGGCTGGGCAATCAGACTGGAAAGGTTATGTGCATAAAGCACTCCGCCTGCTCCTGCAATTGCTGCAGAAATGGTAAATGCCATCAGTTTAAACTTTGTAATATTAATGCCAACGGATTCTGCTGCAATACGGTTATCACGGATTGCCATGATGGCACGGCCGCTTCTGGAATTAACCAGATTAAATACTACAAACAATGCAACCAGAATCAAAATAACACCGATTAAGAAAGTAGACTGTCTTGGTGTTCCGGTGATTCCCTTTGCACCATCGATAATCATTTCTCCGGTTCCCGACATATTAAGAGACTTGCTGTCATTGATTGCAAAATGCAGACCGTTTTCATCTTTGCCTACATAAAGAACATTGATGACATTCTTGATAATCTCTCCAAATGCCAGGGTTACGATTGCAAGGTAATCGCCTCTTAAACGAAGTACCGGAATTCCGATTAAGAATCCAAAGAATGCTGCAACAGCAGTTCCGATTAATAAAGCGATGATAAAACGCAGGGTTGGATTCATCGGTGAATTTTCCATGCATCGGGTAAAGAAAGCACTGGAAAATGCGCCGACACACATAAAGCCTGCATGACCAAGACTTAATTCACCCAGATAGCCTACACAGAGGTTCAATCCGATTGCAACGATAGAATAAGTACAAAGTGGTACCAAAAGTCCCTGCATCAGACTGGACATGCTTCCAGTTGCTACCAGAATCTGTACTACGGCAAAAATGACGATTACCATAGCATATGTAATCAAATTACTCTTTGTTGTCTTCTTCATTGTTTTTAAATTCATTTTACTCATTTCTGCCACCTACACTTTCTCATGGATTGGCTTACCAAGAATACCGGTAGGCTTAACCAATAACACGATAATCAATACGGCAAAAACGATAGCATCGGAAAGCTGTGAAGAAATATAAGCTTTTCCTAAGATTTCGATAATACCAAGAAGAATTCCTCCGATAAATGCTCCCGGAATGGAACCGATTCCACCAAATACAGCTGCAGTAAATGCTTTAATACCAGGCATAGATCCGGTATATGGAGTCAGTGTCGGATATGCTGAACACAATAACACACCTGCAATTGCTGCAAGTCCGGAACCAATTGCGAAAGTAAGTGAAATTGTCCCGTTTACATTTACCCCCATAAGCTGTGCTGCATCCTTATCCTCGGATACTGCCAGCATTGCCTGTCCTGCTTTTGTCTTTTTAATAAAAATCATCAGGCCAATCATGATAACAATACATGCCAGGACTGCCACTACCGTAACACCGGTTATGGTAATTCCGCCAATCTTGATATTCTGCAATGGAACCACAGAACTAAAGGATTTGGTATCTGCGCCAAATATCAGTAATGCAATATTCTGCAGCAAATAGCTGACACCAATTGCGGTAATCAATACTGCCAGTGGAGATGCCTTACGCAAAGGCTTATATGCCACTTTTTCAATTATCACGCCAAGCACAGTGCAGACTACAACTGCAAGGATTACGCTCAAAAGCGGGTTCATGTTCATGCCGCTCATTGTCATAAATACGACATAGCAGCCAATCATGATAACATCACCATGGGCAAAATTCAGCATCTTAGCAATTCCATACACCATGGTGTAACCCAGTGCAATGATTGCATAGATGCTGCCAAGGCTGATACCGTTGATTAAATACGTTATGAATCTCATAACAACACCTCTTGCTTTCTCTTAGAATATATACCTCTATAATACATAAAAGGGGCTGCCATTGGCAACCCCTCTTTGGCTTATCTGATAAAATACATTACATTCCTACGTATTCACCATTCTGAATTACAACCGCTTTAGGATCTTTGTTTACTTCACCAGTTGCTGACCATGTCATTCCGCTACCTGTTGCACCATCAATGTTGACTTTTGTAATTGCATCTTTTAATAAATCACAAATATCAGAAGCACTCATATCCGGTGTTGCATTTGCTTCTTCCAATGCTGCTTTGATTGCATAAATTGCATCATAAGCATCCGCTGCAAACTGGTTTGGTGTATCTTTATATTTCTCTTCATATTTAGAAACGAAGTTTGCAGTTTTTTCATCTTTCGAATCTGCTGCAAACGGTGTTAATAACATAAGTCCTTCTGCTAAAGAAGTATCAAAGTTCTTAACACCTAAGATTCCGTCCATACCGTCGCATCCGAAGAATGTCGGTGCATATCCCATAGAATCTGCCTGGGTTAAGATAATAGATGCTTCTGTATAGTAGATTGGAAGGAATACCAAATCTGCTTCTGCATCTTTTGCTTTCTGTAACTGTGTAGAAAAATCTGTCTTGGAATCTGCAGTAAATGCTTCTTCTGCAACTACCTCAAAGTTCTGGTTTGCTGCTTCTTCTACGAATTTTGCTTCGATACCTGATGAATAGATATCTGAACTATTGTAAATAATTGCCACTTTCTTGGCAAGGTTATTCTCACCAATATACTGTGCGGATTTTGTTCCCTGTGCAGGGTCTGTAAAGCATACCTGGAATACATTGTCGTTCTTGATTACATCTGTAGATGATGCAGATGGTGTAATCTGGAACATATTATCTGCTGCAGTTAAATCTGCCACAGATACACAAGGACCTGTTGTAACAGTTCCCATTAATACCTGCATACCCCAGTCTTTTAAGGTGTTGTATGCGTTTGCTGCTTTTTCAGGGTCTCCCTGATCATCCTGGAAATTATATTCAATCTGATGACCGTTAATTCCACCGGCTTCATTAATCTCATCGACAGCAATCTGTGCACCGTTCTGAACGGCTGTTCCGTAAATTGCTGCATCACCGGTAACCGGTCCAATTCCTCCGATATAGAATGCATCTTCATTTTTTGCTTCTTTTGAGCCACAACCTGCAAGGCATCCAACTGCCATCGCTGCGACCAGTATTACACTGACTATTTTTTTCTTCATAATAGTTCCTCCTTTAACTCCTAGGTTTCATGTGCCTTATCTTACTACATGAAAATTTGAAAAGCAATACTCATTTTCCCTGCTACTCCTTGATTTTTCTAGGTTTTTCATATGCTTTGCCGCGTTAAAGTGTTAAAGGTGCATTGATTTTACTAGGTTGATTTATTTTAATATATAACCATAGGTTATATATCGCATTCCAAACCGGTATAGTTTAAAACTGCTCATAAATAAACGCCGGTGCTGCAGAATCCTTTGCCAGCATAAAATGCATCCATAGAATCATCAGCAGCAGGTAAAAGAAAATCACTTTACCAAGAAATACTGCCTTCTCATTCTGTCTTATCTTTCCGATAAAATTCATAAATCGCTTCATTTAAATCTACCAGTCCTTTCAATGCTGGATGGGAATTATCCTCAAAGTAATACTCCGTATATTCATTTCCACTCAAATCGGCACACTGCACACCATAATCTTCTGCTATGCATCTTATCTTTTCATAAAATACACTCCGCTCTTCTGCCGTCAGCTCCGTATAATCATACCAGTATCCGTTAAAGGGAAGGATTACTACCAAAGGCTCGATTCCCTCCTCCCTGCAAATTGACAGAAAACATTCCAAATCCGAAAATTCCATGGAATCTAAGGTGTACTTCGGATTCTTATGTTTTCCATTGGCAATCAGCGTCTGGTACGTTCCTTTATATACGCTGTCAAACATGCCATAGTCGTTGCCATCCGAAAGCTTATGTCCTTCTGTTTCAGCTTCCTTTCGAAGCTGCTCCCAGGTAGCCTGTGACAGCTTTGCACCACTTTCCTTGCTCCTATGATTGCTGATTCCATCCATCAGTGCCTCTGCCATCACTTTATAATTATTCTTTTCTTCCAACAGTATCTTATGAAAATCTGCTTTTTTCTGCTCCAGCCAGCCTGGTTGTTCTGCTGTATTATCATCCTTCGGCTGATACCATTCCCGGTCCTTTTTTACTCTTTCTGACATGGTTTCATTATCTGCCATGATATTTTGCAGTCTGCCATTGATATAATCCTTGGTTTCCTGACTGATATCCGGATTTTCCAGCAATGCAATATATTCTTCTTCTGAAAAAGCAGCTTCAAACGCCGTGGATTTTACTCCATTTTCTTTAAACCACTGGGGCGAAACGATTAATACTGCCTTCTTATTGGCTGCCTGACTGCCCACCGCACCCAGTGTAATGGCATGGGTCAGGCTCTGATACCCTGCTTTTCCTACATAAATGGGATCCATATCCGCGCCATCAAAAATCGTATCTCCATGGAATCCACTGCCTTGTCCATGCCGCAGCTCCGAAGAGCCGAATATCAGCACTGCATTTTCATCGGCTGCCATCTTCTTTAATGTACTGCCGCTTTGGGATTTTGCATCACTGACCCAGGTGCCTGCTTTTCCCTCTGCCGAAAAACCTCTGCCGCTGTATAAATGCAGTCCCACTATCGTAAGTGCGCATAACAGCAGCGAAACTGCAAATGCTTTTATCGTTTTCATGCTTACTTCTCCTGTGCTTTCGCTTCTACCAGTGCGATAATTTTCTCCGGTGTATCCATATCCTCTCTTGTTACTTCCGATGGTGAAATTACAACACCAAGGTTATCCTCAAGTTCCACCAGAAGTTCTACAAAGCTTAAGGAATCCAGTAAATCCTCTTCAAAAAGATTCATCGTAAGGTCTTCCCGGATGCTGTCATCCTCACATACTTTTTCAATAATATCCAAAATCTTTTCTTTCATCTTATAATCTCCTTTTTCTCTTTCTATTTTTCTTTGCAAACGATTTCTGCATCTAAAATTTTTCTTCTATATATAAGTTGGGATAACCTAAATTGTAATAAAATGTCCTGAGAAAATCAGGAAACCAAACATCACCAGATTTAATGTGATTCCCCATGATGCCAGTGCATACCAGGTTTTCTTCTTATATTTCTTATAGAACTTCGACTTCTTCTGATAGATTTCCGTAACTGCCAGCAATATGCCATGATAGAGTCCGTACAAAATATAATGCACCGTCAGACCATGCCACACACCCATCACCAGCATATTGATAAGAAAGCCTGCTGCCGCACCGTTTAATCTGCTTTTAAACCATTTTTTGTGCATGGATAACATCATAAATCTGGAAAAGACAAAATCCCGAAACCACTCGGACAGGGAAATATGCCACCTTGCCCAGAATTCTTTCATATCCCGGCTGATAAACGGTTTCTTAAAGTTATCCGGTACGCAGATGCCAAGCATATAGCCGGTTCCCACGGCCATCAGACTGTATCCCGCAAAATCAAAAAACATATAAAAACCATAGCTGTATGCATAACAAACCATATTCCCTGCTGTCCGGTTCATGAACTGATTCATAATCTGATAGAAGAAATCCGCAAATACGAATTTATATGCTGCTCCTAAAACAAGCTTCTGTAAACCAATTCCAAACCGCTCAAGATATTCTCTTCTTCCCGGCACATTATGATAATCCTCCAAGAATCTTCTGCTCCGGTCAATGGGTCCGCAGCTAAAGGTTGGAAAGAAGATTAAAAATGCTGAAAAATCAAGGATTTTCACCTCTTCTATGGTGCCATCATAAAGTTCAATGATAATCTGCACCACCCGGAACGTAAGGTAAGAAATTCCGGTAAACTGAAAAAGATTCATCCCCTTTAACCATGGAAGGTCACATAGTTTACATAATGCAAGTGGCAGGATGGAAAGCAGCACAAAACTGCGATAAAATGCTGCCTTTCTTCCATATTTCTTTCTTATGTATTCATATCCTCTGACCAGCATCCATTCAATCAGAAAGTATCCTGCGAAATACGCAAGCGCCGTCAGATTTCCGCCTAACACGCAGACAACCATTACACCTGATACGATAAGGTTATACCAGTGCAGGCTCCTTTCCATACAGCCAAGAATCAATGCGAAAAGCAATAACAGAATCAATGTGCCAAAGAATGGTGCTCCGCTGTAAAAACTCATTCTGCCAGACCTCCAAGATATTTTCGGTCTGCCTTGCCATGGTTATTCATTGGCATGGTTTCGATATATTTTATTTTCTTTGGGATCATATAAACCGGAAGGAATTCCTTCAGACCGTTTTTTACCTGTCTTGAAATCTCAGATGCTTTCTTTCCTGCCATCTGTGCTCCTGTCACAAATGCCGTCAGGCTCTTTACCTTTCCTTCTTCCAGATTCGGCACTACGACTGCATGGTCAATCTGAGGAAGTCTTACCATGTTATTCTCAATATCTTCAATTTCAATGCGGTATCCATGCAACTTCACCTGCAAATCGATTCTTCCATTATAATAAAGCTGCCCGCCTTTTAAATATCCGGCATCTCCGGTCTTATAACCCCGGTAAGCTTTTCCATCACGGATACAATGGAAAAATGCCTTCTTTGTCAAATCTGCTCTCATATAATAACCACAGCTTACCGTATCTCCGATAATAACAATCTCGCCCTGTTCTCCTTCCGGCAACACTTTTCCGGCTTTATCCCAGATTTCGATATAAGTTCCTGGCTTTTCATGGCCTACCGGAAGGGATTTGCCCCGGGCAATGGTCTCCTGCAATAACTTCTCTGTTATAGTCACATCCGTGACTGCCACCGTAGATTCTGTCGGACCATAAGTATTGATGATAACTGCCTCTGGGAAACGTTCCTTTAACTTCTCTACCGTAGCTGTAGTAAGCACTTCCCCGCAGAATAAGAAAAGTTTTAAGGCTTCAATCTTTTCCCCACAGAAATTCCGGTCTGCCAGACACATATCCGCAAAAGACGGTGTGGATACCCAGATTTCGATTTCCGACTGTTCTAAGAAGCCCAACATTTCACTGTAGTCACTCTGCATCTTCTTATCCATGGTATAAAGCGTTCCGCCACAGACCAGGGAAGTGTATAAATCCATTACCGATAAATCAAAGGAAAATGGTGCCTGATTCATAAAATGCGCACCGCTCTTTTCTTTCATGGTACTGCCTAACTGAACCGACCAGTCAAGATAGTGGCTGAGGCAGTCTCTTGTAATCTCTACACCCTTTGGCTTTCCGGTGCTTCCGGAAGTAAATATGATATACCATACTTCATCTTTGGTCAGAGGCTGTAGCACATCGGTCTTGTTTGTCTCCTGTTTTACGATTTCTTCTATCTCATCTTTTCTGATTTCTGTTCCTATTTCTGTCTGATAATCACCTTCTACCACAAAGGTCAGTTCCGGTTCTACGCTTAATACGGTCTCATCCACCCGGCTTACTGGAATGCAGATATCCTGCGGCACATAGCTTCTACCTGCCTTGGCACAGGCAAGGAAGCATACCACCATATACGAATTCTTATGTCCATATACAATAACCGGCCGCTTACGGTCCTGACTATTCTTTGCAATCCATACTGCAAGCCGGTTGGAATATTCTTCTAACTCCTCATAAGTCAACTTTTGTTCTCTGCTTTGCACTGCACACCGCTTCGGATGTGTCAGGGCAGTTTCCCTGATGTTCTTTAAAATATCCATATCATCCCTCTTTTCTTTTTTCTAGGGACAACTATAGCACAATAAAATCACAAGAATATCACAGTTACGAATTCTTAAAGAACATTAATCTTTGCTTAGGCAGTTCTTAAAGAAATCTAAAACTTTCTACTTGGTTAATCTGTCTCAACAAAGTCCTGCTGCTTTATGAAATACTTTCTTCTCTTACCACGTTATGCTATACTGTGTTTGAAATTTATTCCTGATAAAAGGGAAATAGACAGAAAGAGAGGATTCGATGATGTTAGAATTCAGATATGACACTCAGCTTTTAATTGAAGGGGAAAATCTTGACGAGGATGCAATTAATGATTACTTTACTGAAAATTTCAAAGGAGACTGCCTTCTGGCAGTTGGTGATGAAGAACTGATTAAGATTCATTATCACACCAACGAGCCTTGGAAGGTCTTAGAATACTGCGCAGGTCTTGGTGAAATCTATGACATTGTAGTGGAGGATATGGACCGTCAGGCACGGGGGCTTCAGGGTTAATCTACACTTGACATGAACTGTATTTCTATATTATTATAGTTCTTGTCTTGCGGGCATGGCGGAATTGGCAGACGCGCTAGATTTAGGTTCTAGTGGGAGACCGTGCAGGTTCAAGTCCTGTTGCCCGCAGTCCAACCACAAAAACGGTTCAGGATAATTCCTGAACCGTTTTTATTCTACTTCCCAGTCTCACAGATTGAAGATAGATTTAAACTATCATAAATCACATGGCTTTCTTCTTCTGAAAAATCTCCACGCAATGTCAGAACGAAATCACTATATTCCGTAATCATGCGGGCATAAGTAATCGTATAGCCGCTGTCTGCTGTTTGACTGGTAATGGTCAGTGTCACACCATCTGCTGTGGTATAAGTGCCGGTGCTGTCATAAGCTTCTTTAAAAATATAATCATCCTCATTTGTTATATCCGATACTTCATACTGGATAGACACCGCCTGACTGTCTCCCTTCCGGTAACTGGCAAAGAATGCTCCCCGGGAAAATGTGTCTGCATCCCTGGAATCATAACAAAGCTGACAGGCTTTTTCACTCCAGAGTGTTGGATAATTTGCTTCTATATAAGAAACGTCAATGCCAATATTATGGTCTTTAAAAGCATCGCTTAATTTCGGATAGACATAACCCACCTCTATTTTGCCATCAATCTTTTCTTCTGCCTTCAAGCTCCATAGATCATCCTTGGTTCCTTCGGTAACGGTTCCAACGAAATCAGAAGTTTGAATAAGTTCCTCTGTCCGGTCTGTCACCTTGCTGTCTGCAAAATCAAGATTTTCTCCTGAAAATTCTTCATAATGAATCGTTGTCTCTGTGGCATTTTCCATAAATTCCGTTTCATTATCAATAATAGTAATCTGTTTTTGTGCAAGGATCCGCTCTGCCGCATATACACCACAGCCGGTGACTAAAACAAGAAGTGCCACAGCCGCTGCTGTCTGTGCCATTTTCCATGGTTTCTTCGTTTCCTTCTTCCGCATAGGTACAACCTCCTTTTGGGTTGACTGGTTTAAAATCCTCTCGTTGAGTTCTTCCGAGGGAATATCAGTTGCTATAAGGGAGTTGTGTAATAAATCATCTAAGGTTGGTTTCATATGATAAAATCCTCCAATTCCTGCTTCAGATATCTACGTGCACGCATCAGTTTACTTTTCACATTACTGATAGAGAGGGACAGCTTTTCTGCAATCTCAGCCACTTTGAAATCTTCCATATAATATAAAAGAATCACGATGCGAAGCTGCTCCGGCAATTTGTATACAGCCTTCCACACGGCTTCCTGCTCTTCTTTGCTTACCATATGCTGCTCTAAGTTTTCATCTGCCGAAAATGCTTCCAGTCCCTGCTCCTTCGATAAGGGAATCTCCGCTGCAATCCTCTTTCGCCAGGCAAATTTCCGCTTCCGGTTCTGCCAGAGCTTTATGGTAATTCCAAGCAGATAGCTTTTGACATTTCCCTCTTCCTTCCAGTCCTCCTTCTCACACATTGCAAGAAAGGTATCCTGATAGAGTTCTTCTGCCAGTTCCCGGTTCTGTGTCAGCCGGATACAAAAGGAATAAATGTCCGTTCCGTATGCCTCAATGTAATGTTCCAGTAATTGTTTGTTCATGTTTCCAATCTCCCAGACCGCGCCGTCATTTGTTTTGGGATGTTTCCCTTACACCTATATATTGTAATAACAGAAGAAACGGTTGCAGTGAAAGTTATTTTTTATTCTCCCACATGACGAATCCGCTCTACCAGAGTGCCATCTCCTTCCATAAATCTGCCTGCTGCCAACGGTACGAAAATGCACAGTGCAAACAGTGTCACTATCATGACAACCACCGGAATGACAGGAATGGAAAATGCTACCTTATGATAATTCATCCGCTGAAACAACAGCACATCAATGCCAAGTCCCACCGTTGCCGTCAGGAAAAACGAAATTCCCGCATAATACATCCCTTCTGTCAAAAGCAGCCTGCGCTGTTGTTTTCCGGTCATGCCAATGCTTTCTAATATTGCAATTTCCCGCCTTCTGCCGGATATACTGCCAAGCTCTGTATTGATATAATTCATCACACCGATAAACCCTAAAACTATAGCGATTCCCATTCCTAGCTGCCACATCTTCCGTTCTGCCGGCTTCTGCTCTTTGATACCCTTTAACTTGCTGCTCCAGGTAATATTTTTTGCATCCTTAGATTCCTGTATCAGCTCTTTGACTTTCTTTTCTGTTTCCTTATCGTATTCCTCGTCATAAATCACCGATACCTTGTATGTCCACAGGCTCTCTGCCTTATCCTCTAAAAAAGAGTCACTGACTAAAATCATAATCGTCGGTCCCATGGCAGTCGGACCAAGATACGGACTGTCATCCTCCTGTATTCCCGCAACAGATAAACTTACCTCGCTGGGTCCACGATATGGGCTGTCATCCTTCTGCAGTCCTGCAACAGATGTGCTGTATTTCTTTGTTTCCTGCCCCGGAAAATAAAAGCTTATTTTCTTATTTTTGACATCCGCATTGGTATATCCCATATATTGCTGGCATAAAAGGCAGCTTTCCCCTTCCAGAAATGATTTTTCATCAATTGCCGTTTCGTTCTGCTGATTGATATAATGAAATGTTTTTTCATCGATTCCCACCACCAGTGCCATGAAATGTTCCGGATTCTGCTGATATTCTTCTCTTACATCGTCATATTTTATATACATCCACTGGTCATAGAAATCACGCATCCACTGATCTGAAAAATCCGGCTCCCAGGGTACGACGATTGTACTGTAATTTAATTTGTGGATTTCCTTTACTCCATCTATTTTTGAAAGTTTATCACAAAATGTGTCATCGAAAGGCTGTTTCCAGTCTGATGTATCAGCCACCATACTCTTATTGGTCAGTTCCATATCAGCATCCATATATTGTAACTCTGCCGTCCGTTTGCTCTGACTTCCCGCCAGTGTTACCACACATAGAAATACAGTCAGACTGGTTGATAGTGAAAGGATGACAAGGATTGTTTTCTTCTTCATCCGGCACAGCTGCTGCCATGCCAGACGGTAAATAATATTTTTCCCGGTTCGTCTTTTCTTTCCGGTATAGACTACCTTCGAAGTCTGATATCCCAGTGCCTCCATGACAGAAATGCGCTCTGCTACTCTTACCGGCTTACGGCTGGCAAAATAGACGGTTACTGCCATAATAGCAATCGTCAGCACCAGAAATTCCGGTTTTATCGTTACAGCCATCTTTTCTGAGCGAAGTCCCAGCACCCGGATTGTTCCGGGAATTACAAGATAGGACGTCAGAAATCCTAAAACTATTCCCATTAAAATTCCGATTCCACTTAGAATAATCTGCTTCTGCCACAACAGCCAGTGCATCTGGCTTTCTGTCATTCCCACAGCACGAAGCAATCCATAATAACGGATATTATCTTCTATGGATAAATACATGATATTGTAAATCAGTAAATAGGCACTGAGGCAGGTTAACATAATGATTCCCAACATCCCAAGAAAAATTCCCTTTACCTTATCACAGTCCCATGTTGTCTGAATGTTCTGCTTCCGTTCCAGATTTAATTCTTCTTTCAGACGGTTCTCTATCCGGTCTGATGCAAACCAGAAGCGATATTGATAGTAGAGAATGCCACAGCCATAGTCTGCCTGACTGTAGCCTGCCTGTTCAAATACATCTTCTGTCACGAAACAGTTGGCCGTTTCTTCATAGTCATCTATAATACCCGTAATTTTCATAGGCTTTTCTACCTGGGTTCCATCTTTCTTCTGATAGCTTAAAAGCAGCGTATCTCCAATTGTAAGATTTTCCAACTTCCGCTTTTCCAATAGCGTCTTTGTAACCATCACCTCATCGGATGTCTCAGGATACCTTCCCTCCTGATGTAGAATGCCTGGCTGATGCATTTTCTCCCGGTAATTTTTATCCTCATATATGATAGAAATATTCTTTTCACCGATGCTTCCCAGCATAAATTCTGTAATTCCAACTACCTCAATACCAGGATCTGCTTTTACCGTCTCTTCCTGCTCTTTTGTGACTCCGCCCATCAGAATTCCATCATAGAGTTCCCCCACAGAATGCAGCCGCCAGACATACTGCATATGCATGTAGGAAGCCCCTGTCTGCATAACCGTAAACAGCATCAGTACCGCCAATACAATTGCCACAAGATACAGGCTGTTTTTCTTTCTGTTGCTCCTTATGGAACGGACTGCCATCTTACGGATGACAGCCTGATTATTATTTTTAAGCATAGAGCTTTCGTTCCTTCCTGATTTTCCCATCTTCCATGTATACAATCCGGTCTGACAACTGCGCCACGTCCATGTCATGGGTAATCAGAATTGTAGTCTGCTGATATTTTCGTGCCACTGTTTTTAACAATCCCATAACATCATGGCTGGTCTGTGTGTCAAGATTTCCCGTGGGTTCATCAGCTAAAAGAATAGCCGGCTTATAAGATAATGCCCGGGCAATTGCTGTTCTCTGCTGCTGACCGCCGGATAACGTACCCGGCAGTGCATCCCGCTTATCTTCTATTTTCAGTTGCCTTAACAATTCTTCTATATATGCCTTGTCCACATAACCTCCATCCAGCTCGATGGGCAGCACAATATTCTCATACACACTCAAATCAGGAATCAGGTTATAGCTTTGAAATACTACACCAACCTTCCTTCTTCGAAAGACTGCCTGCTCTTCCCTCGTCATTGACGCAAGGCTTTTCCCATCAACATAGACTTCTCCGGATGTTGGCACATCCAATGCTCCTAACATATGCAGCAGCGTACTTTTCCCGCTTCCGGACTTTCCGGTGATTGCCACAAATTCTCCCTCTTTTACGGTAAGGTTCACTCCATCTAAGGCTTTTACTGTATGGGTTCCCAACGGATAATATTTCTTTAACTCCTCTGTCCGTACTACTTCTTTTATTTCATTGGCAGATAAATGCAAAATTCTGCCCCCTTTCCACTTTCTGAATGCACTTCCATATAGCCGTCCTGCATCGTCACAATCTTTCGTGCCAGATACAGACCAATCCCGATTCCATCCTCATCATGGACTTCCGGTTCCCGGTAAAACCTTTGAAAAATCTGTGCCTGATGTTCCGCAGGGATTCCCCTTCCGGTATCCCGGATACTGATTTTTCCAAAAACCTCCTGTTCCATTACTGAAATATAGATGCTTCCCCCTTTTGGAGTATATTTCACTGCATTCTCTAAAAGATTAAAAATTGCTTCCTGTGTCCACTTGGCATCGCAAAACAGTTTCAATGTCTCCGGGCAGTCCACATGGACGGAAATCTCTTTTGCTTCCGCTCCCGGTACCACTGCCGCAACCGCTAGTCCTAACACTTCAAAAATCTTTGTGTCCTTTTCACATATTTCTATGATTCCGGTTTCCAGGCGCGAAAGCTTCACCAGACTCTGCATCAGGAAATCCAGCCGTTCTGTCTGTTTTATCAGCTTTCCAATACACTCCTGCCGCCGCACCTTATCTTCCTGTTCCTCTTCTAAAATTTCCAGATATATTTTAATATTCGCCATTGGCGTTCTGCCCTGATGGGAAATGTCAGAAATCAGCTCTTTTATCTGTTCTTTTTCCTTATGGCTCTGTCGGTTCTTCCTGTTCCAAACATCCATAAGCTCCTGCAAATCCTGATAAATCTTATCCCAAAGGCTGTCCTTAAACTCCGCTTCATTTCCAATGTCTTCGCCTGCTTTCATCAGCGTCAGACACCGCTGTAGTTCTTCCGTAAAATCATAGATTTCCTTCTTCTGCCGATACAGTCTGACTAGAAGATAACTTATCACAATGCCACAGCCTGCTATTATTCCTATCGCAACCATTGATATCCCATCCCATATACATTTGAAATATATTTGTGTTCCGCATCCTCTATCTTTCCACGGAGCCGGTTCACATTGACTGCCAGTGTGTGTCGGTCCACATATGCTTCATCACAGTCCCACAATTGCTCTAACAGCACATTATAAGAAAGCAGCTGTCCTGCATGTTCAATAAATAAGCGTAACATCCGAAATTCTGTAGGTGTTACCATGCACTCTTTCCCCTCTATTTCTACCTTGACCCGGTCAAAGTCTATCCACAGATATCCATCTTCATAAATATTTCTTGGATTTTCCGTCTCCCGTTTTAAAATGACCGCTATCTTCTTTAGCAGAATATGTATGGAAAATGGCTTTGTCACATAATCCTCTGCTCCCAACTCATACCCGGATAACACATCTTCTTCCAAATCTCTTGCCGTAAGAAACATGACCTTCACTTTCCTGTGCTCCATAATCCATTTACAAAAGCCAAAGCCCTCTCCATCCGGAAGATTTACATCCAGTATCATAAGCGAATATTCCTGCTGCAAACCCGCAAGCTTTGCCTCCTGAGTGGAATAGGCACTTTCTGTCTCATACCCTGCCTGCTGCAGTGCAAAGCAAATTCCCTGGTTCAGTTCCCGGTCATCTTCCACTACTAATATTCTATCCATCTTCCCTAAACATCCTTTTTCTTATCTGTTGTCATTCGTTTTTTTCTTTCCTACTTTTCCCCGGTTCATTCCTATGTCTCATTATACAAATGCTTCCTCCGTCGCGCAACGAATAGATTGTCACAGTTTTGTGATAAATGATTGAGGATAGAAAAAAGCAGGAATTACACTTTCATAATCCTGCTTTCTACTTTATCAATATTTCTTTTTCAATATTTCTTTTTCCATCTTCTGTTATTCTGTTACTTTTTCAATCCTTCCGGAATCGGTCTTCTTTTTGCGCTGAATTCACTTACATCAATCCGAATCACATTGACAATGGATACCAGTTCTTCATTAAAAGTAAAATCGCCTCCGGTCTGGCATTTCATCAAAATGGAAAGTGCCTGCATTTTCTCATTTACATCCTCTACGATAACAGCTTTCCCTTTTCCCATAACACAGGAATAGGAATTACCATACTGGCATGCCACCTTTCCTTCAAATGGCACCACATCACACTCCATTTCAAAGCATACCTTTGGATTTTTCTCTATTAAATCATACTTATATCCCTTCTTTGCTCCATGAAGGTAAATCACCATTTTCCCATCTCCATAGGTATAGCCGTAATTCATCGGTAACACATAAGGCTGGTCACCATCCACAAGTCCCACATGCACAATCTTGCAGGCATCCATAATCTTAAGGATTTCATTTATATCTGTTACTTCACGTTCTCTTCTTGTCATGCTTTTTCTCCTCCAAGTACATCAAACATATCTTTCTTTTCTTCTATACACTGTAATAAAACTGCTAAATATTCGTCTTGTTCATTAAACTCTAATTCCATTTCTCCATTTGGATCATAACCAAAAATACTTTCATACTCTTCTCTTGCTTTTTTTAATTCACCTGTTTCTTTCCCATAATACATTGTTTCACCATTCCTTCCAATCTTTATATATTTCTCCAAAGATTTTTGAAAGCCTTCCTAACACCTCATTGTCTTAATCATAAAGCATTCTACCTAATTACGCAAACGCTTCTTTTTCTCCTTTTGAAGATGAAATGAAGACGAAGATATTCAAAATCCCTCTTAAAAATAAAATAAAGATAAAAATGTCAGCCTCTTAGTATTATTTTTCTTTACTCTTCCCATCGGACTTTACATTTCCGTGCTGTTTCATTCTTCCCACACCCCCCGCATTAATAGCGGCTTTACAGATATTTTTTCGTACAAAAAAACGCCATTCATATGAATGACGCTTTTCACTGTTAATGAGACATCGGGGATTCGAACCCCGGACAACTTGATTAAAAGTCAAGTGCTCTACCAACTGAGCTAATATCCCATACATATTTAGTTCGATAAGTGCTCTTTCCAAATCCTTTTGGAATTCTTCAAGATACATCGCAACTTAACTGGGCTAGTTGGATTCGAACCAACGTATGCAGCAGTCAAAGTGCTGTGCCTTACCGCTTGGCGATAGCCCATCAATTTTACAAAAGATGCTCTAACCATCGCATCAAGGTGGATACAGGGATTCGAACCCTGGGCCTCCAGAGCCACAATCTGGCGCGCTAACCAACTGCGCTATACCCACCATAAGATTCCGGCCATCAGGCGGTCTCTCTTCCCTCTCGGGAAAATGTGCTCGAAGGGATTCGAACCCCCGACCCACGGCTTAGAAGGCCGTTGCTCTATCCAGCTGAGCTACGAACACATATCTAATTTTCCAATTAGAAAGCGGGTGATGGGAATCGAACCCACGTATCCAGCTTGGAAGGCTGGTGTTCTACCATTGAACTACACCCGCATGAAGTCGGGGTGACAGGATTCGAACCTGCGACCTCCTGGTCCCAAACCAGGCGCTCTAGCCAAGCTGAGCCACACCCCGTCAACGCTATTTAAATTTCTTTTTCCGTGACGCAAGACATATTATATTATAGCATATACCAATTGTCAACATTTATTTTCAAATTTTTTCAAAAAATTTTTACAACTCCGAATCTTGCCCCAATTTATAAAGGTTTTTTGGGTTTTTCTTCTTCAGAAAGATATTTGAGCTGATAGTCCGGAGTACCATTTGCGTCGATTTCCATCACGATATAAGACGGCAGATGTCCATCCTGACGAGGATATGATGTGCTGCCCGGATTCAATGCCACTACACCATGATCCTTTTCTATAAGCGGTCTGTGGGTGTGTCCGAACATTACAATATCCATGCCTCTTCCCCTTGCCTCTTTCTTGATATCCTCCAGACCGGCAGAAACATAATAGTAGTGTCCATGGGTAATCAATGCCTTTAATCCTCCGATTTCAATTTCCTTTTCTTTCGGAAGTTCAGAGAAAAAGTCATTATTTCCTGCCACAATGTCCAGTGGACATCCTGCCAGTTCCGCAATATAGTCCTCATAACCTTCTGCATCTCCCAGATGAATCATACGATCAAAAGGTCTTTCTTTTTCCATAATCGTTATCAGATTTGCATGTTTCTTATGGGTATCACTTACTATCAATACTCTCATCTTTTATCTTCCTTTATGATAAACCTTTTCCCATGAGTGCTTCTTTCATTGCGCGTAATGCTTTTCCACGATGGCTCATTTCATTCTTCTTATCCGGTGGCAAGCTTGCTGTGGAGCAGTTATATTCATCCACATAAAAGATTGGATCATAGCCAAATCCATTTTCACCCTGAGGCTCAAATCCAATATATCCCTCAATTGTCTCACGGGTTACCAGTGTTTCTTTATCCGGTAATACAGCCGCAATTGCACATACAAAGCGTGCGGTCCGCTGTTCCTTTGGTACTCCATTCAGACGGTCCAAAAGATTCTGGTTCTTTATGGTATAAGAGGTATCTTCTCCCATATAACGGGCAGAATATACACCCGGTTCCTTATTCAGATAATCAATTTCCAGACCAGAATCATCAGCTAAAACAATAGCATCTGTATATACTGCCACAGCTTTTGCCTTAATCAGTGCATTTTCTTCAAAAGTAGTTCCATTTTCTTCAATATCCACGCTGATTCCGGCTTCTTTCATAGAAAGAATCTCTACATCAAGATCCGATAAAATCATGCGGATTTCTTTCATCTTGTCCTTGTTTCCTGTTGCAAATATTATTTTATTCATCTTAATATCCCTCCTGGAATGCCCGGTAAATCGCATTATAAATTGCCTGCGCTGCCTCTTTCTGATATGCTTCATCATTCAACCGGTTCAGTTCATCCTGATTGGTCATAAAGCCTACTTCTATCAATGCTACCGGCATCTCTGCTGTTCGTATAATATAAATCTCGTGTCCTTTTACAATTCCCTTACTGGTACTTCCTAACGCCGCTGTCATTTCTTCTAAGCAAATCTGGGCTAACTGCATACTTCCATTTTCCTCAGATGCCTTCTCTTCATCATACATGACTGCTGTTCCGTTGATACTGGACATTCTTCCGCTCTTGGTAGAATTATTATGTACGCTGATAAAGAGGTCTGCCCCGGCTTTATTTGCCATATCTACACGCTGTTCAAGACTTGGATTGCTGTCATCCGTTCTCGTATAATAAACACCAACGCTTTTATCTCCTGCTTGATCAAATAATTCCTTTACTTTAAGCACTATAGCAAGGTCAATATCTTTCTCATTAATGCCCTGCTTTGTAGCTCCCGGTGCATTTCCACCATGTCCTGCATCTATTACCACAACTTTATCATAGACTTCATGTGGTGTCAAAAAATCCATATAAATATAATGCTCGTCAGATGTCTTTTGTAATTCCACCACACTATCTAAAGAGATCTCAATTACACCATATTCCGGCTCACTTTCATAAGTCAGATTATCTATATGATAGCTCTTTCCTATCATTGGATAGTTATAAAGATAATTCTCATCTGCTCCCGGAATTTTAATGGTAATGGTCTGGGTCAGATAGTCATTTTCTACGCTGACATCTTCCGGTGTCACATTTTCCGGTAACGCAATACGAAGCTGCTGGTCAAAGCTGATGCCCTCCTGGCTGTCTACATTTGCCGTATTATACTGCAGCATTTCCAGCGCATCCATATTTTCCTTGCGCTCGATGGCTTCCTGTGCCCGAAGTTCCCTGTTTTCCTCTGCCCGGATATGAAGTTGTGGAAAAAACAGCAGCGTTCCTGCCACAATAATGCTTATGGCAGTAATAATCACGGTAGCTGCTTTAATAACTTTCTCTTCCATCCCGCTCTGACTTACCTTTCTTTTGCATATGCTTTTATACAAAGATTTGCAGACTGGGTTTCTTCTACATTTTCCCAGTTCTTGCCGTTGGTACTGATATATCCCTCTCCATCGGAAAGATCTACGTTTCTGGTTGATTCATCTGCCTTATATTCAATTGCCATTGGATGCACGGAATCCGGAGTCTTTATCATCAGTACAATGGCAAATTTTTCTCCCTTGTTCACTGCAATTTTCTTATCAAAAGTAACGGTATAGAAACCTGCATTATCAAACTTTCCGGAAGCTGCTTTCTGCCGTTTGGACAGACTTTCCCTTCCATCATAGTCCTTTACTACATATACTTCATATTCCGTATTTTTTCCGGTTGCATAGAAGCCTGCTGCCTCTAAATTCTCATTGTTTTCCGCTATATATACATTTGCTCCGTAAATGGTATCACGGTTGTATCCCAGCTGACCGACCCAGCCACATAAATCGGACTGATAAATCGTATCATAATTATCGGTATCTTCTACTCCGGTATAAACCAGATTGTGAATTCCTACATTGGTATCATAATAAGAGACATAGAATACCCCATTGTCTCCAAAATCTTTTCCCCAGCTGTTCTGGCAGATAAATGCACCGTCTCCCTCTAAATCTCCCGGGAAATTCTCTTTTGCATAACTGTCATCCCAGCCAATAATCGCCACATCATGATTCGGCTTTTCTGAACCAACATAGCAATAAGAATTGGTCTCCTGATTAAAATATTCGGAACGGCTGTTGACATTCTGCAGTGTACTGTAAATAGAAGTCTCGACTGCACCATATTTAAAAACTGCCTCTTTAATCTTCTCCAAATCCTTGCTTTCAATAATCTGCGCTTCCTGCACATGTTTGACTGGAGCTAAATTCTTTGTCAGCTCACCGTCATATGGGTCGTCCTTTTCCAATACCGGTCCCTGCCATGCAGTCAGATATGCCAGGCTCATAGTATACTCTCCACCATCATTCTGTCCTAAGCCAAAACTGTTTCCAAGGCTCATGTTATCGGTTGAAAATACATCATTTTCTTCCGGAAGCAGCATGGATTCCAGTGCTGCCAGGGAAGATGCAGCCCAGCAGGTTCCCTTATTTCCCTGGTTCTTCACCTGCGGTGCTCTTCCTCTCTCCCGCAAGTCATAATGAGATGGCAGAATGCTTGTCTCAGAAGAAGTATTCACCACCACTGCTTCATTTTTGTTAACATCCCAGGCATAAGAATAACCAAGCTTCGAAGCAATGACTTCTGCCGGCACATAATAACGGTCATCAATCCGTGTCAGTGCGGAAGAAAATTTCTCCTTCTCATCATTTATCTGCACTTCCGGGTCATCTAAGCTCATCCACAAGCTGTCTGAATATTTTTCTATCAAAAGAGCCGTGTCATCATAAAGATGCACGCTGCAGTTATAACTGTCCCGAATCAAGTCCAATGGTACCATCAGATTCAGATTTTCATCCATATAGATTCCATTGTCCTTGTTGGTATATACTTTATTATCAATCGCTACCGTAAGATTCTTCTCATTGATGCTTTTTGCAATCAGAGGGTTCCAGTCGCTGCTCTGCAAATCTGCACCACGGAACTGCCCGATTTCTTCGGTTACACCCTTAAAATTGGCAAATTTCAGTATCAATGCAAGAACTAAAAGTAACGTGAATACTACATATCTCTTAGAATAACGTACTTTTTCCCTCACTCTTTTGTCCCTTTCCGTTTTGGTGGCTTCGGTCCCATGAACTGATAGAAATATGTCTTTAACATTCCATTATAAATCTTGCGGTTTTTATCCGGTTTTCTTCCGATATCCTTTGGTGCATTCTCATAGCTGGTAATCAGGTACATAGACCATGAATCCAGCCTTCTGTATGCCTCACCAATTGTCCGGTATAATTCCGGCAATGCCGCCTTTTCTTCCAGCCGCTCACCATATGGCGGATTGGATATGATAAATCCGTATTTTTTCGGATGGTTCAACTGGCTTACCGGTCTCTGCTGGAAATGAATCATGCCATCCACACCGGCACGCTTTGCATTATCTCTTGCGGCACGCACAATTTCTTCATCAATATCATATCCCTGGATATCCACCTTAATATCGGTATCCACCATTTCCTGGGCTTCATTTACCGTATCATACCAGAGCTGACGCGGTATCAGGTTTGTCCACTGCTCTGCTAAGAAACTACGGTTCATGCCCGGTGCTATATTGGCTGCAATCATTGCTGCTTCAATCGGAAATGTTCCACTTCCGCAGAATGGATCTACTAAAATTCTGTCCTTATTCCATGGTGTCAGCATTATCAATGCTGCTGCAAGGGTCTCTGTGATTGGTGCCTTACTGGTCAGAGTCCGGTAGCCTCTCTTATGTAAAGATTCTCCGGAGGTATCTAATGCTGCCATTACTTCGTCCTTCAACAGGAAAATTCGTACCGGATAGGATGCACCACTTTCTTCAAACCAATTGGTATGATATTTCTGTTTCAGCCGTTCTACCATTGCCTTCTTAACAATAGACTGGATGTCTGACGGACTGAATAATTTACTCTTTATGGAAGAAGCCTTGGTGACCCAGAATTTACCATTTTCAGGAATATACTCTTCCCATGGAAGTGCTTTGATTCCTTCAAATAATTCATCAAATGTCTCCGCTTTAAATTTTCCTACCCGAAGCAGCACACGCTCCGTTGTACGCAGGAAAATATTTGCACGGCAGATTGCCTCTGCATCACCAATGAAAGTCACTCTTCCATCTTCCACCTCTGAGATTTCATATCCCAGATCATATATTTCTTTTTTCAAAACTGATTCTAAGCCAAAATGACATGGCACTGTTAATTCGTATGTTTTCATATGTTCTTTCTCCATTATCACTACTATCTTATCTGTTCTAAATGACACTGTCAATGTTCTTTTCTATCCATTTAGTGCATTTAGGCCTCCAATCAGAGTATATATCTGATATCCCTGCCGCGTCAGTCTTTTTGCTGCATACATACTTGTATTTCCATACTCACAACACAGCAGTATCTTGCGATTTTTCGGCAGCTTATGCTCCCAGTGTTCTATCTCATCATAAGGATAACAATGGGCATTTCTCAAATGAAATACCTGAAAATCCTCCCTGCTTCTCAAATCAACAATATATATCTGTGGATCATCTTTTAGTTTCCATAATTCCGCTACACTGATAGCCGTAAATCTCATATGCCATCTCCCCCAAAAATCTCCTGACTTTTTCTGCTATAAAAAAACAGATTACAAAGTGTTCCTTGTAATCTGTTTCTTATTTTAATATATGCAGTTTTTCAATAAGATTGACCTAGTAATTACATTTGTTGGATGTCTTGTTATCCGCCTTATTATCACTTCTGTTGCTGGTCTTATTGCCTGCTTTGTTGCCGGTTTTGTTATCCGCATTTTCAAAATCATTATCAGCATTCATTGTGCGGTTTACATTGCTTGTTTTGTTTTTTGCATTATCTGCATTTTTTGCCATAATATCGCCTCCTTTTTTTATCAGATACTTTTTCTTTTGATTCTCTGATACAGTGATATTATTTCTTAATTTCTTATTATTATTCTCATTTGCATTGCATTTTAAAAACTTTTATATTATAATTTTTTTCGTATAAGAATTGTTTTTTTATACAGTTATACCCCTTATTAATTATTTATACTCCCCTCAAGAAAGCCACAGGAATCCTAAGATTCATGTGGCTTTCTTATTTACGCGAGTAGCGAGAAAAATCTGGGAGAAAAGAAGGAGCCAAGCTCGCTTGAGCAAACTTCTTTTCTACTCAGATTTTGCGAGCACCGCGATAGCTCGCAAAACGTATTTCTCGTAGTTATTGTTCTTTACATATTATAGAAATTCATATTTTCCTGCAGTTCCATATTCATCTCGCCGCCGTTCTTCTCATATCTGGTACGGAATCCATCGATATGACGCAGTTTACGTTCCTGGAATATTTTAAACCGGCTAATCATATCCTGATACATCGGGTTTGCCTCTAATGCATCCCTGTATTTCTTGGCAAACGGACAATAACGGAACAGAATATCCCTTGCTACACGGTTCAGGCGGAAACTGCCGCCTGCCTCGTATTTAATCCATCCGATATAATCAGAAATAAATACTTCACGATAGTTATTCTTTGACTTCCAGAGTGTATTCTTAATCTTCTCCTTTGCCTCTGTGGATAAATCACGATTTTTCCGATAGTACTGGATATAATCACAATATTCTGAAGTTAGGGATTTCTCTGTAATATCATTCCAACGCATTCCCTGTATCTTACGGCACATTTCCCAACGGAATCTTCCGCAGGTCTCTATCATCATATCCTGCAGGCTGTAGATAGTCATAACCGGGAAAACAAATCGGGCGGATGTATCACGTTTTACTCCGGCAGTCTCCTGCCACATCATTGCTTTCATTCCCACATTCGGCATCAGAATAACATCTGGAAATACTTCTTTTTGCACCGGTTCAGCATTTACACCATGCATCGGATCTGAAAAAATCACTTCACGGTAGAACAACGAATAATCAACTTCACGGACTTTTTTGATTGCCTCCTCAATCCGCTCTGCAGTCACCAGCATCTTCTCTGCTTCCTGCACCATGTCATGCTTGCTCAGAATCGGACAGAAGGTACTTACTTTTCCATAAGTTGCCCGGTTCGTTGACACAAACATATTATTCATCTCATATTTGGTCTTTTCCCAGCAGTCTGTTTTCAACCGCTCCATTCCTGCTGCATCCAGCTTACCCATCCGCTTCTGCTCTGCCAGATATCCATTATAATCCAGGTCAAATTCATTCCGGCTTGGTTCATTCTTTCCTTCATAGATGCTCTTTAGCCACTCAAACATGGTATAGACATGGTCGCTTTTACACTTGAACAGTTTATCTGTCAAATCATAAAGTTCATTAGCGGTATCTTCTCCTACCATTCCCACATCCATAAATCCAAAATTCAAAAACATCTGAATAACCGGGTCTAGGTCATCCGCATCTTTCATGGCATGCTTAAATACATTTTTATAAGTAGCATAGAATAATGCTGTCAACTCTTTCCGAAGTTTTCTCGTTTTCTCATCATTATCAAAATTATCCGGAATTGCATCATATTCATGCATTTTGCTTCGAATTTTATGTACATCCTCTGCTGCCACTCCTGCATATTCTAAGATATGTACCAGACAGTCCTCTGTTTCTTCTTCCTCTTCTCCATCGGTTTCCGCATATTCCTGTTCCAGTAAATCTTCCGTTCCCTGAACCAGCTTATCCTCTGCCTGCGGCTTTGGTACTTCACCAATCAGTTCTCCTGCAAAGTTATATATTGCATCTGCCTTTATCTTTATATTGCTAAAATCATAAGTCTGATATTCCGTAATTCGTTTGTCCCGTTCTCCTGCATCTCCCAGACGGTTGTCCTTGATAAACTGTAACAATGGCTCTATTGCCTGTCGTATTTCCTCGATGTCAGCTCCACTTGCTGCTGCACGGGCTGCCATGTCAAAATAAAGCTGTAATAAATCCATTCGATTGGTATCCAGATACAGATTTACATGCTCCTGTAAATATTCTTTTGCATGGTCAATCTCTCTTACCGCTTTGCACATAGCTCTTGCTGCCTGCATAATCTGTCCCGTCAGCAAATCCTCTTTCTGCTGAAAGAAATCCATAGTTCCACTATTCCCAAGTTCTGCCAGTTCATGGAAATAATCCGCTTCCCATTTCGGTGCCATATTGGTTCTTACATAAGGCTGCAGGCTCTCTATTCTCCGGAAACTTTTCTCCTGAATGCAATATTTTCTACATAACTCCTGATATTTCTGATACATTGCCAATGCAAAGCTATAATATTTTTCTGTACTGTTTTGAAATCTCTGGTTTCGTCCAAGCATATGGTCTGCCTCACGAATTGCCACAGATAAAAATGCTGCTGCATATTTCGGCTGACTGATAAATATCTTACCAAAGTCCTCCGGAGCATGATAATGAAACGGATAAAGTGTTACATCATCCGCTGCCACATAATCTGCTATATATTCTTCTTCTGCACAATCCATCAGACCTATTATATTACCGCTTCCAATCTGCACTTCTTCCAGCTTAGACACCTGTCTCACTGTTCCATGAATTACCATATACAGTGCATTTACCGCTGTTCCATGCTTGATAAAGCATTTCCCTGCCGGGACCTTAATCATTGCCATAACACCAATTCCTCTGTTATTTCTATATTAAAATTACTTTATTATACTTGCTTATTAAAATCTTTTGTTCATACCCATTGCTATAAATAAAAAGAAAATGATTGCTACCGGAAGCAGAACCGGAAGTAAAAATGCAACTACCTGTGCAAGCAGAATTATAAGCAAAATTACAAACAGAAATACTGCCGCTAATATAAGCCAGATTCGAATTTTAATCTTCTTAAAAGAATACTCTCCGGAAGCTGTTTCCTGCCCATCCATTCCCTTTTGTGGTTCTGCTGTAGTTTTCTCTGCCGTTGCATTTTCTGCATCAATTATGCTTTTTGCAAGAAGTCTTGGATTTCCTAATTCTGCAATTACTTCAGCCTCCGTCTTTCCTTTATGAGATTCTGTAAGAATATATTCTTCATAATAGCGGAGATTATCATTCACCGCCTGCTGGCTTACCCTTCCCTGCAAAGCCTTTCTTAATTCTGTTAGAAATTCCTCTCTTGACATTTATTTTCCTCGACTCTTCTTTCTCCACTCTCTGCGTTTCTTATATTTTGCTTCCTGTCACAGTCATCGCACTATTTTTATTATATTGCTTCTATTCCAATTCTTCTATTACAATTCTTCTATCATATATCTTTTTTGCTTTATTTTTTTATATAGTAGGAATTAGTTATTCTTCCGCTATAAATCAAATAATCAATTCCTACGCTTGTGCCAGAACTGCTCTCACGTTTAATCCAGTCTCCGTCACGCGTATAAGTTCCTTCCGATACATCTCCATTATCATCCTGTACATAAGTTCCATCCGCTTTAAAGGTAATGGAATATACCACATTATTACTATTCTTAAATGTACAGGTAGCATCAAAAGTATCTCCATCCGGTATCTCACCTTCATATAAATAATCTTTTGCAATCAGGTATTTTCCCTGTTTTACAAGATTCTGTACATCGCCACCATCGGAGGTCAGTGTAAGCTTATTTCCATCCATGACAAATGTTCCTGATGCCAGCTCTACTGCCTTGTCTCCCACACTGATATTCTCTTTATAAGTATTATTCTTTTCATTAAATGTAATTTCAAAAACAGTCGATGAATTATCGCTTGACATAATTTCACATGAATAAGTTCCAAGACTTCCACTATCCTTTGTCTTTACAGCAATTACCGCTACAATGGCTACTACTATAATAAGCACTGCTGCAAGAACTGATGTAAGCTTTGCATTCGCCTTTTTACTCTCATTCTTCATTAATAAATCAGTCCTCTCTGAAAAGATTTTTCACTTCTATATCATATATTTTTTATGCAAAACTGTCAAGAAAATGTAGTTATTGCAAACATTTTTCGCCATTCTGATAGAAATTCTCCATCATCTCCCTGGTAAGACTGATTTTATCATCCATGCCTGCAACCTGTTCTCTTGGTACCCATTCAGCCAGTGAAAGTTCATTCTTATCTAAAGTAATGGCATCTGTTCCTTCCACTCTGGCATAAAATCCCATCAGAAGATTGGAATCAAAGCCCCATGGCTGACTCTTATAGTATACAATATCCTTTACTTTCAATCCTACTTCTTCCATGACTTCCCTGCGAACTGTCTCTTCCGCAGTTTCGCCAATTTCTGTAAAACCTGCAATCAATGCGTATTTCTTATATTCCCTGTCTGAATATTTTGTCATCAATATTTTATTATCGTATATTACTCCCACAATTACTGCCGGAGCAATTTTCGGATAAACCATATTGCCACAGCATGCACAACGCATCATCCGCTCCTTCGTATCCGGCTGCAATTCCTTTCCGCATCTGCCACAATAACGGTTATCCCGATACCACACATACAAATGATATGCCGTTGCCGCAGCAAAACAATCTTTCTTTGAAACTGTTTCCCGCAGGCTGCGAATCGTTACCCATTCCATATTTCCATTATTATCGTTCTGCTTTTTGTTCTGCCTATTGACCTGCTCATCAAGCTGCTTTTCTACCTCTTTTTCTGCTTCTTCCTTTGACCATACTTTCAGTAGATAATACTGTACATCATCAATAGAAAACAGATATTGCAATCTTTTGTTACCGAATCCGTCAGCCTCTTGTTCTGTCTCTTTTGTAAGTTCTTTTGTAAACTCTTTTATATAGAAGAAACTGATTTTAGAATCTTTTTTTACCAGGAGTTTATTTCCCGAAAATAAAAATACAATATCCGTATCCCGGCATTCTCTCTGTTGATATTCATTGTGAAATTTCATTGGTGCAATATCCTGTATCATACCTGTGCCACCCTTTTTTATATAATAAAAAGACCCCAAATCTCTGCCAAACAAAGATTCAAAGTCCTTTTTCCACGTGCGTGAGAAGATTCGAACTCCCGACACCTTGGTCCGTAGCCAAGTGCTCTATCCAGCTGAGCTACACGCACATATTAAATTATTACATACCATCGGTATGAATGCCCGCGACCGGAATCGAACCGGTACTGTGTCACCACAACAGGATTTTAAGTCCTGCGCGTCTGCCAGTTCCGCCACGCGGGCATATGGGACCTACAGGGCTCGAACCTGTGACCCTCTGCTTGTAAGGCAGATGCTCTCCCAGCTGAGCTAAGATCCCAAAACGACCCAAGCGGGACTCGAACCCGCGACCTCCGCCGTGACAGGGCGGCGCTCTAACCAACTGAGCCATTGGGCCAAAT
>NZ_QTZI01000010.1:138519-139031 GCF_003462605.1 Roseburia sp. OM04-10BH
GGGCCAAATAAATTTAAAATAAAAGTGGACCTTCGGGGACTCGAACCCAGGACCGACCGGTTATGAGCCGGTTGCTCTAACCAACTGAGCTAAAGGTCCATATAAAGCCGATGATCGGACTCGAACCGATAACCTGCTGATTACAAATCAGCTGCTCTGCCAATTGAGCCACATCGGCGTATGCCTTCTGCAGACTATGAACCCAGCCTTTCAGCCAATCTTGCAGTTTACAATCCATGAGTTTTCACCCAAGTGACTCCGACGGGAATCGAACCCGTGTTACCGCCGTGAAAGGGCGATGTCTTAACCGCTTGACCACGGAGCCATATATTATTTATCAATGTTGATAAAAAAACTCCCCGAGTAGGGCTCGAACCTACAACATCACGGTTAACAGCCGTGCGCTCTACCATTGAGCTATCGAGGATTATGAATAGGCTATGCTATTTTGTAACATACCTTCAAAACTTCATACAGATTGTTTCCGAGTTGCTTTGGTCAAGCCCTCGACC
>NZ_QTZI01000011.1:0-36119 GCF_003462605.1 Roseburia sp. OM04-10BH
CAAATGATTTTTTCACTTCATTATAGTTATTCATAAACTTTTACCTCGCTGTAAACTTCCGATTTGTATAACAGTAGTCTAACACATGTTGTTTAAAAATACTACAGCCAAGCTAATGTCTGTAATTTGCCCTAAAATTTCATTTTATGGAATTTGGACTACTTGATTTTCTAATTGCTTACGCAATTCATGAAATGCATAATTATACTGTTGATACATCGGACACACAAATGTAAATAGGGACTAAAGTAATTGTTTCAGTAAATCGTAATTCTACCAATTATCAAGTAGATGAGGTCATCTGTGATGAAAGAAGAATTGCAGCAAAGGCATTGGAATATCTGATTTCTTTAGGACACCGTAAGATTGGCTATGCAGTCATGGAGAAGCTGATTCAGGGTGAGAATCCGCCAACAGCCATATACTGTGCCAATGACCTGATCGCCATTGGTATGTTAAAGTACATGTGCGCAAACGTTTACATGGAAAATGACAAAAATGAGAAGAAAATAGTTACAAAAACAGAAAAAATGTTTTATCTTTGTAAAGATTATATAAATTCTATTAAATTAGATTAAAATATTCCGCAGAGTACTTGTGCTCTTCGGAATATTTTTGCTATTATACTTAAGTAAAATCAGTTCATAATAATATTCGATATTCATCTATTATGCAGGCGTGTTGAACTGCCTGTATTCGTGATAATCTTATATTCATATTTTCAGAATCTTTTTATCCAAAATATTTATTTAACAGGGGGAAAATACTTGGCAGATAAGGATTTGGCAGAAAAATATCTGGAATCATTTTCGGATGTTTTTGCTGACATATATAATGTATTACTTTTTCGAAAGGAGATTCTTTTGGAAGAAGGATTGGAAGAGGGACCAACAGAAAGCATCTATAAGGTGGAAGAAAACAATCTTCGGAATCAGTTTCGGGATACTGTGAAATTATATAAGAATGGGTTATACAAAGTGGCATCTTTTGGGATTGAAAATGAAAGTCGGATAGACAAAAATATGCCCATCCGGATTATGGGGTATGATTATGCTGTGTATCGGGCGCAGATTGACCGTGGGGAAGAACGAAAATATCCGGCAATTACGATTGTTTTAAATTTCAGTGATACAGAATGGAAAAGTCCGAATGCGCTATTTGACATTTTAGATGTTTCTCCGGAACTAAGACCGTATGTAAATGATTATAAAATATTTGTTTTTAATATTGCATTTTTGCCGGAGAAAGTCCGAAAAGAGTTTAAGAGCGATTTTAAAATTGTAGCAGATTTTTTTGCAGAAAAACGTCTTGGAAGATATAATCCCAAGGAACATCCGGAGGCAATCTGCCATGTAGAAGCGGTTTTGAATCTACTTCGGGTGTTTACAAATGATAAAACCTATGTCAAAATAGAGAAAACAGTAGCAGAACGTGTGAAGGCAGGAGAGGTGATTACAATGTGTACGTTTGCAGAAGAGATGACCAACAAGGGAATAGAGATTGGTGAAGCGCAGGGCATCAAGATTGGTGAAGCGCAGGGCATTAAGATTGGCGAAGCAAAAGGAATTAAAATTGGTGAAGCCCGTGGAATTGCCAGAGAAAAAATCAGTGTTGCAAGAAACCTTTTAGACCTTCTGACAGATGAAGTAATTGCAGAAAAGGTCGGACTGGAGCTTGCTACGGTAAAAGAACTCAGAGAAGAAGTGAAGTAGAGGCATAAGAAATGGATAAAATAGCAGCGCCAACTCCGGAACAGTTAAAAAAGCAGGAAGCGTTAAAACAATATTTTGAAAAATTAGGCAGCGTGGCAGTTGCATTCTCAAGTGGTGTGGATTCCACCTATCTTTTGAAAGTGGCGCATGATGTATTGGGAGAGCGGGCAATTGCAGTAACTGCGTCCTCCTGTTCATTTCCAAAGAGAGAGTTAGGGGAATCAGAAGCATTTTGCCGGAAAGAAAATATAAGACATTTTATTACAGAATCGGAAGAACTTGAAATCGAAGGATTTGCACAGAATCCTAAGAACCGCTGTTATCTTTGCAAGCATGAATTATTTGAAAAGATATTAAAGATTGCAGAAGAAAAGAAAATAGCTTATGTGGCGGAAGGCTCTAACCTTGATGATAACGGAGATTATCGTCCGGGATTAAAAGCAGTGGCAGAGCTTGGAATAAAAAGTCCGCTCAGAGACTGTGGTTTTACCAAGCAGGATATTCGTGTTCTTTCGAAGGCATTGAATCTTCCAACCTGGGAAAAGCAGTCCTTTGCCTGTCTGTCATCCCGGTTTGTCTATGGAGAGACCATATCCGAAGAGAAACTTACAATGGTGGATAAAGCGGAACAATTATTATTGGATTTAGGTTTTCATCAGGTGAGGGTAAGAATTCATGGAATGATGGCAAGAATTGAGATTGAGCCGGAAGAATTTTCGAAGCTGATGGAAAAGGAGAATCGGGAGAGAATTGCAAAAGCTTTCCGGGAATATGGATTTACCTATGTAACCTTAGACCTTTGCGGTTACCGGATGGGAAGTATGAATGAAACATTGGAAAAGTAAGGAACTTACTCAAAGAAGTAGTAAGTTCCTTCCGCATCAGAGAACGTCTTAAGTGAAGTATGAAATACTTTATTTAAGACGTTTTTTTGTACGCATTCATCCGGAGTGCCCTGAAAGCAGATGGCACCGGATTCCATGACGATAAGTTTGTCTGAAATAGTAAGTGCCTTGGCAAGGTCGTGCAGCACCAAAAGAATTGTTTTTCCCTGTGCTTTTAAGATTGGAAGCATCCGGTAGAAATTATTCTGGCTTTCCAAGTCTAAGAAGGTAGTCGGTTCATCCAAAATAATCGTATCGCAGTTCTGGGCTAAAGTCATGGCAAAGAAGACACGCTGTCTTATCCCACCGGAAAGAGTGTCAGTTGCAACGTTGCGGTAATCCGTAATATGGGTAAATTCCATGGCATCTTCCACCAGTTTGCGGTCTTCTTTGGTGAGGCGTCTGGAGAAGCCAAGATATGGAAAACGTCCATGCTCCACTAAGGTATGAACCGGAAGAGCAGGAATCACTTCACGAATCTGCGGTAAAAATGCAATTTTCTGGGCACGAAGGTGTCCATTCATATGATAAATATCTTCGCCATCTAATGTGATAGAGCCGTTAAAAAGCTGGCTGGATTTATTTAATACGGAAATCAGTGTTGTTTTGCCACAGCCATTTGGCCCTACGATGGTTGTGATGCTGCCGGTAGGAATTTCAACGGACAGATTTTTAATCAGAGGCACCTTGTGGTAGCCAATGGAAACGGAATCAAATTTAAGCATGGACTCTGCGGCCTCCTTTCTTTCCTAATAAAAGATATAAGAAAAACGGTCCGCCAACAAAAGAAAGAATAATGCCGGCAGGAAGTTCATATGGTGCGGCAATAACACGTCCAAGGGTGTCACAGAAGAGGACGAAACTTGCACCTAAGAGAGCACAAAGGGGAACTAAAAGCCGCAGATCATTGCCAAAGAGCCGTCTTGCAATATGAGGAACAATCAGCCCGACGAAGCTTAAAAGTCCTGCATAGCTTACCACACAGCCTGCCAGTATACTGGAAAGCATCAATAACAGGAAACGGAGCAGCGATACCGGAATGCCAAGGGAGCGGGCAACATCTTCTCCAAGACTCAGAACATTCATGTGGCTTCCAAAAAAGCAGGAGAGAATAACCGCAATGACAATGGCAATGCCGGGAGCCAACAGCGTTTTGGTGGTGACATCAGAAAGAGAACCAATCATAAAGGTAGTGAGGTTTAAGGTGATATCATCACTTAATAATTTTACCGTATTGATTCCGGCACTTAAAAAAGAAGAAACGGTAATTCCGGCAAGAATAATAGTAGTACGTTTGCTGTCTGCCATATACGCCAGTGCAAAAATAAGAAGTGTTGTCAGAAAGGCACCTGCAAATGCAAAGATGGCATTATGGGCTGCACGGCCCTGGAAGAGGGCAAGCCCAATCATAACGGCAAATCCGGCTCCGGAATTGACACCGATGGTATTCGGACTGGCAAGGGAATTATTCATAACAGTCTGTAAGATAACTCCGGCGCAGGATAAACCCATGCCGGCAGCAATGGCACCAAACATCCGTGGAATTCTGATATGAAAAAGTAACAGACCTGTGACAGAAGTCCGGTCATTTTGAATCAGACAGGATAAAATCTCTTTTGGATTTAATAAAACACTGCCGAAAAAAAGACTTGCCAACATCATAAGAAGCAGCAGGAAAAACATTCCGGCAAAAGATAAAATGATTTTTTTTCTCGTGTACATAGGAAATCCTTTCCGTTATTCCAGAAATATGTATTGTGTTTCCTGAAAAGTATTGTTGCAACAAAGAATGAGCCTTGGCACGTTCTCGCGCCTGCGGCGGTCGCTTGCGTGAATAAAATAACATATTCGGAGAGAAATAACAATGCTCTGATAAATTAGTATTGACAAATTAGAAAAATATAGTAAAATATAATTCATACAAAACCAATAGGAATAATCGTAAATAGATTTCCTAAGGCAGTTCAAAGTATTTAGTGCACGATAAGACGTGCAGGAATTGGAGCGTAAGATGAAGTTTAATACCGCATTATTACATGGAGATTTTCAAGGAGAACCGAATACAGGTGCAACAACAACTCCGATTTATCAATCCAGTGCATTTGCACATGAGTCGGCAGAGAAGCTAGAAAAGATTTTTCATAACCAGGCACCGGGATATTCCTATACGAGAATCAGTAATCCTACGGTAGATGCATTTGAAAAAAGAGTAACGGCGTTAGAGGGTGGCGTAGCAAGCGTTGCCTGTGCATCAGGAATGGCAGCACTCTACAATGCATTTTGTAATATCCTTCGTTCCGGCGATGAAATCGTATCCAGTGCCAGTCTCTATGGCGGCAGCATTGATTTATTCCGTGACTTAGAGGCATTTGGTATCACAACACATTATGTGGAAAACAATGACCTGGCTGCATTTGAAGCAAAGACCAATGAACATACCCGTCTTTACTTTGCAGAGACCATTGGTAATCCAAGACTTGATGTGACAGATATTACGGCACTTGCAAATCTGGCACATGAGCATCAGGTACCGCTCATTATAGATAATACGGTTGCTACTGCATTCTTAGTGAAGCCGCTTTCCCTAGGAGCGGATATTGTAATGAATTCTTCCTCTAAATACATCAATGGTCACAGCAATTCCATCAGCGGAATTATTACGGACAGCGGCAGATTTAAGTGGGATGTGGAAAAATATCCGGGCATGGCAGACTTTAAGAAGTTTGGACCATTTGCCTATACTGCCAAGCTTCGGAATGGACTGTTCCGCAACACAGGAGCCTGTCTGTCTCCGCAGAATGCATTTTATAACTGCATCGGGTTAGAGACACTGGGAATCCGGATGGAGCGTATCTGTGACAATGCAGCAGAACTGGCAAGGTTTTTTGTAAGAGAATATCCGGATGTAACAGTCAATTATCCGGGATTGGAGAGCAGTCCATGGCATGAAATCGCAAAGAAACAGTTTAAGGACCGTTTTGGTGGAATTTTAACCATACGGACCGGAAGCAAGAAACGGGCATTTGAAATAATCAATGCATTAAAGCTTCCGCTGATTATTTCCAATATCGGAGATACGAAAACATTAGTGATTCATCCGGAATCTACATTAAATGTACACAGTACCCCGGAAGAAAAAAGAGACGCCGGAGTATTTGATGATTTGATCCGCATCAGTGTCGGAATTGAAGATATCGAAGATTTAATCGAAGACTTCAGACAGGCAATGGATCAGAGCAAACCAGAGAAAAGCAAAGAGTAAATGGAGGAAGCAGATAATGGCAAAAATTGATTATGCGGCATTGAAAAAGGGCGGATTTATGCGCCAGAAACAGAAAGGATTCTTTTCTTTAAGAATCCAGGTGGTTGGAGGAAACCTGACAGCAGAAAATATTAAAGCAGTAGCAGATGTGGCAGAAAAATATGGAAAAGGCTATGTTCATATGACTTCCAGACAGGGCATTGAGATTCCATTTATTAACTTTGAAGATATAGAAGAGGTTCGTGCAAAGTTAGCAGACGGCGGTGTAAAACCTGGTGTATGTGGACCGAGAGTCCGTACCGTTACCGCATGTCAGGGCTCTGAAATCTGCCCGAGCGGATGTATCGATACCTACAGCCTGGCAAAGAAATTAGATGAGCATTACTTCGGAAGAGAGCTTCCACACAAATTCAAATTTGGTGTTACCGGATGTCAGAACAACTGTCTTAAGGCAGAAGAAAATGATATCGGTGTAAAAGGTGGTATGGAAGTAAGCTGGGTAGCAGATAAATGTATCAATTGTGGTGTCTGCGAAAAGGCGTGCCGTGAAGATGCTATCAAATGTACCGGAACAGAAGTTACCATTGATTATGATAAATGTACCAACTGCGGCCGTTGTGTAAAATCCTGCCCGACAGATGCATGGGAAGGAAAGAGCGGATATATCGTATCCTTTGGTGGATTATTTGGAAATCATATTTACAAAGGAGAACAGTTACTTCCGTTGATTACCGATGAAGAGACATTATTCCGTGTGACCGATGCAGCCATTGGATTCTTTGAAGAGCATGCAAATCCGGGTGAGCGTTTCCGTTTACTTTTACAGCGTGTAGGAGAAGATGAATTCCGCAAAGTAATCCGCAATGCATTTGAAGAAAAATAAAGTTGCCGGAAGCAGCAGAAAAAGAAAGAAAAAATCGGAATGGAAATTCAAAATAAAAATTATTATACGAGGAGATATAAGATGGAAATCGAAGGAATCAGAATTGATGACACAGTAGATATTACCGATAAAGTGTGCCCGCTTACTTTTGTAAAGGCAAAGGTTGCAATTGATGAGTTAGAGGATGGCGAAGTCATTGCAATCCGTATGAATGACGGCGAGCCGGTACAGAACGTACCACGCAGTATTAAAGAAGAAGGACATCAGATTTTAAAACTGGTTAATAACGAAGATGGAACCTATAACCTCATTGTAAAGAAGGTTGAGGACTAAACATCTGGAAGGGAGAAAGAAATGGCAGAACGCATAACAAAAGACACTTTTGAAGAAAAAGTATTGAAGAGCAGCCTTCCGGTGCTGATTGATTTTTACTCAGACAGTTGTGTTCCGTGCAAGAAAATGTCACCGGTCATTGGTGCTATCGCAGACGAACAGGCAGAAAAATTAAATGTTTATAAAGTAAATACCAACTTTGATTCAGAACTGGCAGAAAAATACAGTGTAATGTCTGTACCAACCATTGTACTCTTCAAGGATGGCGAAGAAATTGCCCGTAAGAGTGGTGCAGAGAAAAAAGCGGTACTTGAGGAGTGGATTACCCAGTCCCTTGACAAATAAAAAGAAAGAAAAGTGAGAGGAAGGAAATTATGCAGATTACAGTAGCAGGCGAAAAGAAAGAAGTAAAAGACGGATTAACACTTCCGGAATTAATTGAGCAGGAAAATGTAGAGACACCGGAATATGTAACCGTATCCATTAACGATGAATTTATAGAAACAGAAGCAAAGGCAACAACCGTTCTTAAGGATGGTGATAATGTAGAATTCCTTTACTTCATGGGAGGTGGAAACTATGGCATTAACGGATGAGCAGATTGAACGTTATTCCAGACATATCATTTTAAAAGAAGTTGGCGCTAAGGGTCAGAAAAAACTTTTAAATGCAAAAGTTTTAATCATCGGAGCAGGCGGACTTGGAGCACCGGCAGCAATGTATCTTGGAGCAGCAGGTGTAGGTACCATCGGAATTGCAGATGCAGATGAAGTAGATTTAAGTAACCTTCAGAGACAGATTATTCATCAGACAGCAGATGTAGGAAAAGCAAAAGTGCAGTCTGCAAAAGAGACCATTAATGCAATGAACCCGGATGTAGAAGTCCGTACATATCGTGAATTCATTACCAGTGAAAATATCATGGACATCATTGCAGATTATGATTTTATCATTGACGGAACCGATAACTTCCCGGCAAAATTCTTAATTAACGATGCCTGTGTTATGGCAAAGAAACCATTTTCCCATGCAGGAATCATCCGTTTCAAAGGTCAGTTAATGACCTATGTTCCGGGAGAGGGACCATGTTACCGTTGTGTATTTAAGAATCCACCACCAAAGGATGCCGTACCGACCTGTAAGCAGGCTGGTGTTATCGGCGCAATGGGTGGTGTCATCGGAAGCCTTCAGGCAATGGAAGCAATCAAATACATCCTTGGAGTAGGAGATCTGCTGACCGGTCAGTTATTGACCTATGATGCAATTAAGCAGGAATTCCACAAGATTAAGCTTCCTTGGAATGGCAAGGGATGTGCCGTTTGTGGAGAACATCCGACCATAACAGAGCTGATTGATTATGAACAGGCAGAGTGTACAGATAAATAAATGTATCAGTAAATAAATGTTATCAGATACATAACCCATGAAACATAGAAAGAGGATAGCATGATTTCATTAAAAAAAGCAGATTATGAAAAAATACTGGCACATGCCAAAAGCTGTGTACCAGAAGAGGCTTGCGGACTGATTGCAGGAACCAAAGACGGAGAGGATAAGGTGGTAGAAAAGGTATATCTGTTGACCAATATCGACCATTCCAATGAGCATTTCACACTGGATCCGAAAGAGCAGTTAGCAGTCGTAAAGGATATGCGTGCCAATGGTCTCATGCCTTTAGGCAACTGGCACTCCCATCCGGAATCTCCTTCAAGACCATCCGAAGAAGATAAGCGTCTTGCATATGACAGTAAAGCAAGCTATATGATTCTTTCTCTGATGGAACCGGAACAGCCGGTACTCAATTCATTTCATATTGAAGGCGACGAATCAACAAAGGAAGATCTGGTAATATGTTAGATGTAGTTATCATTGGAAGCGGGCCGGCAGGTTTAAGTGCGGCAATCTATGCTAAGCGGGCAAACCTCGATGCGGTTGTACTGGAAAAAGAATATCTTGGAACCGGACAGATTGCATACAGCAGCCGGGTAGATAATTACCCGGGACTGCCGGGCAAAGACGGTTATTCTCTGGGAGAGGCATTCTTAGAGCATGCCGAAGGACTTGGAGTAACCATTGAAGAGGCAGAGGTTACAGCCATTACCAAAAAAGAGCAAAGCTTTGTCATTTCCTGTGAAGATGGAAAGAACATAGAAGCGAAAACCGTAGTCTATGCGGCAGGCTGTCAGAACCGCAGATTAGGGGTGCCGGGAGAAGAAAAGCTGCTGGCAAAAGGAGTTTCTTTTTGTGCAGTCTGTGACGGTGCCTTTTATAAGGGAAAGAAAGCCGCAGTCATCGGTGGTGGAGATACCGCATTGGATGATGCATTGTATTTATCCGATATCTGCGAACAGGTATATCTCATTCACCGGAGAGCAGAATTCCGTGGAGCAGAGAAGACAAAAAAGAAATTAGAAGAGCTTTCCAATGTAACAATACTTACCAATACGAGAGTACAGGAAATCACCGGGGAAGATAAAGTAGATGGTATTATTTTAGATAACGGTGGGACAATAGCTGTAGATGGTGTTTTTGAAGCGGTTGGAATGATTCCAAATACGGAATTATTAAAGAACCTTGACGTTCTCGATGAGAAAGGCTATGTGATTGCAGGAGAAGACTGCAGCAGCAGTCTTGCGGGACTGTTCGTGGCAGGAGATGTGCGGACGAAAAGCCTGCGTCAGGTAGTCACAGCAGTTGCAGATGGTGCAGTGGCAATTCAGTCTGCAACCGGATATATCAAAGGAATGGAATAGAAAGAAGGAAACGTGTGTGAAAGGAATAGTGGACAGTGCTTCGGAACTGATTGGAAAGACGCCGATGCTCTATCTTCATAATTATATGAAAGAGGCAGGTGTAGAGGATGCGGCAATCATTGCCAAGCTGGAATATTTTAATCCGGCAGGTTCGGTAAAAGACCGAGTGGCACTTGCCATGATTGAAGATGCAGAGAGAAAGGGAAAATTAAAGCCGGGAGCTACGATTATCGAGCCAACTTCCGGTAATACGGGAATCGGACTTGCTTCTGTGGCGGCTGCAAAAGGGTATCATGCAATTTTAACATTGCCGGAAACCATGACGGTAGAGCGTCGGAATCTTCTGCAGGCGTATGGAGCACAGATTGTACTGACCTCCGGGTATAAGGGAATGAAGGGTGCAATCGAAAAAGCAGAAGAACTTCATAAAGAGATTCCAGGTTCAATTATTTTAGGACAGTTTGAAAATCCGGCAAATCCAAAAGCCCATGAAGAAACCACAGGACCGGAAATCTGGGAACAGACAGAAGGCAGCGTTGATATTTTTGTGGCAGGAGTCGGAACCGGTGGAACCATAACCGGAGTTGGAAAATATCTGAAAAAGCAGAAGAAGTCCGTACACATTGTTGCAGTAGAACCTGCAACCAGTCCGGTTCTTTCACAGGGAAAAGTCGGACCTCATAAAATTCAGGGAATCGGTGCCGGATTTATTCCGGACACACTGGATACTTCTGTTTACGATGAGATTATTCCAATCAAAAATGACGATGCCTTTGAAGAAGGAAGAGCATTTGCCCGCAGCGAGGGAATTCTTGTGGGAATCAGTGCAGGAGCTGCATTAAAGGCAGCTGTTGAGCTGGCAAAAAGAAAAGAAAATAAAGGAAAGAACATTGTGGTATTGCTTCCGGATTCCGGAGACCGCTATTTATCTACTCCTTTATTTGCAAAATAAAATCAGTGGAAAAGCATCAGGCATTCCGCTATAATATGGTAAAAGAGTCAAAAAGACTTTTACGAAAGGAAAAGAAGTATGTTCTATTTTCTTGTGTCGGTAAATATTATAGCGATTATCCTGATGCTTTTTATGTTGGCAATCTGCCTTCGTAAAAAGCTCTCCAAAGCACAGCTTGCATTTATTATTTATGATATTTTTTCCATGCTGTTTGTGGTGGGAGTTCATCTGGAACTGGTGCATTCGGATACCGTTGGTGAGGCACTTGCCGGGCTGTGCATCCAGTATGTTGGACAGGCAGGATTTTTAATGGCATTTTTATGGTTTGCATCCGAATTTGGCAGATTAAAAATTCCAAAGTTCGTTTATTTTATTCAGGCAGTAATTAATACAATTGTTTTGACAGGAGTATTTACGGCAGAATATCATCCATATTTTTATAAAACAATGCGGATATTGAAAGATGGCATATATCACCGGATTGAAGTTATACCCGGAATCATCTGGAAACTACATTATATACATCTGGGAACGGTAATACTTGCGGTACTTATTTTGTGTATCATGCGTTACGGGGAGAGTTCACCAATTCATAAAAAGCGGATTATTTATATGATAGCAGGTGTGGGAACTTTTGCCCTGGAATTAATTTTAAAGGGTCTGGGTGTATTTGGCAGTTATAATCCGGTAGTCATTGCCATGACAACTATGATGTTCTGCATGATGATGGCAATGATTCATTATGGATATTTTGGTTCTCAGCAGGCTGCGGTGGATAATGCATTTAATCATGGAAAAGAAGGCTTGATTATCCTGGATGCAGAAAATAAAATTATCTCCGTCAACCAGCGAATAAAAGAACTTTTCCCGGAAATAAAGGTGGGCAGTGCGGCAAGCAGACAAAAAGAAATCCTGCAGGCACTGACGAACCGGAAAAGACTATTGCATAAAAATGACCGCATCTATGAACTTCGTATGGAAGATATTGTGGAAAATGGTGAGAAGGACGGCTGCATGCTCTGGTTTATCGACCAGACAGAAACCTTGGAAATGATGCAGAGACTTCGGAGTGCGGACGAAGCCAAGACCAGATTTTTAATGAAAGTGAGCCATGAGCTGCGGACTCCGATGAATACGATACTTGGTATGAATGAAGTGATTGCGGAAGAGACATCAGAAGAGAAAATCCGCGGATATACCAGAGAAATTGCATCTGCCGGTGACAGTATGATTGCACTGATAGAAGAAGTGTTAGATGCTTCCCGGTTAGAAAGTGGTACGCTTCAGATAAAGAAGGATGCATTTGCTTTAGAAGAGGTTATCCATGACGCAGCAGCCCAGATGAGACCACAGGCAGAGAAGAAATCTTTAAACTTCCGGCTGCGGATGGAAGAACCATTATTAAAACCGGGAAAACATTTCTATGGAGACAAGGCACATATCCGTCAGATTATCATAAATCTACTGGAAAATGCGGTGAAATACACAGATGAAGGCTTTGTGGAGCTGGGTGTAGAAAAAGCAACAGAAAATGGAGATACCTTTTTGAAGATAACTGTGGCAGACAGTGGAATTGGAATAGGAAAAGAAGAGCAGGATAAAATCTTTGAAAGCTTTGAACGGGGCAATACTGCCAGGAACAGCAGGAAAGACGGAATCGGTCTCGGGCTGGATATTGCAAAACAGCTGGCAGAGGCTATGGGTGGAAGCCTCAGCCTGATTAGTGAAGTGACGAAGGGAAGTACTTTTACGGTTCGTATTCCGTGGGTAGAGGTATCGGAAAAACAACATTTTGCAAAGCAGAGTGAGAAAAGTATGAATGCGGATTACAGCAGCTTTACCATTCTTGCGGTAGATGATAATGAGCAGAATCTGATGGTATTAGAACATCTTTTACATAAGACAAAGGTTAAAATGGAAACCGTGATGGATGGAAATACTGCCGTTCAAAAATGTGAAGAGAAAACATATGATTTACTTCTTTTAGACCATATGATGCCAAAGCCGGATGGCATAGAGACGCTGCACCTCATCCGTTCAGATGAGAAAGGACGAAATCATTATACGCAGGCAGTGGCATTTACCGCTAATGCAACAGCTGGTGCAAAAGAACTGTACAAAAACGAAGGATTTGCAGAGTATATTACCAAGCCGGTAAAACCGGGTACACTGGAGATTATGCTGCAGAAATATCTTAGGGATTATCAGCCGGAAGAAAATATGGTTTTCCAGGGAAACATGGATGATACAAAGATAACAAAGCTAAGAGGCTTATTACATTATCTTGAGAAGAATGGAATTGCAGCAGAAGAAGGCTTATCCTATGCGGATGGAGATGAACAGTTCTATAAAGAATTGTTAGGTATCTTTGCAAAAGAAAAAGAGAAGAAGCAGCATAATTTAGAGAAAGCGTTCCAAACTCTTAAGGTAAATCATGTAGTAACAATGAAAGAAACTGCAGAAACTATCATAGATTCAGAAGTTGCAACAGATACAGAAATGATGAACGAATTATGGAAAACATTC
The DNA here is from genome assembly GCF_003462605.1 of Roseburia sp. OM04-10BH. Lineage (NCBI taxonomy): Bacteria > Bacillati > Bacillota > Clostridia > Lachnospirales > Lachnospiraceae > Roseburia > Roseburia sp. OM04-10BH. The sequence continues at coordinate 13,306 of NZ_QTZI01000011.1, forward strand.
GTAACCCAGTCCCATGGATTAAAGGGTGAAGCCTGGGGCATCGGAGCCAGAACGCTTGGAGATTTCTTTTACCAGCTGGAGTGTGCCGGAAAAGAAAAAAACATCGAAAAGATAGAGCATTTTTATCCGAAAGCCATGGAAGAGTGGCAGCAGGTAGTAGATGCTATTCAAAGAGTATTATAAAAAGATAACCGGAAGCCGGATAAAAGAAGCTGGTCTTTTCACTGGCTGCCTGTAATGGTGGTAAGACTATAGTGTGTTTGTAGAGACAGACCTCAACAAAGCAAGTGCTATTGAAAAGAACAGGAGGGAATCCAAAGAACAACTTGAAAAGGGCAATTTTTCTGTCCGGAATCTTGCAGAGGTATCTGTGGATGAATAAAGTTTTCAACGATAATAGACGGAAACCATGAACTTTAAATTTTGATGGTTTCAAAATAATAAGACTTATGATATAATAATAGGCTGTATTAAGCTCCTTTTGCCAACATGGCAGAAAAGAGTTTGATACAGCTTAAAAATTTGCATGATAAATTATGTAGTAAAATAACATAGAAAGGCGAAAACCCTGATAACTTAAGGATTTTCGAACAGGTAAAAGATAAAATGAAACTTGGAATCGTAGGTTTACCAAACGTAGGAAAAAGTACATTATTTAATTCACTGACCAAAGCAGGTGCAGAATCAGCCAATTATCCGTTTTGTACCATTGACCCGAATGTGGGAATCGTAACCGTACCGGATAACCGTCTGAAAGTGTTAGGCGAGATGTATCATTCCAAGAAAGTAACACCGGCAGTCATTGAATTTGTAGATATTGCAGGACTTGTAAAAGGAGCCAGCAAAGGAGAGGGACTTGGAAACCAGTTCCTTGCCAATATTCGTGAAGTAGATGCCATCGTTCATGTTGTACGTTGTTTTGAAGATACCAACGTAGTCCATGTAGACGGAAGCATTGACCCGGTTCGTGATATTGAGACCATTAATTTAGAACTTATCTTTTCTGATATTGAAATCTTGGAAAGAAGAATTGCAAAAGTTACCAAGCAGGCAAGAATGGACAAGACACTTGCAAAAGAAGAGGCACTTTTGAAATCCTTAAAGGCACATCTGGAAGAAGGAAAGATGGCAAAGACTTATCCGTTGAGTGATGATGAGGACGAGCAGGCATGGTTTGCATCTTATAATTTATTAACTGCAAAACCGGTTATCTATGCAGCAAATGTAAGTGAGGATGACCTTGCAGATGATGGCGCAAACAATCCACATGTTGCAAGAGTAAGAGAACAGGCAGCCGCAGAAAACAGTGAAGTATTTGTTATCTGCGCACAGATTGAACAGGAAATTGCAGAATTAGATGATGATGAAAAAGCAATGTTCTTAGAGGACCTTGGATTAAAAGAATCCGGACTTGAGAAACTGATTGCAGCAAGTTATAAATTGTTAGGACTTATCAGCTACCTTACATCGGGAGAAGATGAGACAAGAGCATGGACTATTACCAAAGGAACCAAGGCACCGCAGGCGGCAGGAAAGATTCATACCGACTTTGAACGTGGATTTATCCGTGCAGAGGTGGTATCCTATGACCATCTGATTGAGTGTGGAAGCATGACAGCGGCAAAAGAAAAGGGACTGGTAAGACTGGAAGGAAAAGATTACGTTGTTCAGGATGGCGATATTATTTTATTCCGTTTCAACGTATAGGAAACTTTTGAAAAATCCGGCATAGTATAAATAGAAGAAAAGGCACAGTGGGGCAGGCACATGATACGCTATTGTGAATTGTGTGAAAAGCAGGTGATTAATATTGCAGACTGTTGCTGCCTGGGAAATGTGGTGGATTTGGAACTGGATGAGTGCAATGGAAGAATCTGTGCACTGGTTGTAGCTGCGCCGGGAAAATTTTTCTGTATTTTTTGTCCGGCATGCGAATATATTATTCCATGGAAACGTGTTGTGCGGATTGGACCGGATATTATTCTGGTAGATGTCTGTGTAGAAGATGTGAAAAGTTAGTTGACATAAGAATACGAGAAAGTTATACTAAAAATAGTACGACCAATATTTGTAAAAGCTGATATCAGCAGTTCTTTATGAACGTTTGGTGATGGAAAAACGGTATTATTTACGCAAAATTCACAAAGCGTGTTTTGCGTAGCTTTTAGAATAGGAGAAAAAAGATGAAGTGCCCATTTTGCAGCAGTGAAAATACCAGAGTAATTGATTCGAGACCGGCAGATGACAATAACTCCATTCGTCGGAGAAGATTATGTGACGATTGTGGAAAACGTTTCACAACTTATGAAAAAGTTGAGACAATTCCATTGATTGTAATAAAAAAGGATAACTGCAGAGAGCAGTATGACCGTTCCAAGATTGAAGCAGGTGTACTTCGTGCCTGCCATAAGAGACCGGTATCCGTGGAGCAGATAACCAGACTGGTTGATGAAGTGGAGACAGAGATTTTTAATCGGGAAGAAAAGGAAATCCCAAGTACTGTAATTGGTGAGATTCTGATGGATAAGATTAAAGATTTAGATGCAGTGGCGTATGTTCGTTTTGCATCTGTATATCGTGAATTTAAGGATGTAAATACCTTTATGAATGAGTTAAAGAAAATGCTGGATAAATAAAAGAAAATCTTTTTGGAGAAAAGGGTTGATTTTGGTTGAATTTATCCGATAAAATTAGTAGCAGATAATTATGATGTGAGGAACGTGATCGTTATGAATATTTCAGGAATTCGTCCCAATGCGGGATTTTACGATTACAACAGCATACAGAATATCCGGAATGCAGTAGAAGATACACCGGTTGTTAAGACGGCAGCAGATGCCGGTGCATCTGAACAGCAGCAGAAGGATACCTTAGAGACTACGGTACGAAGAGAACAGGATTTTGGGGCAGCAGATTATGCAGCACAGTACCAGCCGGATCGTACCTACGAGATGAAAGGTTCTGAAAGTGATATACATAGCCTGGATGTTGAGAAGGCATTATCCGATATGCACAAGGATCAGGTACTGCAGCAGTATCAGTTCTTTGTGGGAGAGAACATTGAACAGAGCGGAATCCGGCAGATTACTGCAACGGATACTGCAAAAGTGCGAAATGTAGAAAACTTTAATTTATAAGAGCAATTTTGATTATAAAAAAGTAAGAGACCGTTAGAAGGTAAGATTCCTAAGAATTCTTAAGAATCTTACCTTTTTTACTTGCGGCAGTTATGCTTCTTTTGTATAATTAAATTCAGGCTTGCCTGAAGAACGGGAAGTATAAGAGAAAGAGGATAGGATATGAAGAAAGTGCAGGAAGACTGGAAGGAAGAAATGCTACAGGTAGGTGTACTTACCAATACACATGGTGTGCGTGGCGAAGTGAAGGTATATCCGACAACAGATGATGTCATGCGTTTTAAAAAGCTGAAGCAGGTATTTTTGGATACTGGAAAAGAACCGATGGAGCTTCAGGTTACACAGGCGCGCTTCTTTAAAAATCTGGTAATATTAAAATTCAAAGAATTTGATAATATAAATGATGTAGAGAAGTATAAGAGCAGAGGGCTATATGTAACAAGGGAAAATGCTGTAAAGCTGGCTCCGAATGAATATTTCGTGGCTGATTTGATTGGCTTAAAGGCAGTCGGAGATGACGGAGAAGATTTAGGTGAAGTAAAGGATGTACTTCAGACCGGTGCAAATGACATTTATGTATTACATAAAGATGGGGAAGATGATATTTTACTTCCGGCAATTAAGGATTGTGTAAAAAATGTCAATATAGAGGAAGGCACCATTACGGTACACCTTTTAAATGGGCTTCGTGATATTAATAAGAAGTAGGTAGCAAAATGAATTTTCATATATTAACATTATTTCCGGATATGGTAGAACGGGGACTGAATACCAGTATCATCGGAAGAGCAGTTGGCAAAGGACTTTTAAATATAGAAACAATTAACATCCGGGATTATACGTTAGACCGTCATAAAAAAGTAGATGATTATCCGTATGGTGGCGGAGCCGGGATGGTAATGCAGGCACAGCCGATTTATGATGCGTGGCAGGCAGTGGCGCAGAAGATTGGAAGAAAGCCAAGAACAGTATATCTTACACCTCAGGGCAATACGTTTCAGCAGGAAATGGCAAAGGATTATGCGAAGGAAGAAGACCTGGTATTGCTTTGTGGGCATTATGAGGGCATCGATGAACGTGTGTTAGAAGAAATTGTGACGGATTATGTGTCGATTGGAGATTATGTGCTGACAGGAGGAGAACTTCCGGCAATGGTCATGGTGGATGCGATATCCCGTATGGTGCCTGGCGTACTGGCAAATGATGAATCCGGAACCACAGAATCCTTTGAAGGAAATTTATTGGAATATCCGCAGTATAGCAGACCGGAAGAATGGATGGGAAAGAAAGTTCCAGCTATTTTACTTTCCGGAGACCATGCAAAGGTAGAAGCATGGAGGAGAGAACAATCCATTAAAAGAACCATGGAACGAAGACCGGATTTGCTGGCAGATGCAGATTTGACAGCAAAGGAGAAAGCAATGGTTGAGCATTTGCTGGACAAATCACAGGGTAAATGCTAGAATGTGTCTAGCAGTAATAGGAATGGAAGAGATTCCGCAGGAGGAAGACGGTAGTGAAAAGCTTTTTTGATGTGCTGAAAACGATGTTTTACCGTAAAAATGCGAAGAGTTATGGGACGCCGGACCGGAGCAGAAAAGAGCCGGTGACACAACAGAAGGTACAGATAAGAAATACAGAGACCAGAAAGGCAGCCCCTTCGTTAAAAGAAAACGAACAGCATAACAGGTCAGAGAGGACAAACAGTAAGGTGGATAAAGGAATGGATAAGGAAGATTTCTTATTAAAGCAGATTGATGAATTCCGTGAGAAAGCAAAACAGCTTCAGGCTTTGCTTGTTACAAAAGAAGACAAAGTGCAGGAATTACAGAATATCGTAGATGAAAGAGAAGAAAAAGCAAAAGAACTGCAGCATGTTTTAAATGCACGTAAATCAGAAGCAGATGTTCTTCTTACCGGAGTACACGGTCAGATGGAAGAAATGATTAACCGTGTAGAAGAAAAATTGAATGCACTGTCTGAAAAGATTGCAGCAGACGTAAGTGATTCCACCGGAAGAACCGCAGAACAGACTGCACAGATGCAGGCATCTTTACAGGAAATTTCCCAGCAGTTAGACAGCATGAAACTGGAACTGGCTGAGAAAATACATACCGAAGATGTAAAGTGCTACCGCAATATGCAGGACTTAATTAAAGAGCTTACCGTTAAGTTAGAGGAAAATGATACTTTAGAGAAGAGCTTGAATACCGTAAAAGGTTATGCAAAATGCTTAACCTGGTTTTCTGTTATCAATTTTGTAGTATTGGTGGCATTTATTCTATATTCTCTTGGAGTATTTAATTTTTAAGCAGTAGTTAAAACGAGGAATTATATGACACAGGGAAAGAGAAAGACATGGGTAATTGGACATAAGAATCCGGACACAGATTCTATTTGTGCGGCGATTGCCTATGCAGATTTAAAAAATCAAACAGAGGACGGTATTTTTATACCGAAAAGAGCAGGACATATGAACGAAGAGACGAAGTATGTCCTAAAATTTTTTGATGTACCGGAACCGGAACTGGTAACAGATGTCGGTGCACAGATTAAGGATATTGAATATCGAAGAACGGAGGGGGTCAGCAGTCACATTTCCATTAAACGGGCATGGGAGCTGATGAAGAATTTAGATGTCGTGTCATTGCCAATTACTGACAATGAGAACAATCTGCAGGGAATGGTTGTTACCAGTGATATTGCAAAATCCTATATGGATGTATTGGACAACCGGATTCTTGCAACTGCCCGGACGCAGTATAAGAATATTGTTGAAACTTTAAATGGAACTCTTGTAACAGGAAATGAGCATGGTTACTTCATAAAAGGTAAGGTTGTTGTTGCGGCTACTACACCGGATATGATGGAGCAGTATATTGAAGATGACGATATGGTTATCTTAGGAGACCGTTATGAATCACAGTTCTGTGCATTGGAAATGAATGCAAGCTGTGTGATTGTCTGTTCCGGAGCGAAGATTACAAAGACCATTGTGCAGCTTGCAGAAGAGAAAGACTGTATGCTTATCAGCACACCATATGACACATTTACCGTGGCGCGTTTGATTAATCAGAGTATGCCGATTAAATATATTATGAAAAAGGAGCATCTGATTACATTCGAATTAGAGGATTATGTGGATGATGTGAAAGAGACTATGTCTAAAGTGCGTCATCGTGATTTTCCGGTACTGGATGAGAATGGAAAATATGTCGGTATGTTTTCCAGACGAAATCTTTTAAATTTACAGAAAAAACAGGTGATCCTTGTTGATCATAATGAAAAATCCCAGGCAGTAGATGGAATCGAAGATGCAGAAATCTTAGAAATTATTGACCATCACCGACTGGGCAGCCTTGAGACGATTGCTCCGGTATTTTTCCGGAACCAGCCACTGGGCTGTACTTCAACGATTATTTATCAGATGTATCAGGAAAAGGGAGCAATCATTGATAAAAAGACAGCCGGAATTCTTTTGGCAGCAATTATTTCAGATACCTTGATGTTCCGTTCACCGACCTGTACACAGATGGACCGGGCAGCAGCAGAAGCACTGGCGAAGATTGCAGAAGTAGATATTGAAGAGCTGGCCAAGAAGATGTTTGAAGCCGGTAGTGATTTTAAGAAAAAGACAACAGAAGAACTGTTTTATCAGGATTTTAAAACCTTCCATACCGATGAATTTGATTTTGGTGTAGCACAGCTTAGTGCCATGAGTGACGTGCAGCTTGGCATGGCGAAGAAGAAGCTGCAGCCATATCTGGAAATTGCATTGGGAGAGCAGAAACTGGATGCCGTATTTGTGATGCTGACAGACATTCTGGATGAGAATTCGGAAGTAATCTATGCCGGAGCACAGGCAGGCAGCCTTTTAAAGGAGTGCTTTGGAGAGCCGGATGAATCAGGCAGCTTTTACTTAAAGGGAGTAGTATCCCGTAAGAAACAGATGATTCCGACATTAATGGCAGGATTGCAGCAAGCGTAAATGCTTACGGCAGGATGATAGCAGGTATAAATGCCCATATCAGAGACAGAAATAAGATAACAACTTATACAGGAGAATTGAAATGGCGAAAGAAACATGGAAGCCGGGTAATATGTTATATCCGGTTCCAGCAGTGATGGTAAGCTGTCAGATACCGACAGAAAAACCGAATATTATTACGGTAGCGTGGGCAGGAACGGTATGTACGAATCCGCCGATGCTTTCCATATCTGTCCGTCCGGAACGATATTCCCATGGAATAATCACGGAAACTGGTGAATTTGTTGTAAATCTTGTGACGAAGGATCTGGTCTGTGCCACAGATTATTGTGGCGTAAAATCCGGTCGTGACGTTGACAAGTTTGATGCCATGCATCTGACACCACTGAACCTTCCGCAGGTATCGGCACCGGGAATTGCAGAAAGTCCGGTAAACATTGCCTGCAAGGTAAGCCAGATATTACATCTTGGAAGCCATGATATGTTTCTGGCAGATGTAGTAGGCGTTACCGTTGATGATTCCTATATGAATGAAAAAGGTAAATTCGAACTGAATCAGAGCGGGCTGGTGACTTATTCCCATGGAGAATATTTTCTGCTGGGTAAGAAGCTTGGAAGCTTTGGTTACAGCGTAAAGAAGCAGAAGCCTTCAAAGAATGGCAGAAAGAAGAAAGCGAAGTAAAAGAGCAAAATAAAAAAGAATAAAATAAAAAGGACAAAATAACTGAAAATATAAGAAATTATAGAAAGCGGAACAGAGAGAAAAATCTTCTCGTTGTTCCGCTTTTTGAATAACATTTATTTTAGATATTTATTTTAAAAGTAAATCCATCAGACAGGCAAATACATCATCTGCCTGATTCTGCCAGTTGGTGCAGATGGCTTCCGCCTGTTCCTTTGTCTGGACAGTTAAAGTAAAATCAAGGCGGGTACGGCCTTTTTCCCGGAGCTGGCATCGCACACCGTATTCCTGTTCCGGTGTTTTGTAATAATCGGATAGATATGCATTTTCTGTTTTAATGGCAAGCTTATTTGCCTGAAAATAAGCAGCAATATCTTCTTCAATAGAAGGGGATATTTTGTTATGAAAAAAATGCAGCGTTTCTTTTCCTGCAGGAGTAATGATATACCGTGTACTGTTGTGGGTGTTTTCCGTACGGACAAGCCCGGAATCCATCAGGTCATGAATGACCTGCTGAATCGTAAAGTAGTCGGTATATTCCCTGTCTAAAAAGAAATCTGAAATCTGCGCATTGGACAATGGAAAGTCAATATGTTCAAGCATGTGCAGAATAATTAATTTATATAAAGTAGCTGGTTCAGCCATAAAATCACCTCTTAGTTGCTAAGCGTCCCTGGTAAGTATTCCGCTCTTTTAAGCGGCGGTGAATCTGATTTAAAACAGTCCGTTTTCCGGTGCTCCACATCGGCGCAATCAGTAAATCCTTCGGACCATCGCCGGTAATCCGGTGAATCACCATTTCCGGAGGCAGAAGCTCCAGACAGTCAATAATCATTTCACAGTATTCATCCATGGAAAATACCGGAAAATGTGTCTTTTCATAATAAGCGGCTAAATCGGTGCCGGATAATACATGAAGCAGCTGCAGCTTGATTCCCCAGACCGGGAGATTTGCAATTGCCTGAACGGATGCAGACATCATTTCTCTTGTTTCGTGGGGCAGTCCTAAAATCAGATGAACAATCACCTTGATAGAAAGGGCGTGAAGGGCGAAGAGACTTTTTTGAAAAGTCTCATAAGTAAAGCCGCTTCGTGTAAACACTCTGGTGTCGTCATGGATTGTCTGTAAACCAAGTTCCACCCAGACGGTTTTCTTTTCATTGATTTCGGCAAGCAGTGAAAGAATCTCAGGCTGCAGACAGTCAGGTCTTGTGGCAATGGAAATAATAACCACATCCGGGTCATTTACTGCCTGCATATAAAGATCCCGCAGGTGTTCCACAGAACCATAAGTATTCGTGAATGCCTGAAAATATGCAATGAATTTGTTGCAGTTTCTTTTTGCTCTCAGAATCCTTTTTTCAGTTTCTAACTGCTCTGTGATAGAAAGTGTGGGAGAGGCGGCAAAATCTCCGGAACCACCGGCAGAGCAGAAAATACAGCCTCTGGTATCTAAGCGTCCGTCACGGTTGGGACAACTGAGTCCGGCATTTAATGCAATCCGGTATACCTTTTCGTGATAGGTATTTTTTAAATAGAAGTCCAGAGAGTGGTAGCGCTTCTCCCCCCACAGTGTAATCGTGCCGTTTTTCATTAGCGGATGTGTGATTTGACTGCCTGGCTTACCACTTCGGCAACACGCGGGTCAAATGCTTCCGGCATAATAAAGTCTTCATTTAATTCCTCATCAGATACTAACCCTGCAATTGCTTTTGCAGCAGCAAGCTTCATTTCTTCTGTAATCTGGGAAGCGTGTCCTTCTAAAGCACCTTTGAAGATTCCCGGGAAAGCAACGACGTTGTTTACCTGATTCGGGAAATCACTTCTTCCGGTTCCGACCACTTTAGCACCTGCAGCTTTGGCAAGGTCTGGCATGATTTCCGGAGTAGGATTTGCCATGGCAAAAAGAATGGCATCTTTATTCATGGATGCAACCATTTCCTGAGTCACAATATTCGGTGCGGAAACACCAATGAAGATATCAGCACCCTTTAATGCATCGGCAAGGGTACCGGATTCATTGGAAAGGTTGGTAACTTCGGTCATTTTCTTCTGCATCCAGTTTAAGTCAGGATAATTTTTGCCGATGATTCCCATGCGGTCACACATAATAACATTTTTAAAGCCGTAAGTCAGTAACAGTTTGGTGATGGCAACACCGGCAGAACCGGCACCATTTACAACAACGCGGCAGTTTTCTTTTTCTTTTCCGGTTACTTTTAATGCGTTGATGATTCCGGCAAGAACAACAATAGCAGTACCATGCTGGTCATCATGGAAGACCGGAATATCAAGCATTTCCTTTAAACGCTCTTCAATTTCAAAACAACGTGGAGCGGAAATATCCTCTAAGTTGATGCCGCCGAATCCCGGAGCAATATTTTTAACAGTTTTTATAATTTCTTCGGTATCCTGTGTGTCAAGGCAGATTGGAACAGCGTTGACATTTCCGAATTCTTTAAACAGTACACATTTTCCTTCCATAACCGGCATGGCTGCGTACGGTCCGATGTTTCCAAGACCGAGAACAGCGCTTCCGTCTGATACAACGGCAACGGTGTTGGCCTTCATGGTATAGGTATAAGCTTCTTCTTTATTTTCTGCGATGATACGGCAAGGAGCCGCAACACCAGGTGTGTATGCGATAGATAAATCTTCCCGGGTCTTTACCGGTGTCTTGGAGATGGTTTCTAATTTTCCATTCCATTTTTTATGCATTTCAATTGCTTTTTCGTTGGTATCCATAGTTCGTCTCCTTTTCTTAGCCATTGATTACTTCCGTCTAGTATCATATCATTAAAAAATTTTTAAAGCAAGAAAAAGGACTTCCTATTTGAAAGAAACTGTTGTATAATACGAAAAGACGAATCTTACGTTCCAATTATTTTTATTTCAAAAAGAAATCCCAATTATTTAGCAGATAATCAAATAAGCAAGAGGTAAGGAGAATAGAATGAGAGAGAAGTATGAAAGTCTTTCTGCAGCAGTGTTGCGTGAACTGGCGAAAGCAAGGGGAATGAAAGGAATTTCTACCTTAAAGAAAGCTGAATTAGTAGAAGCTATGCTGGCGGAAGATGAAAAGGAAGCAAAGGTGCAGGAAGCAAAGAAAGAAGCAGAAGGTACAACAGAAACTACGGAGCAGGTAGCAGAAACCAGAACCTATCGCGCAGAACGTCCGCACCGGGAAAATGCAGCGAGGGGACATGAGGGCGAGATGCGTCGAAGCACAGTAAGACATACACCGGATGAGCATATTTCGGAAAAAGATGAAACGGAGCGTGTGGCAGAAGAAAACAAGGACTTAGACAGCGGTGTGAAGGCACATGGAATTCTTGAAGTTATGCCGGATGGATTCGGATTTATCCGTTGTGAAAATTATCTGCCGGGAGAGCATGATGTTTATGTTTCTCCATCCCAGATTCGTAAGTTCAATCTGAAAACCGGAGATATTGTGACCGGAAATACCAGAATTAAGACACAGGCTGAAAAATTCTCTGCATTATTATACATTACTTCTATTAATGACCTGCATCCGTCAGAGGCTGTAAAGCGGAAGAATTTTGAAGATTTAACTCCGATCTTTCCGGATGAGAGAATCCGGCTTGAGACAAGCCATAGTGCAATGGCAATGCGAATTGTAGATTTAGTATCTCCGATTGGTAAGGGACAGCGTGGAATGATTGTTTCCCCACCAAAAGCAGGTAAGACTACATTATTAAAAGGTGTGGCACAGGCAGTAAAGCAGAATAACCCGGAGATGCATCTGATTATCTTATTAATTGATGAGCGGCCGGAGGAAGTTACCGATATTAAGGAAGCAATTGAAGGACCAAATGTAGAAGTTATTTATTCTACCTTTGACGAATTGCCGGAGCATCATAAGAGAGTATCCGAGATGGTAATTGAGAGGGCAAAACGTCTGGTAGAACATAAGAAGGATGTTATGATTCTCTTAGACAGTATTACAAGACTTGCAAGAGCATATAACCTTACAGTTCCGCCAAGTGGAAGAACCTTATCCGGTGGTCTTGACCCGGCAGCCCTCCATATGCCGAAGCGTTTCTTTGGTGCAGCACGTAATATGCGTGAGGGCGGAAGCCTTACGATTCTTGCAACAGCACTGGTAGATACCGGAAGCAAGATGGATGATGTTGTTTACGAGGAATTTAAGGGAACCGGTAACATGGAACTGGTGCTTGACCGTAAGTTATCTGAGAAACGTGTATTCCCTGCAATTGACATTGTAAAATCCGGTACAAGAAGAGAAGACCTCTTACTGACACAGGAAGAGCAGGAGGCTGTATTTATTATGCGTAAGGCAATCAATGGCATGCGTACCGATGAAGCGGTTGAGAGCATCTTGAATATGTTTGTCCGGACGAAAAACAACCGGGAATATATCCAGACTGTAAAAAAGACAAAATTTGTTTAAAAACACTTGCATAACAGCTTTTCCTATGCTACAATAAATAAGCTGTTTATTCGGAAACTAAACAGTATCGCACTTAAATTAGACAAATGTCGTAATTGCGAAGCAATTCATATATGAGAGGTGAGAGACATGAGAGAAGGAATCCATCCAGATTATTATCAGGCAACAGTTACATGTAACTGTGGTAACACATTCGTAACTGGTTCAACCAAAGAGGATATTCACGTTGAAATTTGTTCCAAATGCCATCCATTCTATACTGGACAGCAGAAAGCTAACCAGGCTCGTGGACGTATTGAGCAGTTCAATAAGAAATACGGCATGAAATAGAAATTGCACAATGTGACTGAAAGATAAGGTTGAGGTTTCTAATCTCAACCTTTTTTTAGAAACAGGAAGAGAGGTCACACATGAAATATTCGGGAATCGGTGGACAGGCAGTTTTAGAAGGCGTAATGATGAAAAATAAGGAAAAGTACGCCGTGGCAGTCCGGAAGCCGGATGGAGAGATTACCGTTGATACCAAAGAGTATTATGGACTGATTAAAAACAAGACATTGCGGAACATTCCAATTTTACGTGGAGTGTTAAGTTTTGTGGAGTCTTTGACACTTGGAATATCAACGCTTACATATTCCGCATCTTTCTTTGAAGAGGATGAGGAAGATACCAAAGCAAAAAAGAAAGAATTATCAAAAGAGGCAGCAGCAAAAAAAGAAAAAGCAGAAATGGGTATTACTGTTGCATTTTCCTTTGTACTTGCCATTGGAATCTTTATGATTCTGCCATATTATCTTTCTTTGATTTTTCAGAAATTTATTACATCCCATGTGGCACTGGCGCTGATTGAAGGTGTCATCCGAATGATGATTTTTTTGGCATATATTGCTTCAATTTCCTTAATGAAGGATATCCAGCGTGTATTCATGTATCATGGAGCAGAGCACAAATGCATTAACTGCATTGAACATGGAATGGAGCTGAATGTAGAAAACGTGAGAAAGAGTTCCAGACTGCATAAGCGGTGTGGTACAAGTTTTCTCCTGTTTGTAATGATTATCAGTATTATTTTCTTTGCATTTATTGATGTAAAGAGCCGGATTTTGAAGGTAGTGCTTCGTTTGCTGCTGATACCGGTGATTGCTGGTGTGTCATATGAATTTATCCGGCTTGCCGGAAAAAGTGATAATCCGGTAGTGAATTTCTTAAGTAAACCAGGATTATGGTTACAGAAGCTCACTACAAGAGAACCGGACGATTCTATGATTGAGGTTGGTATTGCTTCCGTGGAAGCAGTATTTGACTGGAAAAAATATTTGAGCGAAATGTAAAAGAAAAGGGCGTAATATATGACTTATAGAGAGGCAGTGGAATTTGGTACAAAGTGTCTTACAGATGCAGGAGTGCCGGATGCCGCACTGGATGCATGGTATCTTTTACAGATGGTATGCAAGATTGAGCGCAGTTACTACTACGTTCACGGGGAAGAAGATATTACACAGGATGCTCAGAAGGAATATGAGATTGCAGTACAAAAACGCGCCGAACATATTCCGTTACAGTATATTATTGGAGAACAGGAATTTATGGGGCTTCGATTCAAAGTAAATTCCAATGTTCTGATACCGCGGCAGGATACCGAGACTTTAGTGGAGCAGGTATTGAAGATTGTAAAGCCGGGGATGAAAGTATTAGACCTTTGTACAGGGTCTGGTTGTGTATTGATTAGTGTGTTGAAAAATGCACCGGAACTTACCGGTGTTGGAAGTGATATTTCGAAAACTGCATTGCTGGTAGCGAAAGAAAATGCAAAGATGCATGAAGTGGATGCGGACTGGATACGCAGTGATTTATTTGATAATATTACCGAGACTTTTGATGTAATCATGGCGAATCCGCCTTATATACCGACAGGAGAGATTCTGTCACTGATGCCGGAGGTACGGGATTTTGAGCCGGAAAACGCATTGGATGGCGGAGCGGATGGTCTTGATTTTTATCGGAAGATTGCCGGACAGGTAAAGGATTATTTGAATCCTGGCGGATATGTTTACATGGAAATTGGTTATGACCAGGGAGAAGCAGTCTCTGAGCTGATGCGTAACTCTGGATTTACAGAAGTTGAAGTAATCAAAGACCTTGCACGAAATGACCGTGTGGTAAAAGGGAAAGGAAATTAAAATGTTTGATCGTTTAGAGGATTTATTGATTCGTTATGAAGAGTTGATGAGTGAGTTAAGTGAACCGGATGTGGCAAATAATCCGGAGCGTTTTCGTAAGCTGATGAAGGAGCAGAGCGATTTAACTCCTATCGTGGAAGCTTATAAAGAATATAAACAGTGTAAGCAGAATATTGAAGATTCTCTTGCTATGCTGGACGAAGAAACAGATGAAGAGATGAAAGAACTTGCCAAAGAGGAATTAAATGATTCCAAGGCAAGAGTAGAAGAATTAGAGCAGAAACTGAAAATTCTTCTTCTTCCAAAGGATCCGAATGATGATAAGAATGTCATTGTGGAAATCCGTGCCGGTGCCGGCGGAGATGAAGCTGCTTTATTTGCAGCTGAGATTTATCGTATGTATGTCCATTATGCAGAGAGCAGACGCTGGAAAGTTGAGACGATGGAATGCGAAGAAATCGGAATCGGTGGAATGAAGAGTGTTACTTTCATGATTACTGGACAGGGCGCTTACTCTGTTATGAAATATGAATCTGGTGTACATCGTGTACAGCGTGTACCTGAGACAGAGTCCGGTGGACGTATCCATACTTCTACTATTACAGTAGCAGTAATGCCGGAAGCAGAAGAAGTAGATGTCCAGATTGATGAAAAGGATATCCGAATCGACGTTATGCGTGCATCCGGAAACGGTGGACAGTGTGTCAATACTACAGACTCTGCAGTTCGTCTGACTCATTATCCAACCGGAATTGTAATCTACAGCCAGACAGAAAAATCACAGCTGCAGAATAAAGAGAAAGCATTTGCACTTTTACGTGCCAAATTATACGACATGGAATGCCAGAAGGCTCATGATGCAGAAGCAGAAGCCAGAAGAAGCCAGATTGGTACCGGTGACCGTTCTGAGAAGATTCGTACTTACAACTTCCCACAGGGACGTGTAACCGACCACAGAATCAATCTTACCCTTTACAAACTGGACAAGATTATGAATGGTGATATCCAGGAAATCTTAGATGCGCTGATTGCAGCAGACCAGGCAGCAAAATTGGCAAAGATGAATGAGAATTAATATGAATTAGTAAGAATCAAGAAAAGCGGTCTTTTGGTTAGGTCAAAGGATTGCTTTTTTCTTGCTTTACAGGAAATTGCTTTCCTGTAAAGTAAAAAACGCTTCGCGAGGATGCGCACTGCGGCGTATAAGGTAGATGTCGCAAGCGACCGCCGCAGGTGCGAGAATGTGCCAAGGTACATTCTTTGTTGTGGGTATTAGGATACTTTGGAGAGTCAAGTATTAGAGTCTATAAGAAAAACAAGAATGGAAGAGTAAATAGAAATCTCCCTTTTTACAAAAGTGTGTCTGATGCATACTAACTCATAATTATACGAAACACCACTCTTTTATTCATTTTTCTATTCACTTCTTACTAATGGGTATTCATTTTTACTTTAAGTTGTCGTGCAATTTATTAGAATGGAATTTTTGAAAGAGCCAGCATCTTGAATGGGCTGACTCTTTCAATGTCACCTGTAATTGACAAACTGGAAGTTATAAACATCTTTGCAAATATACCATATCTATTAACTGTACACCACACTCATAAATTGGGTGGTCATAATTGTCCGTAAAGAAATTCGGAATATTGTGAGATCGGACAAATCCGCATTTTTCATAAAACGGTACGGTCAACGGGCTGTCACCTGTTCCAACCTGCAAAATAGAATATTCATCTGAATATTTACTTACAAGGAAGTCAATCAATGCTTTCCCATAGCCCTGTCCTTGATTCTGAGGATCAACTGCAATATTTTTAATTTCAAGTATTCCATTATCTTCATCAGTAACGACACATTCAGCTTTTACATTACCATCTTCAAGTACATACATAGTACCTTTTTCAAGATAGTGATCAATCATATTTTCCTGCTCATCAGCTAATAACAATAATGCTATAAATTGCTTTTTATTCTCATTCACTTCTCGGATTTTCATATCTATTACTCCGTCAAACTAGAATTTTACGGTCTATCAGACTTTTTATTTACAGTTGTACTATCGTTTCATTTCTCGTCTTGCCTTAATCTTTCCTAAAAGTCCAGAAAGATACATTGCAAGGACTATTAACATACCACAATCTAACCCAAGACCTGCACTTGCTACTCTTTCATAGACACTTCCAGGTGTATCTAGTCCTGTAAATTCAATAATCACAAACGCAATCGTTCCTATTATTGCAATAACCGTAAGTACAAATAACTTTCCTTTAATTTTTTGATTAATTGTCTCTGTATAATCAGATAATTTCAATACTGTTTCTTTTATTTCTTCATTCATATTCTCGCTTTTTCTTTCTCCATCAATGATTTCAGGTATACTAACATCATAAAAATCAGCCAATTCAGCCAACAAACTAATATCAGGCATATTAGAACCTGTTTCCCATCTAGAAACCGTTCGGCCTGAAACTTTTATCTTTTCAGCAAGCTGTTCCTGTGTAATATTCTTTTCTTTCCTAAGCTCTTTTAAAAAACGTCCAATCTTTTTCTGATCCATACTGTTTCCTCCTTTCATTGACAGAGTAATATTATTCTACTAAACATAACACGACACAAAGCGAGAAAATGCCGTATTTACGCTATTGGACAAATCTGTCTAGTATTATTTATATTGGCTTTAGCCCCAAGAACTTCAAGTTATCTTTTTCTTCCTAAATATCGGCATACTTTTAATTTGTATTGCAGGTACTCATTTCCGAATGCTTCTATCAAAAAATCTTCCTCTACATTGACTATCTGCAAATGAAAAAATACCACTGCAAAACCTGTGGCAAAGCAAAGGAACCAATTAAAGAACGAAAACAATATTCCTATATACATTAAATCAAAACCCAAAAATGCAGGATTTCTGCTAATAGAATAGATGCCCGCTGTTACCAAAATGGTCCTTTCTTCTTTTTGCACACCTGCTCTCCAATTCTCCTTCATCTGTGTAACAGAAACAATAAAAGCAAGTACACCGAACATTGTTATTACAACTCCTGTAAATTGCAACACAATATGTGCTGTTCCCGAATAAAACACAATACTGATAATCTGTATTACAGGAAGCAAATATGTGATTATTTTAAGAGCCACTTCTATAAATTTGACAAATCCCTCTTTTCCTTTTCCTAATTGATCTGTCTTTATGCCTTGCTTTTTCTGACTAATCAGCTTTGCAAAATAGCAGATGTAGAACACTGCCATCAGTGAAATTGTAACAATTTTTATTATCATCGTGTACCTCCAAATTCCGATTTGTATAACAGTAGTCTAACACACGTTGTTAAAAAATACTACAGCCAAGCCAATGTCTGTAATTTGCCCTAAAATTTCATTTTATGGAATTTGGACTACTTGATTTTCTAATTGCTTACGCAATTCGTGAAATGTATAATTATACTGTTGATACATCAGACACACAAATGTAAATAGGGACATAGAAATTAAAAATTAAAAATTTCACTTTACGTGATAATTAAATTGAAAAAAGACATAATTATGGTATAATTAGACCATGAATAGGAGGTGTACATTATGCCACAAATAATTCCAATTAAAGATTTGAAGAATACATCAGAGATATCTGATATGTGTCATAAAGCAGAGGAACCAATTTATATTACGAAAAATGGAT
Source organism: Roseburia sp. OM04-10BH (assembly GCF_003462605.1). Lineage (NCBI taxonomy): Bacteria > Bacillati > Bacillota > Clostridia > Lachnospirales > Lachnospiraceae > Roseburia > Roseburia sp. OM04-10BH. The sequence goes on from NZ_QTZI01000011.1 coordinate 31,404, forward strand.
ATGGAGATATGGTAATTATGAGCATGGAGACTTATGAGTCAACCATGAGACAGATTGCTATGTACAGAGATATTGAAATATCTGAAAAGCAAATAGAGGAAGGACAGGTAAAGGATGCCAGAACTGCGCTTAGAGAAATGAGGGCGAAGTATGGCATATAAAATAAATGTTACTGAACATGCGAATGAACTGCTTGATAATCTTGTGTATCATTTAATTTATTGCTTAAGGAATGAACAGGCAGCAAAGCATCTGTTGGATAGTATAGATACTATCTGTGACAGGCTAGAGGTTAATCCATTTCAGTTCGCAGAGTGCAGAGATGCATATCTTGCTAAAAGAGGATATCGTGAGGCAGTTGTGTCACAGATGAATTATATTATCGTTTTTGATGTGAGAGCGGATGTTGTAAATGTAGTTGGTATTTTTCATCAGTTAGAGAATTATCAAAGTAAATTATAAAAAATGTGTTGTATTCATCCTACAAATTAAATTTAGTATAATAGAAATACTGCAAAGTAAAATTTAGTAATGGAAGATATTGCAACTAATAAAAATGACAGGTCTGTTAGTTCCGTATAAATAAAATTCAAGTCCCTATTTACATTTGTGTGTCTGATGTATCAACAGTATAATTATACATTTCACGAATTGCGTATGCAATTAGAAAATCAAGTATTCCAAATTCAAATACAATACCATAAGGCTTTCCAGATAATCTGGGAAGCCTTTTTATATTCATAGGGTGCATTTAAGGGTATGAATTTTGTTTATGCAAGGAGGTTCATGCCATGGCACTCACCAATGAAGAGCTACAGTATTTGATCGTAATGGTCCATATCTTGCTACCAAGAAGATTGGAAAAAATAATCCCAAAACTGAACAGATTGAGCAGGATAATAAACTGCGGATGGACTGGAATCGGGAGGTTGACAGAGCAATCATAAGTGATGTTCCTATGGATGAGATTTTACAGAAAAAAAGGGAACATATCACAGAACCGATAAAAAGGTCGATTGAACTGTATGGAAACAAACCACAACGATTAGCATTGATACTTAATATGGCGATTACGGAACTTGTACTACTGATATCGAAGGTGCTTGAAGCAGCCAGAACTATTCGGAATAAGATACTGCATACAGATGTTGAAAATGATATAATCATAACTTCTTTGGATTGAAATTGTAATATTTAACATAGTGCAGAGGGGCTGTAAAAAAGTCCCATTGTTACGAACATAATGCCGTATCCGGCATAACCTTAAATGCGACAGCATTTGTATAAGTCACGCATCATCATTCAGAACTTTGCCCAGTTAAAGGCACTTTTCAAAGATACCTGGGAGACAATTCCCGGCAACTGCGATACTTTCATTTATCTTGGAGGCAATGAGCAGAGTACACACAAGTATGTCTCGGAGCTTTTGTGCAAAGGGACGATTGATAAGAAGTCAAGCGGGGAGACAAAGGGCAGACAGGGAAGCTCTTCAAGAAACTATGATGTATTAGGAAGAGAACTGTTTACACCCGATGAGGTCAGAAAGCTGGATAACAAAAAGTGTATTATCTTTATCCGTGGTTTTGTTCCTATCATGGACAATAAGTTCATACCATTCAATCATCCGATGTTTAACCAGACAGCAGATGGCAAGGGAGAGCCTTATGTTCATCAGATAATGGGAGCAGATAATCTTATCGGTCCACCATTTGAGATTCTGTCAGATAAGGCAGTTAAGTATTATGAAAAACTGAAGGATAAGGGCGAGAATGTGTATATAGATTCTCTTACCTATGAGCAGTTTATGATGCTTGGTGATGCGGAATTAAGCAGAAGATTCTCAATGCAGGATGAAGCAGAGCAGAAGGCAAAGATTGACAGGGAGCAAGCAAATGAGCTTGAGTATGTCGATGAATCGCAGAAGTCTGATGCTGCAGAAAGTGCCAATGCGTCTAATGGAAGTACTGGAGCTAAGCCTGTAAGGAATCCTGAGAGGGAAAAGCCTAAGTGGGAGGATACCATCACAAACAGAATGCTACACTGGTCATATACACCGGAGCAGAAGGAAGAGGTGAAGAAAGCACTTGCTGCAGGAGTTCCGAAGGCAACGATTCTTACTTACTTTTATGCGGAGGTAACTGTGGAGAAGATGAGTTCATATCGGAATAAGCATTAAATGATATCGCATAGGCACAGGAATTATGTTATACTGTGTCTATGTAAATGAAAATGATGTTAAATTCGTTGATATTTTAGGTAAGTAAAGCGTACAACTAAATTTAAAGAATAAGTAGAATGAACACATTAATTGTTGTATAACGTTTTTATGCAATTAAGGGTTACAATTTCGATAGGAGATATTTATGAAAAAAATTATTTTTACTGTTTTTTCAATACTAATTATATTGACTACTATATTTTTTATTGCTATTGGAACAGTTCGTGATTCACGATACTATATATTGATTTTAGTTTATATTATTGTGTACAAAATTATTTTGTCATTTACAAATAGAAGCAAAAAAAAGTAAACAATATTTTTCAACATTAGAATTAAATTTTTTTGTATAATAATTATTATGGTTTTTATACAGAGAAATATATGAATAACTAAATGAATATATTATGCATGATGAGAGGTGAGAACAATTTGAAAGTTTACTATTTAGCGCTATCATTATTTTTAACGTTCTTCTTCGCACATCAGATAACGCATGTAATGTGCTTTGGCAGATATAGAGATAAAAAATGCAAAAAGAAAAAATTTTATTTTATCTATGGATTTTGGGTGGTATTTTTTGGAATATTGTGTACAATGATGGGTTCGGCATCAGGGGTGGATCATACATTTGATTATGGAATGAACTCCTTAGAATTGTATTTGGGCAAAAAAAATTATTTTGAGGGTAATGTTATTTATGCGGAAGATGACTATAAGCATAATGGTGATTTTATACTAGAGTATTATGTAAAAAATACAGAAGACATAGAAATAATATCAAAACAAATTGTGGAAGAAAATGTATTTATATTTAGAGCTTACAATTTAAGTGATATAAATGTTGTATGGAAATCGGTTGATGATGAGCTTTATGTTTATGGAGGTGATGAACTTTATGCAACTATAGATGTGGAAAGAAAAGGCTTGCTAGTAAAATTAAGTTTTTATTGGAATCAAGAAAAACTGAATCAAAACATGGGAGGATAAAAGTATGGCAAAAACAAAGATTGTAAAATTTATGTGTTCAATTGTGCTTGCGGTCAGTCTGGTACTTTCTCAAAGTTATACCGCAATGGCTTCAGGTTCGTCCACAATAACTGAGCAACAGTTGGGAGTTCTATTTGATGGGATGGAAAGCATAGTAGTACAGTTGGAAGAGATGGGATTGACAGAAGAGGATATAAGTGATTTATTTGGTGTACTACCAAGAGAAGACTCTTTTTACCATGGAGAAGATTGATGAATTGCATCAGGAAATTGAACAGCTTAAAACAGAAATACCGCCAGAAGATAATTCTTCCAGTAAGTTTGAGACACAGTTAGAAAGTATCATCAATATGGAATCTTTTGACAGAGAGAAAATCCAGAAGGTAATCAAAAAAGTGATTATCAATGGAGAGGACAATATAGAGATTGTATGGAATACAGATGATCCATTTTTCAGGTAAGATGGATGTTTAAAGAGTGTGGAGTGCCGAGAAAATGTGGCACTCCTTTCTTATGCAGGCATAAATATTGCTTTCAATATACTGCAATAGCAGGTATAATGGAAAGTGATATTTGAGGGTACAAAAAAATTAAATTTTTTTTGGTCTAGGGTTGACACGAGCAGGTTTATCAGTTCCAGATTCGGATATGCTGATTACATTAGCAGATGAATTGGATACTTCTGTAAGTGTATTGCTTGGAGAAACTGTAATGGAGTCAATGACAGATGACCTAAAAGCAATCTCTGAAAAATTAGAGGTAATTAATTTACAGTTGGCAAAGAGAAACATGGTCAAAGTAAAAACGATCCGTTGGATATTTATCTCGCTATGTGCGTTTATAGTGCTTGTTTTTATTGCTCTTGCGATTATGAAAAGTTCTTATCTAGGGTGGGATTATAATAACCCGGAATTTGCAGTTGCAGGAACAATATTACATGGATTTGAATTTGTCTTTGTGAGATTAGCGCCATTTGCTTTCATTGCTTCTGTTATTGGAATCGTAATTACCTATAAGAAGCGATAAATTCAAGTTTGTCAATTACAGGAGACATTGAAAGAGCCAGTCCATTCAAGGTGCTGGCTTTTTCAAAATTCAAATTTAATAAATTGCACGACAACTTAGAGTAAAAAAGAATACCCATTAGTAAGAAATGAATAGAAAATGAATAAAAGTGTGGGAAAGCGAATAAAAATGAGTTAGTATGCATCAGACACACTTTTGTAAAAAGGGAGAAATTCAATTGGAAATACTATTTGAAGAAGTAGAATATATAGATGAGGTGAGCACATATGGAACAGGAAACACAGGAGCAAACTAATAAGTTTAATAATAAAATCTATTATATTCTTCCAGAGTTTTCAGGTAAGAATGTTCCTATTATAGAAGTTGCTAAACTAATGGGAAAAGACCAGCAGTTTATTCGGCAGGGAATAATAAGGGGGATTTTGCCGATTGGAGTTGCATTTAAGAAAACAATCCCAAATGGTAGTTATGAAGGGAAAGAA
>NZ_QTZI01000011.1:36129-115913 GCF_003462605.1 Roseburia sp. OM04-10BH
ATGAAGGGAAAGAATCATCTCAATACGATTTTTAAGTTAGCCCAAAATTATTATGGGAATATATTGGAATAATTTATAAAGAATAATATAAAAGTAATACAGGAGAGGTTATTGTGTGCCACCACCAAAAGTTAGGTTTCAAATCTAACGATTGGTGGCTGTTTTTTGCTAAATATAACTACAGAGTATATACCACAATTATCTTTCTATTAACTCCTTGCACTTCCCCTTCATCTACGGTATAATCGTAAAGTCCGTGTGCAACCAATCGCATGCGGGGATAAGAATGAATATATTGTGTTATGGATAGAGTGAAGGAGCAGGAAATGAAGAAGAAAATATGGGCGGCAGCTTTGATTTGCATTGTCGTATTAGGAATGCTGGATGGATGCGGACCAAAGGAGAAAGATACAGACAAGGAAGCAGCAGGAAATACAGAAACAGAAGCAGTGGAAGGGCTCCATGCCACAGAGACGGAGACAGAGGCACAGGGAAATCTTAAGGAAGATACCTGGTATGTTTTATCCGGTATGTATCAGCACAAAATGGAAACCGAAGAGAATACCGCTGTGATAAAAAATGTCAATGTATACAATATGGCAGGAACCATGGATGGTGAGACCTTTGTGCAGGCATCTGATTTTACCAATCATTTAAATCAGGCGGAGTATGAGATAAGCTGGAATCGTACTGAGGCAGACGAAGAAGGAAATACAGTTTATACGGTTACTTTATCTGCAAAGATTCCGTGGAATGGCATACAGACGGATGCAGAAGCTTATATCGAATATGAAGACATCAGCCTCGTGGATGCAACTACCGGAATGGTGTTGCCGCAGCATGTAGCTGCAACAGACAGTTCCATGGCTATGATGGCAGAAGTGGCTTGTGCCGGCACAACATATCAGGTGGCAGCCACAGAAGATACAGAGACAACATTTGGTGACTGGATGGTAGAGGATGGCAGTGAGTATCCGATGGTGACTTACTATGAAATAAAAGAGACTTATAAAGTAACAGCACCGGCAGAATATAAGGGACTGCTGTTCGTATTACAGACACAGCGTACCGCAGAAGAATATGAAAATGGAATTGTAAAGGGTCTTGGAACAGATGAAGCACATACATATGATGGCACAATCAATGATGGAAGTGTGGCAATTGAGTTAGACCGGGATTATGAGTATATCAATGCAGAATAGAAACTGAGCAAAGTGGGCAAAGCTTACTTTGTATCAGCATGAAACAGAATCGTCGAAAGGTGGTTCTGTTTTTCCACGTTTAAAGGAGCATACAATGGATTATAGCAGATTAGAAAAAGGAATTATGGATTTCATACAGGAGGAGCAGGTAAAGCTTGGATACCGGAAAGAAAAAATCCGGTTATATTATCCTTTAAGTTCCTTAAAACATTTCTTAGGAGAAGAAGTGGGTGGAAAATCAACGGAAGAATTGGAAAAAGAATTTTATGAAGCAGCAGGAATACGACTTGGCAGAGTAGAAATCAGCAGAAACAAGGACCGCTTTTGTTTTGTAGTGCCGGAAGAAGGCACGGAATATGTGCATGAAAAAAGAAGTGGAAATTCTTTTATTAAAAAGCTGGTGGCTCTGCTGCAGACACATCCTTGCACCATAGAGGATATCCATAAGCTGTTCTTAGGAACCGGCGAGAAGATACATTTTGAGAAAATTGAGACAGAGGATTTTGACTATTTCATTTATTTTGAAAGCGGAGAGGATTCCTATTATTATTGCTTTAAGGACGAAGGCTGCCATATCATCTATCATCGTTTTATGCCGGAGGATTACCGGGATTTGTTTTCTGACAACATAGAGTAAGCGAGGAAGAAAAAATGCAAAAGAAAATAAGCAGAGTAATTGCAGTATACAATCATTTTTGAGGAAAATATCGTTACGAATCATAAGCTTGTCCTAGCCATTCGAAGGGAAAAATGGTAAAATAGAACTAATGATGTAAGTTAAGAAAAGAAGAAAATTCACAGAAATAAAAAATAGTAAGAGGAAGAAGAATGGCAGCAAAGTTTTATGCAGTCCGAAAAGGAAAGAAACCGGGTATTTATATGAGTTGGGATATGTGTAAGCAGCAGACCGATGGTTTTCCGGGAGCAGAGTTTAAAAGCTTTCCAACAAGGGAAGCGGCAGAAGAATATATCGGTCAGAAGCATCAGACAGTAGAAAAAGAGCCGGAAAATTATGCCTTTGTGGATGGATCTTATAATATTGCAACGAAGGTATACGGATATGGCGGCTTTCTGATGGCAGATGGGAAAAAAGAAGTGCTGCAAGGCTCAGGCTCGGAAGAAGAAATGGCATCCATGCGTAATGTGGCAGGAGAAGTATTAGGAAGCATGGCTGCCATTGAGAAGGCAGTGGAGCTTGGACTGGCAGAGCTTACGATATATTATGACTATATGGGTATTGAAATGTGGGCAACAGGAGCATGGAAACGGAATAAGAAAGGAACCATTGCTTATTATGACTATATTCAGGGCATAAAGGATAAAATTACACTTCATTTTGTAAAAGTAAAAGGGCATTCAGGAGTAGAAGGAAATGAAGAAGCAGACCGGCTGGCAAAAGAGGCAGTCGGAATTGAGCTATAGTATCTGCAGAAGAGTGGATACGGGGATAAAACAGGAGGAAAGAAATGGTTTCATTAAAGGACGTAGCGAAGCGTTGTGGTGTCTCAACGGCAACAGTAAGTAAAGCGTTGAATGGACATAGCGATATTGGAGAGAAGACCAGGATACGGATTAAGGAAGCAGCACAGGAGATGGGGTATTTTCCTAATGCGGCAGCAAGGGCGTTAAAGACGAACCGTTCTTATAACTTAGGAGTACTTTTTAAAGAGGAGGCCGGAAGAGGGCTTACCCATGAATATTTCTCTGGCATCTTAAATGGATTTAAAGAAAAGGCGGAAGAATTAGGCTATGATATCACTTTTATTAATAATGAGCATGTGAATCATAAGATGTCATATCTTGAACACTGCAAATACCGGAATTTTGACGGAGTTGGAATTGTGTGTGCCAGGTTTGATGAACCGGAGGTACAGGAACTTTTGCAGAGTAATATTCCGATTGTTACTGTAGATTATGTATATCACAACTGCACGGTTGTTTCTTCTAATAATGTAAAAGGGATGAATGAACTGGTACGTTATATTTATTCCAAGGGACACCGGAAAATTGCATACATTTATGGGGAAAAACATTCGGCTGTTACCAGAGATCGTCTGACCAGCTTTTTCCAGACAATGGAGAGCTTTAATCTGAATGTTCCGGATGACTACTTAAAGGAAGGAGAATATTTAGATACCAGGCTTGTGGCAAAGGCAACCAGGGAACTTTTAAATCTGCCTGACCCGCCGACCTGTATTCTCTACCCGGATGATACAGCATTAATTGGTGGGATTAATGTAATTGATGAAATGGGACTAAAAGTACCGGATGATATTTCTATTGCAGGTTTTGATGGAACAAAAGTATCCCAGATGATGAGTCCAAAGATTACGACTATACGGCAGAACACCAGAAAGATTGGGGAAGAGGCCGTAAAACGTCTGGTACAGAGAATCGAGCAGCCTAAGACAACGCTGGTGGAGCGTGTGATTATCAATGGAGAACTTTTGGTAGGAGAATCAGTAGGAGGAATCTGATATGGCACTGCAATTTGTGCTGGGCAGTGCTGGGAGCGGAAAGTCAGGCTATGTATTCCGCAAAACAGTCAAAGAAGCTCAGAAGAATTTAAAGAAAAATTATTATGTAGTAGTACCGGAACAGTTCACGATGCAGACGCAGCGTGAACTTGTTCGGTTACAGGAAAAAAACAGTATTATGAATATAGATGTGGTCAGCTTCCAGCGACTGGCATATCGTATTTTCGATGAATTAGGAAAGACGAATATGGCAGTTTTAGAGGAGACCGGGAAAAACCTTGTATTGCGTAAGGTTGCCGAAGAGCGGATGGATGATTTATGCGTCATGCAGGGAAATATGAAAAAGATGGGATATATCAGTGAAGTGAAGTCCCTGATATCAGAGCTGACACAGTATAATATCGATCCGGATACTTTGGAAACATTTATTGAAGAACAGAATATGCCACCGGCATTTTCCTATAAACTGCAGGATATCCTGACCATGTACCGGGGCTTTCGAAGTGCAATTTCCGGGATGTATATTACTGCTGAAGAAGTTTTAGAAGCCTTCTGTGATATGGCAGAGGAATCAAAGCTTTTACAGGATGCCGTGCTGGTTTTCGATGGATTTACCGGATTTACACCGATTCAGAATAACGTGCTATACCGCCTGATGGGAATTGTATCAGATATATATGTGACAGTAACCATTGACCCGGCAGAGGATATTTATTCCTATCATGATATGCAGGAGCTGTTTGCCATGAGTAAGAAGACTGTAGCCAGCCTAATGAAAATGGCGGAAGAGAAGCATTTTGAAGTAACAGAGCCGGTGGTATTAAAGAATCCCAAAGCTGACCGGTTCCGGGAGGCACCGGTACTACGGTTCTTAGAGCAGAATCTGTTCCGTACCAGACATCATAGCTACGAAAAGAAGGATGAGAAAGAAATCAAAGAAGGCATAGAGATTTTATCCCTGCCAAATCCAAGAAGAGAACTGCAGTATGCAGCAGAAGAGATTGCAAGGCTGGTGCATACCGGAGCATACCGCTACCGGGATTTTGCCATTATTTCCGGTGCCATAGAAGAGTATGGAAGCTATGTGCCGCAGATTATGGAGGAGTTTGGCATTCCGTTTTTCTTAGATACAACGAAAAATATTTTACTGCATCCATTTTTGGAATTTGTCCGGTCTCTTTTGCAGGTAATCGAGGACAATTTTTCGGAGGAAGCAATGTTCCGTTATCTGCGCTGTGGATTATCCCAAATCAGTGAGGATGAGATTGACCTGCTGGAAAATTATGTACTGGCAGCAGGCATCCGTGGAAAGAAAAAATGGGAGGCAAGATTTATTTATACCACCCATGAGGTTGCGGAAGAAGATTTAGAAGCTTTAAATGAACTCCGGATCCGTGTAATGGAGCCATTTTCGGAATTGACGGCTGTATTTCATAAAAAAGGTGCTACCGTACGGGAATGCACGACAGCACTCTATCAGTTTATTGTGTCCTTACAGATAGAGCAGCAGTTAAAATACCGGGAGAATCAGTATAAAGAGGCGAAGGACTTAGCCAAGGCAAAGGAATATGCACAGATTTATCGCATTGTAATGGATATTTTGGATAAGATGGCAACGCTTCTGGGTGATGAAGTCATGGACATATCCGAATATGCCAAGGTCTTAGAGGCTGGCTTTGAAGCTGCCAAAGTAGGCGTGATTCCGGGTGGCTATGACTGCGTGATGATTGGTGATATTGAAAGAACCCGTCTTGATGATATAAAAGTATTATTTATCGTGGGAGTCAATGATGGTATTGTGCCAAAATCCGATAATCGTGGCGGCATCATTTCCCAGCTGGAAAGAGAAGAACTTGCAAAAAAACATATGGAACTGGCTCCTACAGCAAGGGAACGTGTCTTTATCCAGCGTTTTTACCTTTATCTTGCAGTGACAAAGCCATCGAAAAAACTTTATCTTACCTATGCAAGGGTAGGCAGTGATGGAAGTGCAAAGCGCCCGTCCTATTTTATTCATATGATAGAGGGACTGTTCCCGGGGTTAAAAGCAGAGCTGATAACGGGAGAACAGGTTGATGAAACACTGGTAACACCGGAGAGCAGCATGGCATTTCTGTTAGAGGGACTGTATCAGGAAGATGCCGGGTGGAATGATGAGAAGGAAGTACTCTGGCAGGCTTTGCTGCACTGGTATGAAGAGGAACCGGCATATCAGGAGCAGGTAAAAGCTATTCTTGATGCAGCAGAGCTTAAATATCATGCAGAGCCAATCAGCCGGGCTGTGGCAAAGGCTCTTTATGGAAATGAGTTAAAGAACAGTGTTACGCGGCTGGAACAGTATGCAGCCTGTGCCTGTGCCCATTTCCTGACTTATGGACTGCGTTTACGGGAACGGGAACTCTTTGAATTCCGTATGGCGGATATGGGAAATATCTATCATCAGGCATTGGAAAATTATAGCCGGTATCTGAAAGAATCATCCTTTAGCTGGTTTGATATTACAGAAGAAGCACAAAAACAGCTTATGGAGCGGGCAATGGAAGAAGCAATTGCTTCCAGTGGAAATGCAGCCATGGCAGATACAGCGGCAAACCGTTATCAGGTAGCAAAGATGAAAAAGATTTTTGCACGGACCATCTGGGCACTGACCAGCCAGATTCGTCAGGGAAAATTTGAACCATCGCAGTTTGAGGTGGGATTTTCCTATGCGGATGATTTAAATGCAGTGAATTTTAAACTCAGTGAAGAAGAGCATATGCGGCTCCAGGGAAGAATTGACCGTATTGATACTTATGAAGACAAAGATAAGTTATATGTAAAGATTATTGATTATAAATCCGGTAATACCGGTTTTGAACTGCTATCTCTGTATCATGGCCTGAAGCTTCAGCTTGTGGTTTATATGAATGCAGCCATGGAATTATTTGCAAAGCAAAATCCGGCAAAAGAGATAGTGCCGGCAGGTATGTTCTACTATCATATTGATGATCCGATGGTGGAAGGAACCGGTAGTGAATCTGAAGAAGAGATTCGAAGAAAGATATTGGAAAATTTACGTCTGGATGGAGTGGTAAATACAGAGGATGATATTTACCGTGCCATGGATGTGGAACTTTCCGGTAAATCCAATGTTCTTCCGATTTCTGTAAATAAGGACGGAACGGTGCGAAAGAGCGATAAGGCTGTGGACAAGGAAGAATTTAGGCTGATTGCGGATTATGCCAGCTATCGGATTGCAGAAGCTGGAAATGCTATTTTAAAGGGAAATACAGAGGTGAATCCGTATCTTTTAAAGAACCGGAGCAGCTGTGATTATTGTCCATATGCTGCGGTCTGTGGATTTGATAAAAAGATTCCGGGATATGAAGTAAGGCGGTTGGAAGAATTATCTTCCGAGGAAATCTATGAACGCATGAAGGAGGTTTTTTAAGAAATGGGAATGACATGGACAAAAGAACAGCAGCAGGTCATTGATTTAAGAAACCGTAATATCTTAGTGTCTGCGGCAGCAGGTTCCGGAAAGACAGCTGTACTGGTAGAGCGAATCAAAGAGCTGGTATTGGATAAGAAGCATCCGGTAGATATTGACCATCTTCTGGTGGTAACCTTCACCAATGCGGCGGCAGCCCAGATGAAAGAGCGTGTAGCAAAAGCCTTGGAAAAGGCATTGCAGGAGAATCCTTCCGATGTGAGATTACAGCAGCAGGCTGCACTGGTGCAGAATGCGCAGATTACTACCATAGACAGTTTCTGCCTTTATGTGCTTCGGAATCATTTTCATGAAATCGGTCTGGAGCCGAATTTCAGGATTGGAGATGAAGGCGAGTTAAAGCTTCTTCGGGAAGATGTAATGACCGGATTGTTTGAACAGTATTATGAAGGAAAACATCCGGGTTTTTTGCATCTCATTTCCTGTTATGGAACCAGTAGAAGTGATGCACCGGTGCGGGATATGATTTTTAAACTTTATTCCTATGCACAGAGTTATCCATGGCCGAAGCAGTGGCTTCGGGAAGCGTTAAGCTGCTATGAGATAAAAACAGAGCAGGAATTAGAACAGGCGCCTTTTATTGAAATGACGGTAGAATATGGGAAGCAGATGGTAAAGGGCTATTTAGAGCAGGCAGAGCATTATCTTGAGCTTTGTCAGGACGCAGACGGTCCTTACATGTATGAGGACGCCTGTGAGCAGGATGTAGAGCTGATGGAGGATCTGCTTTCCTGCAGTACTTATCAGGATTTTTATGAAGAATTAGGAAAATGTAAATTTGCAACATTAGGAAGAGCAAAGGATTATATCGGAAGTCCGGAAAAGCAGGAGCAGGTAAAGGCAGAACGTAAGAAGCTTAAGGATGGAATCGGAAAGTTAAAAAGTGACTGCTTTGCCCTTACTTTTCAGGAAATCTTGGAGCAGCTCACTCTGGTGCAGCCATCAGCAGAAGCGTTAGCTGAAGTGACGGAGCGTTTTATCGATGCTTTCGCAGAAAGAAAGCAGGATAAAAATCTGGTGGATTTCTCAGACCTTGAGCATTTTGCATTAGAGATATTGGTAGAGGAAGAGACCGGGAAACCAACGGAGACTGCAAAGGAATTTCAAAATGCCTATGAAGAAATTATGATTGATGAGTATCAGGACAGCAACTATGTGCAGGAGACGATTCTCCGGGCAATTTCAAGAGAAGTGGTCGGACAGAATAATCTTTTTATGGTAGGAGATGTAAAACAGAGTATTTACCGCTTTCGTCTGGCGAGACCGGAGCTTTTCATGGAAAAGTTTGATACTTATGAGACAACAGATGCACCCTGCCAGCGGATTGATCTGCATAAGAACTTCCGAAGCAGAGACAGCGTGCTTACTTTTACCAATGATATTTTCTATCAGATTATGAAACGGAATCTTGGCGGTGTGGATTATACCGATGAGGCGGCATTGTATTGTGGTGCAGATTATCCGGCGGGCGAGAAAGAGGATGCTTTTGACAGTGAGATTCTTCTTACAACTACACAGGAACTGGAAGAGGGAACAAAACAGCAGATTTCAAAACAGGAACTGGAAGCAAAATTAATTGCAGACCGGATTCGGAAGATGGTAGGCAAAGAAGAGGTGGTAGACGAAGAAACCGGAGAATTCCGGAAAGTCCGCTATGGCGATATTGTAATTTTACTGCGTAGTTTAAGTGAATGGGCGGACCTTTTTGCAGAGGTTTTAAATGCCAATGGAATTCCGGCACATACGGTTTCAAGAACCGGATATTTTTCCACATTAGAAATCAGGACGGTATTAAATTATCTTAGGATATTAGATAATCCAAGACAGGATATTCCACTGGCAGCAGTATTAAAATCCCCAATGGCAGGTCTTTCCGATGAGCAGCTTGCAAGACTCCGGTTACTGGCAGAGGACAAGCCGTATCATCAGTGTGTAAAGATGTTTTTGGAAGCGGAAGAAGAACTGACAGAAAAAGAATCAACAGCGGATGAAGACATGCGGGCAAAATTAAAACGTTTTTCCGAAACATATAAAAAACTTCGTAGACAGACCATGGATATACCAATGCACGAACTGCTGCAAAAGGTATTGAAGGAAACGGGATATGCCAGATATGCATCGGCATTGCCGGCGGGCAGACAGAGACTTGCAAATCTTCATATGCTGTCAGAGAAAGCTATTGCCTATGAGAAAACCAGTTATCGCGGACTTTATCATTTTATAAGATACATTGATGAGCTGCAGAAGTATGATGTGGACTTTGGGGAAGCAGAACTTGTGGGTGAAAATGAAGATGCAGTAAATATAATGAGTATACACAAGAGTAAGGGACTGGAATTTCCGGTCTGCTTTGTCAGTGGAATGGGCAAATCCTTTAATAAGCAGGATAGCCGCAGCAAGATGATTCTGCATCCGAACCTTGGTGTTGGACTTGATATTATAGAGGAAGACCGGCGGATAAAAGTACCTGCATTTTTTAAGAAGGTAATTGCAAGGCAGACAGAATTAGAAAGTCTCGGTGAGGAGCTTCGTGTCTTATATGTGGCATTTACAAGAGCCAAAGAAAAATTGATTATAACGGGCTGCATCAAGGATGAAGAAATGCTGCAGCAGATAAGAGAAATTTATTGCGGAAGTAACCGAAAAGCACTTAATTTTAAGGAGCGGGCAGAAGCAAAGACCTTCCTGGAGTGGATTCTTCCGGCGGCAGCCGCCAGTGGCAGCTGGGACAAGGTTTCCTATGTGACACCATGGAGCATGTTAGAGGACGAGGCGGCGCATCAGATAACAGAGCATGTGTCATTGAGCCAGCGTGTGCAGCAGGCGGAGGAAGTTTCGGATACTCTGTATGAAAAGATAAAGGAACAGTTATCCTATCAGTATCCGCACCCGGATGCCATTCATCTGGTGACAAAATATTCTGTATCGGAATTAAAACACCGGGCAATGAGGGAGCTTGCAGCAAAGGAAGAAGAGGATGTTACACCGAAATTCTTAGAAGAAGTATCTACCCCATATGTCCCGGCATTTATGGAAGGAAAAGCAGAAGTAAATCAGGGAGCACTGCGTGGAACAGCAATGCATCGTCTGATGGAATGCTATGATTTTACGAAAATGCCGGATCGTTCCGATGAATTTGCAGAGAATATAAAAAAGCAGTTGACAGGACTGGTACAAATGGGTAAAGTATCTGAGGATATGCAAAAATTAATCCGTATACCATCCGTGGAATTATTCTTAAAATCGCAGCTTGCACCCCGTATGAAAGCAGCTGCAATGCGGGATGATTTGTTCCGCGAGAAGCCGTTTGTCATGGGAAATCATGAGATGGAAGAAGAGATGGTTTTAATCCAGGGAATCATAGATGTTTTCTGGGTGGAAGAAGATGGAATCGTACTGCTTGATTATAAGACAGACCGGGTAGATAGTGCCACAAGGCTGCGGGATATGTATAAAGAACAGCTGGATTTATATGCAGAAGCGTTAGAACGGATATTTCCGCTTCCGGTGAAGGAGAAGTATCTTTATTCCTTCCGGCTGAATCAGGCAATTGAAGTATAAGGTGTCATAAGTGATGAAGGAGAAAAAGTTTGTATAGGAAAGGCTTTTGTTTGAAGGCATTTGCTTGCCCATTGAAATACCGAAGTTCTAAGGCATATGTTTTCCTTTTTTCTATAAATACAGTCTTTCCAATGTTTGACAGACACATTGCACGGTTCGCTGCCTGCGGATACATGAATAGGCTTGTTAGGGGCACTTAGAATTTCGTCTGCAACCAGGCAACGCTGGTACAGGGATGTACCAGCGAGGCACAGATGAACACGGATGTGAATTTGTGCCGGTTGCCAGACGAAGTTCATATATTAGCCGAAATTCTTAGTGCCCCTTACAGGCGTATGCGGTATCCGCAGACAACGGACAGTGCGACGTGTCAGTCCAAGCAACGGAAAGACAGTTTATCATCAAGGAAAACATACGCCTAAGAACTACTGGTATTTCAATGAAAAAAGCAAATGTTCTCCAAACGAAACCTTTTCCGGTAAACTTTTTCATCCACTCACTTATAATATACTGGAACACAAGGAGAAAAAACGTGAAAATAATTTTAGCATCAGCTTCCCCACGAAGAAAAGAACTCTTAGAGCAGCTTGGACTTACCTTTCTGGTATTTCCGGCACAGGGAGAAGAAAAGCAGGTGGGAGATACGCCTTCTGAGATTGTCATGAATCTGGCAAAGCAGAAAGCGGGAGAGATTTATGAGAAGATGATAGAAGCCAAAGTAGGAGAACAGGACAGTCTGGTAATCGGAGCAGATACCGTCGTGGTAAAGGATGGCAAAGTGCTGGGTAAACCGAAGAACCGGGAGGATGCTTTTACAATGTTAAAGGGACTTTCCGGCAGCACCCATGAAGTCTATACCGGAGTGTCACTTTGGATGCGGGAGGATGGAAAGAAAGTACAATACAGTTTTTATGAATGTACGAAAGTAACCATGTATCCGGTTACAGATGAGGAACTGAACCGCTATATAGATACCGGGGAACCAATGGATAAAGCAGGTGCATATGGAATTCAGGGAAAAGCAGCTGCGTTTATCGAAAAAATCGAAGGTGATTACAATAATGTAGTAGGTCTGCCGATTGCCCGGATTTATCAGGAATTGAAACAATTAGGTATTGATGTATATAAATTTTCATAAAACAGGAGGAAAGAATAAATGGAATATGATGAGGTATGTCTGAATTACTTTTTAAAACATCAGTCACAGTTATTTGATGAAAATGTGGCAGAAAGTTTAGAGGAGGCAGAAGCGTTTTTAGAGGACTGTATGGCAGTTATCTGTGACAGCATCAAAGAAGTAAAACAGTTCTTAGACGAAAGCGGTGCGGATGTATCCGGAATGAGCAATCATGAAATTGAAGAAGCAGAAGAAGTTTTTTCACTGCCGGATGGCAGATATCTGGTTGTGGAAGCATAAGTGAAAGGGGATTTTATATGAATAATAACTATGATGTAATTATTATCGGTGCAGGTCCGTCCGGAATTTTCTGTGCCTATGAATTAAAGGAAAAGAGACCGGATTTAAAGGTTCTCATGATAGAAAAGGGAAGAAGCATTGAGAAACGCCAGTGCCCGAAGCGTAAGACAAAGGTCTGTGTAGGATGTCAGCCGTGTTCGATTACAACAGGATTTGCCGGAGCAGGAGCATTTTCGGATGGTAAATTATCATTATCACCGGATGTAGGTGGCAATCTGCCGGAAATCTTAGGATATGAAGAAGCATTATCCTTAATTAAAGAATCGGATGATATTTATCTGAAATTTGGTGCAGACACCAATGTTTATGGTGTAGATAAGGAAAAAGAAATCCGCGAGATTCGCAGAAAAGCAATCAATGCCAACTTAAAATTAATCGAGTGTCCGATTCGTCATCTTGGAACAGAAGAAGGATATAAGATTTATGCACGTCTGCAGAAGCATTTGTTAGACCTTGGTGTGGAGATTCTCTTTAATACCATGGTAGCGGATATTCTGGTAGAAAACAATGTCGTAACCGGTGCTGTAACAGAAAAGGGAGATACATATTATGCGAAAGAAATCATTTCTGCAGTAGGACGTGAAGGCGCAGACTGGTTCTCACATATCTGTAAGGAAAAAGAGATTGAAACCAAGGTAGGTACGGTTGATATCGGTGTCCGTGTGGAAGTGCGTGATGAGGTTATGGATTTCTTAAATACAAACCTTTATGAAGCAAAACTCGTTTATCATACACCAACCTTTGACGATAAAGTGCGTACTTTCTGCACAAACCCATCCGGTGAAGTAGCAACCGAATATTATGATGACGGACTTGCGGTTGTAAATGGACATGCTTACAAGTCGAAAGATATGAAAACAAATAATACCAACTTTGCATTGCTGGTATCCAAGAACTTTACCAAGCCATTTAAGACTCCGATTGAGTATGGTAAGCAGATTGCACAGCTTTCCAACATGCTTTGTGATGGCAAAATTTTAGTACAGACATTTGGTGACTTTAAGCGGGGCAGAAGAACTACAGAGGAACGCCTGGCGAGAAACAATCTGATTCCAACCTTAAAGGATGCAGTGCCGGGAGATTTATCACTGGTATTTCCACATCGTATTATGGTAGATATCGAAGAAATGTTAGAGGCACTGGATAAGGTTACACCTGGTATTGCCAGTGATGAAACATTACTTTATGGTGTAGAAGTAAAATTCTATTCCAATAAAGTTGTTGTCAGCAAAGATTTTGAAACCAGCATTAAAGGTCTGCGTGCCATCGGTGATGGTGCAAGCGTAACCAGAGGATTACAGCAGGCATCTGCAAACGGAATCAGCGTGGCAAGAAGTATATTAAAGAGTCTTGAAGCATAAAAACATACCAAAGAATTGGTTTTCGAATAAGAAAAGGAAGAAAATTCATGGGACGAAAGAGTAAAATTGCCGCAGTGGTCTTAAGCATTTCCGTATTGCTTGGTGGATGCAGTCTTGGGAAAACTGACATTGTATTTACAACAGGCTTATCTGCTAATGAAGTTTTTAAGATAGAGCATGAAAAGGTATCTTTGGCAGAAGCCAAGGTATATCTTTGTAACTACCAGAATCTATATGGAAATGTCTATGGAATCGATTTGTGGAAACAGCAGTATCAGACCGATGATTTAGAGCAGTATGTGAAGGACGTTACATTATCGGAAATGACCCGGGTAATCTGCATGGACCAGTTGGCAGAGCAGAAGGAAATTACTTTAAGTAAAGAGGAAAAGACCAATCTGAAGCTGGCTGCAAAAGAATATTATGAGTCATTGAATGAAGAGGAAAAAAGTTATATGGATGTCAGTGAGGCAACCATAGAGAAACTCTATGAGAATTATGCACTGGCAAGCAAGGTGTATACATCTTTAACAACCGGTGTCAATGAGGAAGTCAGTGATGATGAGGCAAGGGTCATGGAAGCACAGCAGATTTATGTAAAGGATCAGAACCGTGCAGGAGAGGTGGCATCCAGACTGGCAAATGGAGAGGATTTCCGGACAGTAGCAGCAGATTATAATGAGGCTGTCCAGATTGATATTACCTTTGGAAGAGATGAGATGCCAAAGGAAGTAGAGGATATTGCATTTAACTTAAATGATGATGAAATATCAGGAAACATTGCGACAGAGGATGGTTATTATTTTATCAAGTGCATCAATAAATTCAATCAGGAGCTGACGGATGCAAATAAGGATAAGATTGTTAAAAAACGTGAGAAAGAAGCATTTAATGACGAATATGACGCTTTTGTGGCAGATTTATCTTCAAGCCTCAATGAAAAAGTCTGGGATGAACTGGAACTTAAAACAGACGGAACCATAACCACCAACAGTTTTTTTGAAGTGCTGGATAAGTATTATCAGTTAGAAGAGTAGAACAATAGTAGAAAAAATCTACAGAATCTGCCGCTGGCAACTATAAAAGGGAATCTGATGAAAATCAGATTCCCTTTTGGGTAGTTCTTCTTGAACTTTTATTTTGCCAGCAGCATCATGATATCGTTGCTACGCTGGATGAATTTTGTCATAGCATCTACGGATAATGGCTGGTTGCTTAAAACAGCTAAATCGTAAAGCTGCTGACAGAACATTGGTACATGCTCGGAATCTTTGTGATTTAAGATGTACTGGACCAGAGGATGACTGGTATTTAAGGTCAGTGTCTGGTCTGCCGCAAACATGGAAGTATCCATACCGCCCATGCCATTCATGGCATACATTTTCATCATATCCTGCATACGTCTGCCTTCCTCGGAGAGAGTAATAACAGAAGCAATGTCGGGATTTTTCAGTTTGGCAGCTTTAATCGTAAGCTTATCATTCTTTAAAGTATCTTTGAATACTTTGGACAGTGTTTCTTCAGTCTCTTTAGTCTCTTCAGCATTTTCTTCTTTCAGGGAATCGGTAAGGTCTGCATCGATTCGCATGAATTTGAATTTCTCATTACGCTGCTCTAACTGGCTGATGAAGGAGGTATCGATATTGTGATTTAAGATAACTGCATCCATGCCCTGTTCCTTGAACATCTTGATATACTGTCCCTGCTGAACCGGATCGGTAACATAGTAAATCGGTTTTCTTTCATCCTTTTCGTCTGAGTCAGAAGCAGTATCAGCGGTCTTATCAGCATCAGACGCATTGTCTGAAGCGGTATCTTCAGCCTTTGTATCTTCGGTATTTCCTTCCGTATTTTCTTCTGCTTTTTCGTCTTCTTTCAGAAGCTCCGGAAGAGTAAGGTACTTATCGTCTAAGTTCTTAAAGAGAATGTAATCATTCATCTTGTCACAGAACTTGGTATCTTTTAAGCAGCCGAATTTGATAAATGGGCTGATGTCATCCCAGTATTTTTCGTAGCTTTCCTTTTCGGTCTTGCACATACCGATTAATTTATCTGCAACTTTTTTACTGATGTAATCGGAAATCTTCTTTACAAAGCCATCGTTCTGCAGGGCACTACGGGAAACATTAAGCGGAAGGTCAGGACAGTCAATCACGCCCTTTAAGAGCATTAAGAATTCCGGAATCACTTCCTTAATGTTATCTGCGATAAATACCTGGTTATTATATAATTTAATAGTTCCTTCGATGGAATCGTATTCCGTATTAATCTTCGGGAAGTACAGAATACCTTTTAAGTTAAATGGATAGTCCATATTCAGGTGAATCCAGAATAAAGGCTCTTTATAATCCATAAATACTTTACGGTAGAAAGCTTTGTATTCTTCATCGGTACATTCGCTCGGAGTCTTAGTCCAAAGTGGGTTTGTATCATTTAATGGAACCGGCCGTTTTAAAATCTTAAGCTTTTCGGTCCTTGGAGATACTTCTACGACTTCTTTTTCGCCATTTTCATTTTCTTTTTCTTCAGTTTTTGCTTCTTCAACGATTGTTTCAATGACAGTATCGGTATCTAATTTATCTTCCGGTTTGATGGTCTCATACTGTGGCTCAGCATTTGCTTTGGTCAGATAGATTGGTACCGGCATGAAAGAGCAGTACTTCTCAATGACTTCTCTTGCACGATATTCGTTGGCAAATTCCAAAGCATCTTCATTTAAGAAAAGAGTAATTTTGGTGCCGACTTCGGTACGGTCACTGTCTTTCATATCAAATTCTGTACCGCCATCGCATTCCCAGTGAACAGCAGTAGCACCATCTTTATAAGAAAGGGTATCAATGTGAACCTCATCTGCAACCATGAAAGCGGAATAGAAGCCCAGTCCGAAATGACCGATAATCTGGTCTTCATTGGCTTTATCTTTGTATTTCTCCAGAAAATCGGTAGCACCGGAGAATGCAATCTGGTTGATATATTCTTCTACTTCATCAGCGGTCATTCCAAGACCGTTATCAATGAAGGTAAGGGTTTTATCGTCCGGGTTGACAATAACGTGGATTTCAGGCTTATAATCGGCTGGAAGGGTATATTCTCCCATCATTTCCAGCTTCTTTAATTTGGTAATGGCATCACAGCCATTGGAAATCAGTTCACGATAGAAAATATCATGATCGGAATACATCCATTTCTTTATAATCGGAAAAATGTTATCGCTGCTAATTGATAAATTTCCATGTTTATTACTCATTTAAAACACTCCTTTTCTTTCTCTATATAATTTCTTGTTTTATTTTGTAGTGTCAGACTACAAATCCTAATAGAAATATTATACTTTGCAAATTTAAAAGTCAATAGAAAATTAGCACTCTTTAAAAAAGAGTGCTAACAAAAATCCGCAACACCAGTATTTATTGGACGTTGCGGATTTCTTAAAAGTTTATAAACTTTCTTTTTAATCATTTTTTCATTCAGATTTAACAGCTTTATCTGGGCTTAAATTGCTTTCCTTGCAGATATAAATAGGCCGTTTTTTGACCTCCATATAAGTGCGGGAAAGGTAGGAACCTAAGATTCCGATGCACAGAAGCTGGATACCTCCGATAAAGATAACGATACATGCCATGGACGGCCAGCCGAAAGCGGAGCCACCGAATAAAAGCTGCCTTACAATAATAAAGATAATGGCAAGGAAGGAAATGATACACATAAACATTCCGGTAAAGGATGCAAGCTTCAACGGAGCTGTAGAGAAGGATATCATTCCGTCTAAGGAGTAGCGGACCAGCTGGAAGAAAGACCATTTGGTTTCTCCGGCAATCCGCTCTGTATTTTCAAATTCAATCCATTTGGTACGGAAACCGACCCAGCCAAATAACCCCTTGGAAAAGCGGTTGTATTCATTTAATTCTAACAACGCATCCACAAAAGGACGGTTCATCAACCGGAAATCTCTGGCACCATCTACGATATCTGTATCGGACATTTTGCGGATAAGCTTATAGAACATCCGGGCAAAGAAAGAGCGGACAGGCGGTTCTCCTTTGCGGTTTACCCGTCGTGTGGCAACCGAATCATAGCCTTCTTCCCGGATGGCATGAAGCATCGAAGGAAGCAGGGAAGGCGGATCCTGTAAATCTGCATCCATAATGGCAGTATAATCACTGGTTGAATTTCTCAGACCGGCATAAATAGCCGCTTCTTTTCCAAAATTACGGGAAAAGGAAATATAATATACACTGTTATCGGAAGAAGCAAGCTTCTTTAGGATGGCAAGGGTATTGTCCGTTGAGCCATCATTGATAAACAGCAGCTTAAGAGAAATCTCTGTAAGCTGTTGTCTGATTTTTGAGATCTCTTCGTAAAAATACGGAAGTGCTTCTTCTTCGTTATAGCAGGGTACAATAATCGTCATTGTTTGCATAAAAGAATCAATCCTTTGCAAGGTTCTTGTTGGCAGTAGAGAGCATCAGTTTGATACGGTTCAACTGGTTAACCTCACTGGCACCCGGGTCATAGTCGATAGCCACGATGTTAGAAAGAGGGTACTGGTGACGCAGCTTCTTGATAACACCTTTACCAACCACATGGTTTGGCAGACAGGCAAATGGCTGTGTACATACGATATTATTGGTTCCGGTATGAATCAGCTCTAACATTTCGCCGGTTAAGAACCAGCCTTCACCGGTCTGGTTACCCTGAGATACAATCTCAGAAGCATATTTTGCTAGTGTTTCAATGTGGGCAGGCGGATCAAAGTGTTCACTCTTTTCAAATTCGTCACGGGCAGCGGAACGGAGCCATTCGAAGAATTTGATACCGAGGTTTGAGACTCTTGCGGATTTCCTGCTCATGCCAAGGTGTTCTGCTTTAAAGTTCTGGTTATAGAAGCAGTAGAGCAGGAAGTCGGTAAGGTCAGGAACAACAGCCTCAGCACCTTCTGCCTCTAGTAAGTCTACCAGATAATTATTTGCGGCTGGAAGGAATTTAACCAGAATCTCACCAACGACACCAACTTTAGGTTTCTTAATGTCCTTCATCGGAAGGCGGTCAAAGTCACGGATGATTTCACGGCACATCTTTTTGTATTTCCGGTGGGAGACAAAGCCCTTCCTGGAAATAAATGCAATGACGCGTTCTTTCCATTTCTCATGAAGTGCATTGGCAGAACCAGGTACTTCCTCATAAGGTCTGGTGCGGTAGAGACAGCGCATGAAAATATCGCCAAACTCTAAGGCATAAAGACCATGCTGGATAAGCTGTGGTGTGAACTTAAAGCCAGGGTTTTTCTCTAAGCCGCTTAAGTTGATGGAAATAACCGGAACGTCTTTATAACCGGCTTTTTCCAAGGCACGGCGGATAAATCCGATATAGTTGCTGGCACGACATCCACCACCGGTCTGTGAGATTAAAATTGCAGTCTTTGTCATGTCATATTTTCCGGACATAACAGCACTCATAATCTGACCGACAACCATAAGGGAAGGGTAGCAGGCGTCGTTATTTACATATTTTAATCCCACATCCACAGAGTCGCGGTTATCATTATCAAGTACAACCAGATGATATCCGGCAGCCTGGAAAGCAGGCTCTAAGAGTTCAAAATGAATCGGTGACATCTGCGGACAGAGAATTGTGTAACTGTCACGCATTTCTTCGGTAAATACCACACGGTTAAAGTTAGCAGGAACGATGGTACGTTTTTCCTGACGTTTTTCTTTGACACGGATAGCAGCAAGAAGAGAACGGATACGGATTCTTGCAGCCCCTAAGTTATTTACCTCATCGATTTTCAGGCAGGTATAAATCTTGCCGGATTTGCTTAGAATGTCATTGACGCAGTCTGTTGTAACGGCATCTAATCCACAACCGAAGGAATTCAACTGGATTAAATCAAGATTATCCTGTGTCTTTACAAAGTTTGCTGCAGCATACAGTCTGGAGTGATACATCCACTGATCCATAACGATAAGCGGACGCTCTACTTCATGGAGATGTGCTACGGAATCCTCTGTAAGTACAGCTAGACCATAGGAATTAATCAGTTCCGGAATACCATGGTTGATTTCCGGATCCACATGATATGGACGGCCGGCAAGTACAATACCACGTTTCCCAGTCTCTTTTAAATATGCTAAAGTTTCTTCGCCCTTGCGTTTGATATCCTCTCTGGCATTGGAAAGCTCCTGCCATGCAGTTCTCGCGGCAGCTTTGATTTCTTCTGCCGGAATGGAGAACTCTTCGGTAAAGGTATGTACTAACTGCTCGGTCAGAACGTCAAGGTTGGTAAATGCCATAAACGGATTTAAGAAACGAACCTGACCTGAAGTAATTTCATCTACATTATTCTTGATATTTTCGGCATAGGATGTAACAATCGGGCAGTTGTAGTGATTGTTAGAATCCGGGAATTCATTTCTTTCATAAGGAATACATGGGTAGAAAATGAAATCTACCTGATGCTGAATCAGCCAGGATACATGACCGTGGGCAAGTTTGGCCGGATAACATTCGGACTCGCTTGGAATGGAATCAATACCCAGCTCGTAAATCTTTCTGGTTGACTGTGGAGAGAGTACTACTTCAAATTTTAAAGCTGCAAAGAAGGTTGCCCAGAATGGGTAATTCTCATACATATTTAATACTCTCGGAAGTCCTACGGTTCCGCGGGTGGCTTCTTCTTTCTTCAGTGGAGGATAAGCAAAAAGCCGTTCATTCTTATATTCAAAAAGGTTTGGAATATTTTCTTTATTCTTTTCTTTGCCAAGTCCACGTTCACAACGATTACCGGTAATGTAGGAACGGTTGCCGGAGAAACGGTTGATGGTTAAAAGACAGTGGTTGGTACATCCCTGACAGCGGGTCAGCTTGGTATCAAAGGTCAGTGCATTGATTTCATCAATGGAAAGCATGGAAGTCTGGTAACCTTCCTCATGACGCTCCCTTGCAATTAAAGCAGCACCAAAAGCACCCATGATTCCTGCAATATCAGGTCTTACTGCTTCACAGCCGGAAATTTTTTCAAAGCTCCGGAGTACCGCATCATTGTAGAAGGTTCCACCCTGAACTACGATATGCTCACCTAAATCCTTTGCATCGGAAAGCTTGATAACCTTGAAAAGAGCATTCTTGATAACGGAATAAGCAAGACCGGCGGAAATATCAGCAACACTTGCACCTTCCTTCTGAGCCTGTTTTACCTTGGAATTCATAAATACGGTACAACGGGTTCCAAGGTCAATCGGGTTTTCAGCAAATAAAGCTTCTTTGGCAAAATCCTGCACACTGTAATTTAATGATTTTGCAAAAGTCTCGATAAAGGAACCGCATCCGGAAGAGCAGGCTTCATTTAACTGAACACTGTCAACGGTCTGGTTCTTAATCTTGATGCATTTCATATCCTGACCACCGATGTCTAAGATACAGTCTACATCCGGGTCAAAGAATGCCGCTGCATAGTAGTGGGCAACGGTTTCTACCTCACCGTCATCCAACATAAGGGCAGCTTTTAATAAAGCCTCTCCATAACCGGTGGAGCAGGAGTGTACAATATGTGCATCCGCCGGTAATAAGGAATAGATTTCCTTGATGGATTTGATTGCAGTAGCCAAAGGACTTCCGTTGTTGCTGCTATAGAAAGAATAGAGAAGAGAACCGTCTTCTCCTGCCAGTGCAATTTTGGTTGTGGTGGAACCGGCATCAATTCCAAGATAGCAGTTTCCTTTGTAAGTAGAAAGGTCCGCTGTCTTTACATTGTGTCCGTTATGACGGGCAGTAAAGGCGTCATAGTCAGCCTGGGTTGCAAAAAGAGGCTCCATACGGGCTACTTCAAATTCCATTTTAATATCAGAAGACAATTTGTCTAAAATATCGGATAAATCGTAAGTGACATCTTCTTTATAATTTAATGCAGAACCAATGGCTGCAAACAGATGGGAATTTTCCGGTGCAATAATGTGTTCATCATCCAGTTTTAAGGTACGGATGAAAGCTTCCTTTAATTCAGAAAGGAAGTGTAGTGGTCCACCTAAGAAAGCAACGTGACCACGGATTGGTTTTCCACAGGCAAGACCACTGATGGTCTGGTTTACGACTGCCTGGAAAATAGAAGCAGATAAGTCCTCTCTGGTAGCACCTTCATTAATCAATGGCTGGATATCGGTTTTTGCAAATACACCGCATCGTGCAGCAATCGGATAGATGGCATCATAATTTTTGGCATACTCATTCAGACCGGATGCATCTGTCTGGATCAAAGATGCCATCTGGTCAATAAAGGAACCGGTACCACCGGCACAGATACCATTCATACGCTGCTCCACATTACCACCTTCAAAATAAATAATTTTGGCATCCTCACCACCAAGCTCAATGGCAACGTCAGTCTGTGGCGCATAGTCCTGTAAGGCAGTAGATACGGAAATAACCTCCTGCACAAACGGAATGCCAAGATGTTTGGCAAGGGTAAGTCCGCCGGAACCGGTAATCATCGGTGCCAGCTTTAAATTCCCAAGCTTATCAAATGCCTTTTTTAATAAATCCGTTAAGGTTTCACGGATATTGGCAAAATGTCTTTCATAGTCTGCAAACAGCAGCTCGTTATTTTTTCCAAGAACAGCAATTTTAACGGTTGTGGAACCGATGTCTATTCCCAGTTTGTTAAGATTTTTGTTTTCCATAATAATCACCCTGTATTAGTCTGTTACTTCATATTAATAATGTGTTTCATAAATTCCAAAACAAAATCCATTATACGACAGTATTTTTCAAAAAACAATTCCTAATAAAAGAATTTATGGATTGTTTAGAAATAGTGGTGAATCTGAAATTTTTATGAAGAAGTCCTAGTGTCGTTGACAAATCTTTGGGGATACTTCTATAATAGTAGACAGATTGCAATAAACTAATTTATGAAATATGAGGTGTAATATGAATTTTTTGAATAAAATGGAGCGCAAAATTGGAAAATACGCCATCCCGAATCTGATGATTTATCTGATTGCAGCATATTGCATCGGATTTGTGATTTATACGGTAAATCCGAACTTTATGTTGATGCTGACCTTAAGCCCTTATCACATTCTGCATGGACAGGTGTGGAGACTGATTACCTGGATTCTGATGCCGACAGACACCAGAGTATTCTCACTGCTGATTATGGCGCTTCTTTATTATCAGCTTGGTTCTGCACTGGAACGGAGCTGGGGCACATTCCGTTTTAATGTTTATATTTTCGGCGGAATGTTATTTACCGTAATCGGAGCGTTTATTTTATATGGAATATATGCAGCAGCCGGAACAGGAAGCTTAGAAACAATTTCATTGATTTCAAGCCTTACTTTCACTACGAATTATATCAATCTGACCATATTCCTTGCCTTTGCGGTCATGTATCCGGAAATGCAGATTTTACTGTTCTTTATTATTCCGGTAAAAATGAAGTGGATGGCAGTGGTATATGCAGTACTGATTGCGATTAATCTGATTTTAACCAGCTGGGGCGGAAGAATTGCTATCATTATGTCTATTTTAAATTTCCTGATTTTCTTCCTGTCTACCAGAAATTACAGAAGGGTATCCCCGAAGGAAATTCACCGGAAGCAGGTATTTAAGGCTCAGATGCGGGAGCCGAGGAGAGGCGGCATGGTGACAAAGCATAAATGTGCAGTCTGCGGAAGAACCGAGCTGGATGATCCAAACCTGGAATTCCGTTTCTGCTCCAAGTGCGATGGCAATTACGAATATTGTCAGGATCATCTGTTTACCCATCAGCATATTAAGCACAGCTAGACAACATTTTGACGGAACTCCAAAAATCGTTATTGATTTAGCGGACGTTTGACTTTATAATAGATATATTAGCGAAGAAACGAACCCAGGAGGAAGACAAAATGGAAAACGAAGCTGTCTCCAAGAATTTTATTGAGCAGATTATCGACAAAGATTTAGCAGAAGGACATTGCAAAACGGTGCATACCAGATTTCCACCGGAGCCAAATGGCTATTTGCATATCGGACATGCCAAATCTATTCTTTTAAATTATGGACTTGCACAGGAATATAACGGCTTATTTAATATGCGTTTTGACGATACCAATCCGACCAAAGAGCGAAGCGAATTCGTAGAGTCAATCAAAGAGGATATTAAATGGCTGGGTGCGGATTGGGGCGACAGATTGTTTTTTGCATCCAATTATTTTGATCAGATGTATGAAGCAGCTGTAAAACTGATTAAGAAAGGGAAAGCATATGTTTCTGACTTAAGCGCAGAAGAGATGCGCGAGTACCGCGGAACCTTAAAGGAGCCGGGAAAAGAAGATCCGTCAGCCGGTAGAAGTGTAGAAGAGAACTTAGAACTGTTTGAAGCAATGAAAGATGGCAGGTATGCAGACGGTGAAAAGGTATTGCGTGCCAGAATTGATATGGCTTCTCCAAATATGAATATGCGTGACCCGGTTATTTACCGTGTGGCACATATGACTCATCAGAATACAGGGGATAAATGGTGCATTTATCCGATGTATGATTTTGCACATCCAATCGAGGATGCCATTGAAGGAATCACACATTCTATCTGTACGCTGGAATTCGAAGACCATAGACCTTTATATGACTGGGTTGTCCGTGAGTTAGAGTATGAGAATCCACCAAAGCAGATTGAGTTTGCAAAATTATATCTTACCAATGTGGTAACCGGTAAGCGTTACATTAAGAAGCTGGTAGAGGAACATATTGTAGATGGATGGGATGACCCGCGTCTGGTATCCATTGCCGCTTTGAGAAGAAGAGGCTTTACACCGGAGTCTATTAAAATGTTCGTAGAGCTGTGCGGCGTTTCCAAGGCAAACAGTTCGGTAGATTATGCTATGTTAGAATATTGTATCCGTGAGGATTTGAAATTAAAACGTTCCCGCGTGATGGCAGTATTAGATCCAATTAGGGTTATCATTGACAATTATCCGGAAGACCAGATAGAATACTTTGATGTGGTCAATAATATGGAAAATGAAGCTCTCGGCAGCCGTAAAGTTCCATTTGCAAGAGAACTTTACATTGACAGAGAAGATTTCATGGAAGAACCGCCGAGAAAATATTTCCGTATGTTCCCGGGTAACGAAGTGCGTCTGATGCATGCATATTTTGTGAAATGCAACAGCTTTGTAAAAGACGAGAACGGAAAAGTGACAGAGATTCACTGTACCTATGACCCGGAATCCAGAGGCGGAAACAGCCCGGATGGAAGAAAGGTAAAAGGAACCATTCACTGGGTAGCAGCACCAACCGCAGTGAAAGCAGAAGTAAGATTATACGAGAATATTGTGGACGAAGAGTTGGGCGTATATAACGAAGACGGAAGCCTGAACTTAAATCCGAATTCTCTTACCGTATTAAAAGAGTGCTATGTAGAGCCAGGTCTTGCAGATGCAAAAGGATATGACAGCTTCCAGTTTGTACGACAGGGATATTTCTGTGTAGACGCGAAAGATTCAAAAGAAGATGCACTGGTATTTAACCGCATCGTTTCACTAAAGAGTTCTTATAAACTGCCAGCTCAGCAGTAGAGCGGAGGAATAGATATGAATTTATTTTCTGGATTGGAAAAATTCGGAATAAAGGCAACTGACAGTGCAGACCTTTATGCCGATGAGAAAGTAGCAGAAAAGAAAACAAAAGAAAAAGTAGAAACAGCTGTAGTACAGCCAAAGGAAGAGGATTTCCTTTTAGATAAGACCGTGCGCTGCCCGGTATGTGATAAAGAATTTAAGACGAAAATGGTAAAAGCCGGTAAGGTGAAGCGATTGGAGCCGGATGCAGATTTGAGACCGAGACAGCAGTATGTGGATTCTTTGAAATATGATGTGGCATCCTGCCCGAATTGCGGATATACTTCACTGAATCGTTATTTTGAACATATTACCATGGGTCAGATTAAATTGATTAAGGAACAGATTAGCCGGAATTTTCATCCGCAGGCACCATCTGACGATGCAACATGGGATTATGATAAGGCAATTGAAATGCATAAGTTATCCCTGTTTAATTCGATGGTAAAGAAAGCGAGAACCAGTGAAAAAGCATATAACTGTCTGATTCTTGCATGGTTGCTTCGCACCAAAGCAGAGGAATTAGAGACTGCCGGTAAAAAAGAAGAGGCAGCAGCCTGCAGACAGGAAGAGGAATCTTTCTATAAAGAGGCCTATGATGGCATGATGAAGGCAGTAAGTACAGAGATGTTCCCGATTTGTGGAATGGATCAGAGTACTATGGATTATCTTCTTGCAAATATGGCATTCCATTATAAGCAGTATGATATAACATCAAAATGCTTAAGCCGTGTTTTGAGTTCCGCAAGTGCAAATCGTAAGATTAAGGATAAATCCTTGGAATTAAAAGAAATTATTTTAAAAGAGCTTAAGAAAAACCGATAGGTGGATAACGGGATGAAGGAATTGTGGATTGATTTACAGCCGGATTCTCCACACGCACTTTATGAGCAGATTTACGAATATATTCGTAAGGATATAGCAGACGGTAAGATTTCCCCGGGGGAAAAATTACCGTCTACTCGTTTTATGGCCAAAAATCTGCAAATCAGCAGGAGTACCGTGGAACTGGCATATGAACAGCTTACAGCAGAGGGTTATATTGAACCAAAACCCTGTGCAGGCTATTTTGTATGCGATATCAGCATGCTGTATCAGCTGAGCCGTGGACAGGAAAAGCCAGAAGAGGGAAGACTCATGGAGCGGCAGAAAAAGCAGTATGAAATCAGTTTTTCTCCATATGAGATTGACCGGAAGCATTTTCCCTATGGAATATGGTATCGGATGCATAAGAGTGTAGTGCCGGAGGATAACCCGGATTTATTGCTTTCGGGAAATCCAAAGGGAGAACTGAATCTTAGAACGGCAATCAGCCGCTATCTCTATCAGGCGAGAGGGGTAGTCTGCGATGAAAAACAGATTCTTCTTGGTGCCGGTAATGAGTATCTTCTGTTATTGTTAGCTCAGATTATGGGGCGGGATAAGAAAGTGGCAATGGAGAATTATACTTATTTGCAGGCATATTATACTTTCTGTAATATGGGATATCGGGTGCTGGCAGAAGAAATTGATGAAGATGGAATTTGTATGGAGGCTATCCGGAAAGAAAATCCGGATATGGTTTATGTCATGCCATCCCATCAGTTCCCGTTGGGAAATGTCATGCCGCTGCGAAGAAGGCTGGAACTTTTACAGTGGGCGTCTGAAGGAGAAGAACGTTATATCATAGAAGATGACCACGATAGTGAGTTCCGTTATAAAGGAAAGCCGATTCCGGCTTTGTGGGGAAATGATACCGGAGAGCATGTGATTTATATAGGAACTTTTTCAAAAAGTATTGCACCTTCTCTTCGAATCAGTTTTATGGTACTGCCCCATTCCCTGATGGAGCGGTACCACAGTTCCTGTGGTTTCTATGCCTGTACGGTGCCGCGGAACAGTCAGGAAGTATTGTGCCATTTTATGGAAGAAGGGCATTTTGAACGGCATCTGAACCGTATGCGTAATAACTATAAGAATAAGCATGATACTTTTATGCGTCTTTTAAAGCAGGAAGACTGGGTCTGCCGCATTTACGGTGATAATGCCGGCCTGCATGTATTGGTAGAACTGGATGTGACGTGGAAGGAAGAAGAAGTGGTAGAGCAGGCGAGAGAGCAGCATATTGAAATTCATGGACTGGGTGAATATGTGATTCAAAGGCCAAAGGAAAAGAAAGTTCCGACACTGGTGCTTGGATATGGTAATCTGACAGAAGATGAAATGGAACAGGGTCTTGCTGTATTAAGAGAGATTCTGGATAAATAAAAAAGACATTACATATCGGCGGCTGTCGAATGTAATGCCTTTTTTACATTCTATATTGCGTTAGAAAATTCTATTTCTGGTTATTTTTTTCTAATTCCTGCATTTTCATAGCACGAACTTTTAATGGAAGACCAAACAGTGTGATGAATCCATCTGCATCATGGTGATCATAAAGGTCTCCGGTTGTAAAGCTTGCCAGTGACTCACTGTAGAGAGAGTATGGAGAAGTTGTTCCGGCTTTGATGATGTTTCCTTTGTAGAGCTTGAATTTTACTTCACCGGTTACATATTCCTGGGTAGACTCAACGAATGCCTGAACTGCTTCACGTAAAGGTGTGAACCATTTTCCTTCGTAAACAATCTGAGCCATACGATTGCCCATATCTTTTTTTACATCCATAGTAGCACGGTCTAATACGAGTTCCTCTAACTGACGATGTGCTTCCATCAGGATAGTTCCGCCAGGAGTTTCATATACACCACGGGATTTCATACCAACAACACGGTTTTCTACGATATCGATGATACCAATTCCATGTTTGCCGCCTAAACGGTTTAATTCACGGATGATATCGGAAACTTTCATTTTCTTTCCATTAACAGCAGTAGGAACACCTTTTTCAAAGGTCATGGTTACGTATTCACCCTCATCCGGAGCTTTTTCCGGAGAAACACCAAGAACTAAAAGGTGGTCATAGTTTGGCTCATTTGCAGGATCCTCTAACTCAAGACCTTCGTGGCTGATGTGCCATAAGTTACGGTCACGGCTGTAGCTCTGGTCAGTAGAGAATGGAAGATGAATGCCATGTGCTTTGCAGTATTCAATTTCGGATTCACGGGAATCCATTTTCCATTTGTCATCACGCCAAGGAGCAATAATTTTAATATCAGGAGCAAGTGCTTTGATAGAAAGCTCGAAACGAATCTGGTCATTTCCCTTACCGGTTGCACCGTGGCAGATAGCAACAGCATTTTCTTTTCGTGCAATTTCAACTAATTTCTTGGCAATACCAGGACGAGCCATAGAAGTTCCTAAGAGATATTTGTTCTCATATACGGCATCTGCCTGAACACATGGAACAATATAGTCATCACAGAATTCATCTGTAATATCTTCAATATATAATTTGGTTGCACCGGATAATTTTGCTCTTTCATCAAGACCATCCAGCTCTTCACCCTGTCCGCAGTCAACGCAGCAGCAGATTACTTCATAATCATAATTTTCTTTTAACCATGGGATGATAGCGGTTGTATCAAGTCCACCAGAGTACGCTAAAACAACTTTTTCTTTCATAATAATAGGTATCCTTTCTTCAGATGTTTTTTAACTAGGACTAATATACAACAAAAAAATTAAATACGCAAGCGAAAAAATATACATAATATACTTATAAAAATGCATAATTATATACAAAGGGTACATATTTATGTATAAAAAACGGATAATATATTAATAAAAGAAGACTTATAGAATCACAAATTAACTGAAAAAGCGTGAAAACAGAAAATAATACTTGCATAATGTATAAAACGAATGTATAATTATGCACTGTAAATGGCATGCAGATTTCGTGTGTGCCATAATCTTAAGAAGAAAGAAGATGTAAAAATGATTAAAGCAGGAATTATCGGAGCAACCGGATATGCAGGAGCAGAACTGGTAAGGATTCTTATGAGACATCCTTCCGTAGAGATTAAGTGGTATGGCTCCAGAAGTTATATAGATAAGAAGTATGCAGATGTTTATCGTAATATGTTTGAAATCGTAGAGGATACCTGTCTCGATGATAATATAGAAGAGCTGGCAAAGCAGGTAGATGTTATCTTTACAGCAACACCGCAGGGTTTCCTTGGCTCTGTATTGAATGAGAAGATTTTATCCGAGACAAAGGTAATTGATTTGAGCGCAGATTACCGTATTAAAGATGTGGCTACTTATGAAAAATGGTATAAAATTGAGCATAAGAGTCCACAGTTTATTGAAGAAGCCGTTTACGGACTTTGCGAAATCAATCGTGAAAAGGTGAAAAATGCAAGACTGGTAGCCAACCCGGGATGCTATACCACATGTTCTATTTTAACCGCATATCCGTTGGTAAAAGAGGGACTGATTGATGCCAATACATTGATTGTGGATGCAAAGAGCGGTACTTCCGGTGCAGGACGTGGAGCAAAGGTCAATAATCTGTTCTGTGAAGTAAATGAAAATATGAAGGCATATGGCGTGGCAACCCACAGACACACACCGGAAATTGAAGAACAGTTAGGTTATGCAGCCGGAAAAGAGATTACCATCAGCTTTACACCACATCTTGTTCCGATGAACCGTGGTATCTTAGCAACAGAGTACGCATCACTGGTAAAGAAAGCAGACGGAAGTTATCCATCCAAAGAAGAGATTCGTGCAGCTTATGAAAAATATTATAAGAACGAGAAATTCGTCAGGGTATTAGAGGATGGTGTGTGCCCGGAAACCAAATGGGTAGAAGGAAGCAACTATGTAGATGTGAACTTTGTAGTAGATGAGCGTACCGGAAGAGTGATTATGATGGGTGCGCTGGATAATCTGGTAAAAGGAGCAGCCGGTCAGGCGGTTCAGAATATGAATTTATTATTTGGATTAAAGGAATCGGAAGGTCTCGAACTGGTACCGATGTTCCCGTAAGCAGGAGAGAATATGGCAGAAGCTACATATATATTAAGAACAATGAAAGAAGACGATTTTAATGAAGTCCATGCACTCTGGATGAGTATTCACGGATTTGGTATCCGGAGCATTGATGATTCGGAAGAAAATGTGAAACGTTTTATCCGAAGAAATCCGGACACCAGTATTGTGGCATGTATGGATGGAAAAATCGTAGGAGCTATTCTTTGCGGACAGGATGGAAGAAGAGGATGCTTTTATCATGTATGCGTCCATGAGGATTACCGGAAACATGGTATTGGAAAAGCAATGGCAATGATGGCAATGGAAGCATTGAAAAAAGAGGGCATCAACAAAGTAAATCTGGTGGCATTTACCAGTAATGAGCTGGGCAATGGATTCTGGAAGAATATGGGCTGGACATTCCGGAAGGATATGAATTATTATGAATTTGATTTGAATCCAGAAAATGTAACTGTATTTAATCCATAAATAAATTTGGAAAGCAGACAGCTTAAGATAAAAGACAGAGGAAAGCAGGACAGGAGGCATATTATGAAAAAAGTAGAAGGCGGCGTTACCGCAGCAGAAGGTTTTCAGGCTGCATCCACAGCAGCAGGTATTAAGTATAAAGACAGAACAGATATGGCAATGATTTATTCCACAGAGCCATGTGCAGTTGCCGGAACATTTACCACGAATGTCGTAAAGGCAGCACCGGTAAAATGGGATAAGGACATTGTAAAGAACAGTGCATTTGCACAGGCAGTTGTAGTAAATGCCGGAATTGCCAATGCATGTACCGGAACAGAAGGATTAGGATATTGCAAAGATACCGCAAAGAAAACTTCAGAGTTAATGGATATTCCGGAGGATGCAGTTCTTGTGGCATCCACAGGAGTAATTGGAAAGCAGCTTCCGATTGACCGTATCTGTGCCGGTGTGGAACAGATGAGTAAAAAATTAAGTGGTGATTTAACTAGTGGACATAATGCAGCACTTGCCATTATGACAACAGATACCCATGAGAAAGAGGCTGCAGTGGAGGTAGAGCTTTCCGGTAAGAAGGTTACCATCGGTGGAATGTGTAAAGGCTCTGGCATGATTCATCCGAATATGTGTACCATGTTAAGCTTTATCACAACAGATGCGGCAATTTCAAAAGAAATGTTGCAGGAAGCACTGAGCAGTACCGTAACAGATACTTATAACATGATTTCCGTAGATGGAGATACTTCCACCAACGACACCTGCCTGGTACTGGCAAATGGCCTTGCAGGCAATGAAAAAATCAAAGAGAAGAATGAAGATTACGAAATATTCTGTGAAGCACTTTATTATGTCAATGAAGCACTGGCTAAGATGATGGCAGGAGATGGCGAAGGCGCAACTGCTTTATTTGAAGTAAAAGTAGTGCATGCGGCATCCAAAGAAGATGCGGTTATCTTAAGCAAATCCGTAGTAACATCAAGCCTTACCAAGGCTGCAATCTTTGGACATGATGCTAACTGGGGAAGAATCCTATGTGCATTGGGCTATTCCGGCGTGGAATTTGATCCGGAGCAGGTTGACCTTTACTTTGAAAGTGCAGCCGGCAAGCTGATGATTATCAAAGATGGTGTTGCCGTAGATTATTCCGAGGAAGAGGCAACTAAGATTTTATCTGAAAAAGAAGTAACTGCCATTGCAGATATGAAGATGGGTGAAGCCTGTGCAACAGCATGGGGCTGTGATTTGACCTATGATTATATTAAAATAAATGCAGATTATCGTTCTTAAAAAAGATTTGATTGAAAAAATATATGAAAAAAGATTTTTTAAGAAAAGGAAAGAGGATTGGTCAGATGGAAGAAAACAGTATGCAGGAAATATTGAAAAAAGCTGAGGTATTAATTGAGGCATTGCCATATATCCAGCGTTTCAACCGCAAAATTATCGTAGTAAAATACGGCGGAAGTGCAATGGTAGATGAAGAGTTAAAGCAGAGCGTTATCCAGGATGTAACTCTTTTAAAACTGGTTGGTTTCAAACCGATTATCGTTCATGGTGGCGGTAAGGAAATCAGCAAATGGGTTGCAAAAGCCGGAATGGAGCCGGAATTTATCAATGGACTTCGTAAAACCGATGCACCTACCATGGAAATTGCAGAGATGGTTCTTGGAAAAGTCAATAAATCACTGGTTCAGATGGTAGAAAAGCTTGGCGTGAACGCAGTAGGTATCAGCGGTAAAGATGGTGGACTGCTGAAGGTAAATA
This sequence comes from Roseburia sp. OM04-10BH, assembly GCF_003462605.1. Taxonomy (NCBI): domain Bacteria; kingdom Bacillati; phylum Bacillota; class Clostridia; order Lachnospirales; family Lachnospiraceae; genus Roseburia; species Roseburia sp. OM04-10BH. The sequence goes on from NZ_QTZI01000011.1 coordinate 68,451, forward strand.
AGAAATTATCCAATGGACAGGATATCGGGTATGTGGGTGAAGTTAAGGAAGTAAATCCAAAGATTTTATATGATCTTCTCGAAAAAGATTTCCTGCCGATTATCTGCCCGGTAGGTCTTGATGATAATTATGATACTTACAATATCAATGCAGACGATGCAGCGTGTGCAATTGCCCGTGCCGTACAGGCAGAAAAACTTGCATTTCTTACAGATATTGAAGGTGTATACAAAGATCCGGATGATAAATCTACACTGATTTCCGAACTTAAGATTTCAGATGCACACAAGCTGATTGAAGATGGTTATATTGGCGGCGGAATGCTTCCAAAATTAAATAACTGTATCGATGCCATTGAAAATGGTGTGTCCAGAGTACATATCTTAGATGGTAGAATTGCACATTGTCTGTTACTGGAAATCTTTACAAACCGAGGAATCGGAACAGCAATTTTAGGAGATGCGGAGGAAAAGTTTTATCATGAATAAACAGGAATATATGGATTGTGAAGATAAAGCATTATTACATACTTATAATCGTTTCCCTCTGGTATTAGATCATGGTGAGGGCGTATATCTTTATGATACCGATGGAAAGAAGTATCTTGATTTTGCGGCAGGTATTGCAGTAGAAGCGTTAGGATACAGCAATGAAGCGTATAAGCAGGCATTAAAAGACCAGATTGATAAAATTACACATACTTCAAATCTTTATTATAATGTCCCGATTATGGAAGCTGCAGAGAAATTCTTAAAAGTTTCCAAAATGGACAGGGTTTTCTTCACCAACAGTGGAGCAGAAGCCATTGAGGGAGCAATTAAGGCAGCAAAAAAATATGCCTATACCAGAGATGGTCATGCAGACCATGAGATTATAGCCATGAACCATTCCTTCCATGGAAGAACCCTGGGTGCATTATCTGTAACCGGAAATGCCCATTACAGAGAACCGTTTGAGCCACTCTGCGGTGGTGTGAAATTTGCTGATTTTAATGATGTTGAAAGTGTAAAAGCTCAGGTAACAGAAAAAACATGTGCCATTATCTTTGAAACCGTGCAGGGAGAGGGTGGAATTTATCCGGCAGAGGAATCCTTTATGAAAGAGATTTCAGCACTCTGCAAAGAGAAAGATATTCTTCTTATTTTAGATGAAATCCAGTGTGGAATGGGAAGAACCGGAGAAATGTTTGCATGGCAGCATTATGGAATCAAACCGGATATTATGACCAGTGCCAAGGCATTGGGCTGTGGAGTGCCGGTAGGAGCTTTTGCCATGACAGAACGTGTGGCAGAGAAATCCTTGGCACCGGGTGACCATGGAACCACATATGGAGGTAATCCGTTTGTCGGAGCAGCGGTCAGTAAGGTAATGGACTTATTTGAAGAATTAAAGCTTACAGACCATGTAAAAGAAATCGCAGTTTATCTGGAAAGCGAACTGGATAAGCTGGTAGAAGAATATGATTTTATTACAGCCCGCCGTGGTATGGGACTGATGCAGGGGCTTGTAAGCACAAAACCAGTTGGAACCATCGCAGCAGAAGCATTAAAAGAAGGTTTAATTATTATAACAGCCGGCGCAGATGTAATCCGTATGGTGCCGCCACTTGTGATTGAAAAAGAGCATGTGGATGAAATGATAACGAAACTGAAAAACGTACTGGATCGTATGTAGGCAGGGTATATGAAAAAGAAAACAAAGGAAATCATAGAAACAACAACGCTGGCAGTGGGAGTTATCCTGCTGTCAGCGGCTGCTTTTTACAGCAGCAAAGAAACAGGGAAAACAGAGTTAAAAACAGACAGAAAAGAGCAGATAACATCTGAGCAGGAAACAAAAGAAGCATATGAAGCAGCACAAAAGGAGCTATCCTTTTGGTACAGCGATGCAGACTGCAGGAATTATTTTGAACAGTGTGCAGTGGATTATTATGCCAAAACCGGTATCGCAGTGGGAATCCGTTATGTAGATGAGGAATCTTATCTTGAACAGATTTATGATGCAACGATGACGGAAGAAGACTATCCGGATTTGTATCTTGCCTGGAATGATGCAAAAGACAAGGCGTATTTATATGGTGTTGCAACGGAAGAAGAATACCCATTGTTTTTTGATACACTGGTGATGGTATATCAGAAAGAGAATTTCCTGGAAGCACCGGAGAGTATTTCGGAAATTTTAGACTATGGACAGAATAACCTTTTAGGAGAAGGTGTAGGAAATCTGTTGGAATGGAATGTGGCAGATGGATTTTATGATTATCCATTTGTGGGGACTGAAGTGGAATGGAATGAGACGGACTATACCCTTTTGACGACATATGGAGAAAAATATAATGATGAATTAACTTTCTTTAAAAACCTTTCAGAAACTGTGGGGATTGATACGGATGAAATTGACAGAAATCAGGTGGTGGAGAATTTTAATCAGGGAGCATCTTTGTGTGCAATCATTGATTCTGATGATTTAAATAAGATGACAGCAGAAAATTATGGCGTTTGCGGGCTGCCGATGTTAGACGATACCACACCGATGCAGGGGGTTGCCAGAACGGGGATCCTTTTGGTAAATGAATTTTCGGGGGAAAAAGATATGGCGTCTGATTTTGCTGCTTTTATAGAAAAAGAAGAAGTGGATACCCTGCATGCAATGACTGGTCATATTTCTACAGATGAAGGTGCCAGCAGGGATGAAGCAGAACAGGCAGCTTTTATGCAGTATCAGAACAGCCAGCTGGTACCGGATGCTGCAAATGCAGGTGAGTTCTGGTCAGAATTTACAAGGCAGATGAAGGCATTGTGGAATGGTGGAAGCCTGCCACAGGAATAATTTGAAAATACTACTTGTATAAAGGGCAAATTTTCGTTAAAATAGAAAACAGTAAGCATTAGGGGACTTTCTTGCATAACAGAATTTATGTAAGGGAGTGATACGGATGAAAAAAGTCGGGTTATTAGCTCTGGCTTTATATTGTGGGATTATATATACGGCATGTGGAAAAGAAGATACCGTATATTTTGAGCCGGATACGCAAATGGAGAGTGAAGAGGTTACAGAAGCTGTCTTATGCCCGCCGGCTTCTTGTTATGTATATGTCTGTGGTGAGGTAGTGCACCCGGGAGTATATGAAGTGGAAGATGGAGCCAGAATCTGCGATGTATTAGAACTGGCAGGAGGTTTAAAGGATGCTGCAGCAAAAGAGGCACTCAATCAGGCAGAACCGGTTGTTGACGGACAGATGATAAAGGTGCCGGATCAGGAAACTTACCTTTTGCAGCAGACAGGGAGTGCTGATTCGGCAGCAGAGCCGGAGGATGGCAGAATCAATCTGAATACTGCATCAAAGGAACAGCTTATGACACTTTCCGGAATTGGAGAATCAAAAGCTGAGACAATTATTTCTTACCGGGAAAAGAATGGCGCATTTCAGACCATTGAAGATTTAATGAATATTCCCGGAATTAAAAATGGCGTTTTTGAAAAAATAAAAGATAATATAATGGTTAACTGAGGTGTAAAATGGCAAAAAAAGTTCTGGTTGTGGACGACGAAAAATTAATAGTGAAAGGAATCCGTTTTTCATTGGAACAGGATGGAATGGAAGTAACCTGTGCGTATGATGGTGAAGAGGCACTGCATCTGGCACAGGAGAATAAGTTTGATATGATTTTACTGGATATCATGCTTCCGAAGATGGATGGATTTGAAGTGTGTCAGGCAATCCGGGAGTTTTCTAATATGCCAATCGTCATGCTGACAGCAAAAGGCGATGATATGGATAAAATCTTAGGACTGGAATATGGTGCAGATGATTATATCACCAAGCCGTTTAATATTCTTGAGGTGAAAGCCAGAATCAAAGCAATTATGCGAAGAACTGCTGCCAGTGAACCGAAGGAAGAAAATTCCAAAGTGATAGAGAGCGGCGATTTAAAATTAGACTGTGAGAGCCGCAGACTGTTTGTCCAGGGAAGAGAGATTAATCTGACAGCCAAGGAATTTGACTTGTTAGAGCTTCTTGTTATGAATCCGAATAAGGTATACAGCCGTGAGAATCTGCTGAATCTGGTATGGGGTTATGAATATCCGGGCGATGTCAGAACGGTGGATGTTCATGTGCGTAGACTGCGTGAGAAGATTGAACCGAATCCGAGTGAGCCAAAATATGTGCATACGAAATGGGGTGTAGGTTATTTCTATCAGAAATAACAGCGATATAGCAGAGGATGAAGGTACAGACTTATGAATAGAAAAAAAGGTATTCGCAATTTTTTGAAAAGCATGAAATTCCGGCTGATTTGTCTTTTTATGCTGATTGGTATTTTGACCGGAATTTTAATCCGGACCGGAATTTTAACTGCGTATGAGAAACATGCGGTTTCTAACCGGAGTGTAGATGTAATTGGTCAGGCAAAGATTCTTGCAAACCAGATGGTCTCCACAGATTATATCAATGGAGCGGAGTCGGAAAGCATCACTTCACAGCTGCAGCAGATGTCACGTGTTTATGATGGAAGAATTCTTGTGATAGATTCTTCTTTTCATATTATAAAAGATACTTATGATCTGGATACCGATAAAACAATTATTTCAGAAGAAGTCATAAAGTCATTCCGCGGTGAGGATTCTATGAATTATGATGTGGATAATCATTATGTGGAAATGACGATTCCGCTGACTACAGATAACGTAGAGTCAGGGGAGAAGAGTATTATCGGAGTGCTTCTTATCAGTGTTTCGACAGATAGTATTCTTGCCAATCTGGAATATATGAGAAATGCTGCATTAGTGCTTCAGATTTTCGGGGCAGTTTTTCTGTTTGCAGTCAGCGTATTTTTATCCGTTCGTCTGACAAACCCGTTGAAGAATATGGCATCCTCTATTGCTGAGATTCAGAATGGATATGGAACCAGTGATGGGGAGCTGATGATTAAGGATTATTCTGAAACAGTTCAGATTTCGGAAAAATTTAATAAACTTTATAGCAGAATGAAGATGCTGGATGACTCCAGACAGGAATTTGTGTCCAATGTGTCCCATGAGCTGAAAACACCGCTTACTTCTATGAAGGTACTGGCAGACTCACTGAATGGACAGGAAGATGTTCCGGTAGAACTGTATCGTGAATTTATGTTAGACATTGGAAATGAAATTGAACGTGAAAATAAAATTATTAATGATTTGCTCTCGCTGGTTAAGATGGACAAGTCTGCATCAGATTTGAATATCACGTCAGTTAACATCAATGAGATGCTGGATTTAATTTTAAAGAGATTAAAACCGATTGCGGAAAAACAGCATGTAGATCTGGTGTTGGAAAGTTTCCGGCCTGTTACAGCAGAAATTGATGAGGTAAAGCTGACGCTTGCCATTACCAATCTGGTGGAAAATGCAATCAAATACAATAAGGAAGACGGTTGGGTACATGTGTCCCTGAATGCAGATTATCAGTATTTCTATCTTAAGGTAGAGGATTCCGGCATCGGTATTCCGGAGGATTCCTTAGAGCATATTTATGAAAGATTCTATCGCGTAGACAAGTCCCATTCCAGAGAAATAGGTGGAACCGGACTTGGACTTGCCATTACAAGAAATGCAATATTAATGCACCGTGGTGCAATTAAGGTATTTAGTACAGAGGGTGAGGGAACGCTCTTTACTGTGCGGATTCCGCTGAATTACATTGCCTAGGAGGTCTGGCATGAAGAAAATTGCAGGATGGCTGAGTTTTATCCTTCTGGTATCGCTGTTCACAGGGTGTGGCAGACAGGAGACAGATGACCCGGCGTATTATATTTATTATCTGAATAAAGAAAAAACAAAAGTGGTAGAGCAGCCATATGATTTAAAAGAGGGCAAGACAGAGGACATGATATCCACTCTTTTAGATGCGTTGTGCACCAATACGGATAGCGTGGAGTATCAGAAACCGGTTCCTGGTGATGTTACAATTACAGACTGGTCACTGGAAAGCAATCAGCTGTTTCTTTACTTTAATGATAATTATTCCAAAATGCAGTCTACGGATGAGGTGTTGTGCCGGGCAGCAGTGGTAAAGACACTGGTACAGCTTCCGGATGTAAAATATGTATCTTTTTATGTGGGAGATGCACCGTTGGCAGACAGCCGGGATAATGTAATCGGACTGATGACAGAAGAAAGCTTTGTTGAGAATCCGGGAAAACAGATTAATTCCATTCAGACAACAACATTACATTTATATTATGCAAATGCTGATGGAAACGGACTGGTAGAATGCGAAAAAGAAGTACAGTACAGCAGTAACATTTCCTTGGAAAAACTGATTATGGAGAATCTTTTAAAGGGACCGGATGATAAGAATTTGAAAGCACCACTTCCGGAAGGAACAAATCTTGTCAATGTTACGACAACCAATGGAACCTGCTATGTTACATTAGATGAGGCGTTCCTGAATCAGAATTATGAAATACAGGAGCCAATTGTCATTTATTCTATTGTAGACTCTTTATCGGAGATTTCAACCATCAGTAAGGTGCAGATTTCTGTAAACGGAAAGACCAGCGGTGTTTACCGGGATAGTTTTGCATTAGACCAGCTTTATGAACGGAACCTTGACTATGTGGTAAGTGCAGATGAGAATGAGACGGTATCTACAGAAGCACAAACAGAAGAGACACCTTAGGAGAAGGTCTTAAGAAGAAGTATCTTATAAGTAACATATCTTATAAGCAGCATATTAAGAAGAAACATCTTAGAAAAATATTTAGGAGGGGTTATATCGAAATTATAAAACGCCCCTTATGCTATGGAACGATATTGTTCCTGTGTGGCATTATTGTCTGCCTGTCTGTTCCGACGGTCATAAAAGTTATCCTTATCAGCTTTGTGGCAGGGTGTCAGATGTATCTGCTGTATGCCCTGCGGCAAAGAAAACGGAGGGTATACCGGTTTACAGCAGTACTTGGAATAGGATTTTTTCTGCTGGGAATTGCAAGAATCTGGTATATGCAGCAGCAAAGCTATACCATTGAGACGATTTTAAAAGAGCAGGAGACCAGCCTTTCTGTAGAAACAGATGCTTCCAGAGGCTGGCAGACGGAAAATGAAAAGACAATTTTACAGGGGAAGATAGAGAAAAAAGAACGAAAAAACAATCAGACAAGATTATATCTTAATCATGTTTTCTTACGGATTGGAGATAAAACCTATAAAACCAATTCTGTCCTGGTTCGACTGAAGCAAGAACCATCTGACCAATCGTGTCGTATTGGAACAACCATTGTATTAGAAGGAAATATCCGACAACTGAATCGCGCTGCCAATGATGGTAATTATGATGAATTTCAATATTATCACAGTCTGAATATGGATTATCATTTTGATGCCGAAAGGATTTGTGGCGAATATGGAAGAGAAGATGTACTGGCAGAGAAATTATTCATGATAAAAGAAAAATTAAAAGAAAATTATATAAATAATTTATCGGAAAGAAATGCTGGGATTCTTGGAACAATGCTTTTAGGAGATAAAGAACTTTTGGAAAAGGAGGTTTCAACAGTCTTTCAACAGGCAGGAGCCAGCCATGTGCTGGTAATCAGTGGAATGCATATTTCCTGCATTGGACTGTTCTGTTATGGACTTCTTAGAAAAAAAGGAAATTCTCTTTGTGCCTGTACGGCAGCAGTTGTATTTTTGTTCTGTTATGTGAAAATGACCGGAATGGGAATATCTGCTATCCGGGCATGGATTATGTTTGCACTTCTTATGGCAGCCAAGCTGTCCGGGCGAAGCTATGATAGCAGAACCGCTCTTTCTGTGGCAGTGCTGGTGCTTTTATGGAAAAACCCGTATCTGGTTGAAAATGCAGGACTCCAGTTTTCGGTAGCTGCAATTCTTGGTGTGGTAGTAGTGGCAAAATGTATTGGACAGTTGTTTCCAAGGGAGCAAAAACAGCAAACACAGGAACGGAAAACAGGCGATAAGGCGGCAAATAAAATACGGGAAAAATGGAAACGGCAAATCCGGCAGAACTTTTTAGTTTCGCTTTCCGTTCAACTTACAACACTTCCACTGGTGGCATACTATTATTATGAAGTGCCGGTCTATGCTTTGATTCTGAATCTACTGATAGTTTCCTTGTTAAGCGCAGTTTTAATAAACGGGATAGCTGCAACATTGCTCATGTGTATGGAAAAAATTGTTGTAGGAAGGCTGTTTGCGGGACCGGTAATCATGATGTTGGAATTATTGCTGGACGGAATTTATGTTGGAGTCAGCTGGTGCAGCCGGCTCCCGGGAGCTACGAAGATAGTAGGACAGTGGCCGATACAGCGCATCATATTCTATTATCTGATGCTTGCAGCCACCTGCTTGCTGATAAAAAAACGGACAAAGAAAAGCGGAAACAGAGATGGGAATAGAAATACAAATATACTCCTTAGAAAGTTTCCGATTGTTTTGATTGGAAGCGTGGTGTTACTTCTGGTTCTTCGCCCGGTAAAGAGTAATCATCTTATGGCAGTTCTTGATGTGGGGCAGGGAGATGGCATCTATGTACGACTGGGGGAAGATACCAATCTTTTTCTGGATGGCGGAAGCACTGATGTGTCTAAGGTGGGAACGTATCGGATTTTGCCATTTCTAAAAAGCAATGGAATCACAAAGATAGATTATTGGTTTATAAGCCATTATGACGAAGACCATGTGAACGGATTGTTAGAAGTTCTTGAGACGGAGTATTCTGTTGAAAATATTATATTGCCTGGAAAACAGCCGGATGTAAAGAATTATCAGAGCATATGTGCACTGGCAGAGCGGAGAAACATTCCCATCGTATATATGAAAGAAGGAGATTGCATAAGAAGTGGCGAGGATACCATAAGCTGCCTCCTTCCGGACGGAGAGTATCAGGCAGAGGATGAGAATGGAAAATCCATGATATTGCTCTATCAGACGAAATATATTTCCGGGATATTTACCGGAGATGCCGGAGAAGCAGAAGAAAATTGGCTCTTAGAAAAGCAGCGGTTGTGGAAAGTAGATTTTCTTAAAGTAGGACATCATGGCTCAAAGTATTCCTCGACAGAAAAATTTTTAAAAGCACTTTCGCCGGAACTGGCATTGATTTCCTGTGGGGAAAACAACCGATATGGACACCCTCATCAGGAGACCATAAATCGATTAAAAGAAGCTTCGGCAGAAATTTTTGATACGATGGAAGGCGGTCAGATTTCGCTGGAAGAGGAAAAGGGAAGGATCACAATTCAAAGCTTTCGGTAAGTATGCTTTGATAAAGAAGTAAAAATATAGTATAATATCCTTTATGAAAACAATAGATAATGACATTAAAATGGGACAATTAAAAAACGTATATCTTTTATATGGAACGGAAGACTATCTGAAACGGCAGTATCGTGATAAGCTAAAACATGCACTGGTAGAGCCGGATGATACGATGAATTTTTCAGCATATGAGGGAAAGGATATTAATCCAAAGGAACTGATTGATTTATCGGAGACACTGCCATTCTTTAAAGAAAAGCGTATGATTCTGGTGGAAAACAGTGGCTTCTTTAAAAACAGCTGTGATGACCTGGCAGAATATATGAGCCAGGTGCCGGAATCCACCTGCTTTGTTTTTGTGGAAGAAGAAGTGGATAAGCGTTCCAAATTATTTAAAGCGGCATCCAGGGCTGGAAGTGCCGTAGAATTTGAGACCCCGAAGGAAGATATGCTGATCCGCTGGATACTGGGCAGAATCCAGCGGGAAGGGAAGAAAATTACCCAGTCTGTGATGCAGCTTTTCCTGTCAAAGACCGGTTCCGATATGGAAAATATTGATAAGGAATTAGAAAAGCTTATCTGTTATACATTGGATAAGACAGAGATTTCTGCGGCAGATGTAGAGGCAATCTGTACCGGACAGACGGAAAATAAAATCTTTGAAATGATTGATGCCATCTCTGCCAAGAATCAGAAGAAGGCTTTGGACTTATATTACGATTTACTGGCATTAAAGGAAGCACCCATGCGGATTTTATTCCTGATTGCAAGACAGTTCCAGAATCTGCTTTTGATAAAAAGCATGTCAGCAAAAGGATATCCTGCTGTCAGTATTGCAAAGACTGCAGGGATGCCAAGCTTTGCAGTGCAGAAGAATCTTCGGCAGGCAGGAGCTTTTAAAATAAATCAGTTAAAGGAAGCAATTGAAGACTGCGGACAGGCAGAAGAGGATGTCAAGACGGGAAGAATGGCAGACCAGTTAGCCGTAGAACTTCTGATTGTAAAATACAGTGCATAAAAAAAGAACGTTTCGAATGACGGTACGAAACGTTCTTTTTTATAATCGTTTATAATCTATGCTCTTCCGGCAATTATGCCATTTTGTTCACAGCTTTGTTTAAGCGTGAAATCTTTCTGGAAGAAGTGTTCTTGTGATAAACACCCTTAGTAGCAGCTTTGTTGATTTCAGATGTTGCAGCAACTAATGCAGCAGCAGCAGCCTCTTTATCGTTTGCAGCGATTGCAGCGTCTACTTTCTTAATAGATGTTTTAACTTTTGATCTAATAGCTTTGTTTCTATCAGCTTTGGTCTGATTTACAAGAATTCTTTTCTTAGCAGATTTAATGTTAGCCAACCTGTACACCTCCAATATGATTGTTTTATTGTTTTTGGTTGTTTCATTAAAGCCGGACACGGACGTTCTAATGTAAACATACTATGTTAGTTTATCCCACATATTTGCATCTGTCAATACATATTTGGAGAAAAAATGTAAAAAATAATAAAGAAAATTTATTTGGAAAAATTGTTTACAGGAAGTGAAGCTATGTTTCAGATAAGAACAGACCTCGCATTAGAGACGAGAGAAAAATTTGATGAAGATCATATTGAAGTAAAGGGAGTACGGGTGGATGAGGAGAGAATTTCACCGGAAATCATGATTACAAGAGTGTTCATTGACACAGAAAACGGAGCAAAGGCAATGAAAAAACCGAAGGGAACCTATATTACCATTGAGGCTTCGGACATGATGGAAGAAGATGAGGATTATCACAGAGAAGTGTCCGGGCAGCTGGCAAAAGTGATTGAAACCATGCTGCCGGGGAAAAAAGAAGAACTCAAGATATTGGTAGTGGGTCTTGGTAACCGGGAAGTGACACCGGATGCATTAGGACCTTATGTAGTAGATAATATGATGATTACCAGACACATTATCAAGGAATATGGACAATATGCCTTTGGAAATAAGGCAACGAGCCAGATAAGCGGAATTGTGCCGGGCGTAATGGCACAGACCGGTATGGAATCAGGAGAGATTGTCCGTGGAGTCATTGAAGAGACGAAACCGGATATTGTAATTGTGGTGGATGCACTGGCAGCCCGCAGCGTGAAGCGTCTGAACCGTACCATCCAGATTACGGATACCGGAATCAATCCCGGTTCCGGTGTGGGCAATCACAGGCACGCCATTAATAAAGAAAGCATGGGAATTCCGGTAATTGCCATAGGAATTCCTACCGTAGTAGATGCCGCAACGATAGTTTCGGATACTATGAGTGACTTAATCGGAGCCATGCGGGAGTCAGCGCAGCTAAAAAGTGTGGGAAATGGGCTGGCAGGTCTGGATGAAATTGAAAAGCATGAGCTGGCAAGAGAACTTTTATCTCCACATTTGAATGCAATGTTTGTAACACCAAAAGATATTGATGAAGCGGTAAAAAGGCTGAGCTATACCATATCAGAGGGACTGAATCTGGCATTCTCCCGGTTCTAAAGGGACAGAAGCTGCATAGAATATAGTGTTTGCTATGGCAGAACAGGAGGTGCTGGCAGCATGAGAGTCTATGGGCAAAGATATCAGGGAAAAACGGAACTGGTCAGGAAACGAAAAAAATGGTACAGGCAGTCTGCTATTGCACTTTTTCTGTTGTATGCATTTTTTCTTATGGTGAAAGCGGGAACCGGAAGGGAAACACTGGCAAAACGTTTTTTTTCCTATATACAAAATGAGATATCCATGTCCATGACCAGACAGTATATTCCGACTGTTGCCTATATGGCAGAGGGCAGGCAGGAACAGACACTGAGTGATTTTTTGCTGGAAAAAGTGACAGACCAGATACCACTTATCGGATATGCAGATACCATAAGGACTTATGAAACGACAATTGAGAGCAGCCTTTCAGAAGAAGAGATTGTTGCACTGGAAGGAAAGGATGAAGCGGAAGTAGAGGCCAGACAGATGGCGGAGGCAGCCAGCAGAGAGAATCAGGACTGCATAGTGGCAGAAATGGAGCAGGAAAATACGCAGGCAGGAGCAGATGCGGCAGCAGAAGCGGCAGAGCAGCCGGCAGCCCCGGATAATACAGCAGTCAGTTCTCAGCCGTTGGTGGAGATTCCAAGAGAAAAATTAAATGATTTTGATTATCTGATTCAGAATTTTTATCAGGTGGACAATACAACAACCATCAATAGCAGTCAGTTAAATGCAGAAGAATTGTTAAATATGGATTTAACCATAAAAACGCCGGCAGACCAGCCACAGATTCTGATTTACCATACCCATTCCCAGGAAATGTTTGCAGATTCCGACCCAAATGATGTAATGACGGGCGTTATGGGAACAGGGGAATATCTTACCAGCCTGTTACAGGAAAAATATGGATTTCAGGTCATGCATCATATGGGACAGTATGATGTGGGAGACAGAGATCACGCCTATGCCAATGCGGAGGGGCCCATTGAGCAGCTGTTAGCAGAGAATCCGAGCATAGAAGTGGTAATAGATTTACATCGTGATGCAGTGGATAAGCATATGGTGCGGGAGGTAAACGGGGTGCAGATGGCACCGATTATGTTCTTTAACGGACTGAGCCGGACAAAAGCGCTGGGAGATATTTCTTATCTCAATAATCCAAACCTTACCGGGAATCTTGCTTTTTCCCTGCAGATGCAGATTGCAGCGGCAGAGTATTATCCGAATCTTACCCGCCCGATTTATTTAAAAGGATACCGGTATAATATGCATTTTAAAGAGAAATATCTTTTGATCGAAATGGGTTCCTATACCAACACGCAGGAGGAGGCACGCAATGCCATGGTTCCACTGGCAGACCTTTTGAACAGAGTGTTGCATGGAGAAAATTAGAAAAATATTTCGTAATGAAAATGTAATAACTTTTTCGGAAAAACACATTGAAATCACTTGCATTTCTTATATAATAAAAGAGATGCGTAAAATAAAACGAAAGATATGGAGTTATCATGGAATTTTCAAGCTTAGAATTTTTATTTCGGTTTTTACCGATTTTTCTTATTATATATTATCTGGTACCGGTAAAGTATAAAAATCCGGTACTTTTCTTTGGCAGTCTGGTATTTTATGCCATGGGAAGCTGGAAGGATGCACTTCTTTTACTGTTTTCCATGAGTCTGAACTATATTCTGGTATTACTGATGGATCATATAAGAAGGAAGAGCAGCAGAAATACCATGCTTGTGATTTTGCTTTGCTATAATATCGGATTATTGTGTATATTTAAATATACAAGATTGTCGCTTCCACTTGGAATCAGCTTTTATACTTTTACCATGCTTTCCTATGTGCTGGATGTCTATAAGAAGAAAACAGCAGCGTTGAGGGATTATCTGGAGTATGGAACTTATATCCTTTTGTTCCCAAAGCTGATATCCGGACCGATTGCCCAGTTTGCCGATATGGCAGGGCAGTTAAAGAAACATCCAATCCGTCTGGAGAAAATCGAACATGGTCTGACTCTTTTTATCATAGGATTGGGATATAAAGTAATTATTGCAAATCATCTGGCAATTCTCTGGCGAGATATTCAGGGCATTGGCTTTGAGAGTATTTCCACACCGTTAGCGTGGATGGGAGCATTCGGTTATTCTGCACAGTTATTCTTTGATTTCCAGGGATATTCCCTGATGGCAATCGGAATCGGAGAGATGCTTGGATTTGATTTGCCGAAGAACTTTGACCATCCGTATCGTTCCAGGACAGTGTCTGAGTTTTACCGCCGGTGGCACATTACACTGGGAAGATGGTTCCGTGATTATTTATATATTCCGTTGGGAGGCAACCGGAAGGGAAATGCATGGACATTTTTCAATCTGCTGATTGTCTGGGTTGTAACCGGAATGTGGCATGGTTCTACCATTAATTTTCCATTATGGGGCTTGATTTTATTTGTATTTATTGCGTTGGAACGATTTGTAATCAGAAATTTTTTAGAGAAACATGGATGGCTGGCACACCTTTACATCTGGTTTGTAATCCCTCTGACCTGGGTCGTGTTTGCAATTACGAAGTTATCTGATTTGAAAGTATATTTTGCAAGACTGTTCCCGTTCTTTGGAACCGGAATCGCAGTCAATGCAGGCGATTATCTGAAATACGGCAGAACCTATGGAGTGTTTTTCCTATTGGCATTCGTGGTATCACTTCCTTTTATGGATAAGATATTAAAAAAATGCTGGAAGAAGTGGTGGATGAAAGCAATTTTGTTTGTTGTATTATGGATTTGTATTTATCAGATTGCAAATGGACTGAACAATCCGTTTATGTATTTTAGTTTTTAATGGGAGGCTGCCATGAAGAAATGGAAGAAATGTCCGCTTCTTATTGTTACGGCAATCAGTATGCTGCTGGTAAGCGGTGTCGCCTTAGCCGGAACAAAGGGCGCATATAAAGAATATAATAAGGACTGGCCGAAGGTTCCGGCGGTGGCTGGCATGATGCAGGCATCCAAAGAGGGCATTCTGCCATGGGATAAGGCAGAACCGGAGGAGGATTTGGAAAGCGTATATGCTGACAAAGAGGAGCCGGCAACGGAAGAAGCAACAGAAGCAGTTGCAGATACGGAGGCAGAAGCGGATAAGACTTATACTTTTACCGATGTAACCCAGGATTATTTTGATGATGCAGTATTTATCGGAGATTCCAGAACCGTTGGCTTAAGAGACTATGGCGGCTGGGATAATGCAACTTATTATGCCAGTATCGGACTTACGGTCTATGATATGTTTGATACGCCGATTGTCGAGGAAAACGGCGCGAAGATTACCATTGAAGAAGCATTAAGCAAGCATCAGTTTGGTAAAGTCTATCTGATGATTGGAATCAACGAAATGGGAACCGGTACAGTAGACAGCTTTATGAAAAAATATGAAGAAGCTGTCAATCATATCCGGGAATTACAGCCGGATGCACTGATTTTCTTACAGGGCATTATGTATGTAAAACAGGAAAAGTCAGAAACCGACCCGATTTTTAACAATCCGGCAATCAAAGAACGGAATGACAGAATTGCAATGCTTGCAAATAATCGCGATATATTTTATATTGATGTAAACGAAGTAGTGACTGACGAAACAGGAAATCTGAATCCGGAATATACTTATGATGAGATTCACCTGCTGGGAAAATATTATTCCCTGTGGACGGATTTCCTTTTGAAACATGGAATAAAGAAGGAGTAAATATATGTCAATCGACCAGAGTAAGATTCGTAATTTTTGTATCATTGCCCATATTGACCACGGTAAATCAACCCTTGCAGACCGTATTATCGAAATGACAGGGCTTCTGACCAGCCGCGAAATGCAGGCGCAGGTTTTAGATAATATGGATTTGGAGCGGGAACGTGGAATTACCATTAAGTCCCAGGCAGTCCGTATTATATATCATGCCAAAGATGGAGAAGAATATATTTTCAATCTGATTGATACACCGGGACATGTGGACTTTACCTATGAAGTATCAAGAAGTCTTGCTGCCTGTGACGGTGCAGTGCTGGTAGTAGATGCGGCACAGGGGATTGAGGCACAGACCCTTGCCAATGTATATCTGGCATTAGACCATGATCTGGAAGTGATTCCAGTCATTAATAAAATTGATCTGCCGAGTGCAAGGCCGGAAGAAGTAGTAGAAGAAATTGAAGATGTGATTGGAATTGAGGCACAGGATGCACCACGGATTTCTGCCAAAACAGGGTTGAATGTGGAAGAAGTATTAGAGCAGATTGTGCATAAATTACCGGCACCCAAAGGGGATGCCAAAGCGCCTCTTCAGGCGTTGATTTTTGATTCTGTGTATGATGCTTATAAAGGTGTTATTGTATTCTGCAGAATCCGGGAAGGTTCCGTAAAACCGGGGACAACCATCCGCATGATGGCAACCGGAGCAGAGGCAGATGTAGTAGAAGTAGGATATTTCGGAGCCGGACAGTTCATTCCATGTGATGAGTTAGAAGCCGGAATGGTAGGTTATATTACTGCCAGCCTTAAGAATGTGAAAGAAACCCGTGTGGGTGATACCATAACAGAAGCAAAGCGTCCTTGTGATGCACCATTGCCGGGATATAAGAAAGTTAATCCGATGGTGTACTGTGGATTATATCCAACAGATGGAGCCAAATATCCGGATCTTCGTGACGCTTTGGAAAAATTACAGTTAAATGATGCAGCCTTACAGTTTGAACCGGAGACTTCCATTGCATTGGGCTTTGGTTTCCGCTGTGGTTTCTTGGGACTGCTTCATTTGGAGGTAATTCAGGAGCGGTTAGAGAGAGAATTTAATCTTGATTTAGTAACGACAGCACCAGGCGTTGTATACCGGGTACATAAGACTGATGGTACCATGATAGAATTGACAAACCCATCCAATCTTCCGGATCCATCCGAAATCGAATATATGGAAGAGCCGATGGTTGCAGCAGAAATTATGGTGACATCCGAATATGTAGGTGCCATTATGGATTTGTGCCAGGAACGCCGTGGTATCTATAAGAGTATGGAATATATTGAGCAGACCCGTGCAGTTATTAAATATGACCTTCCGTTAAATGAAATTATTTATGATTTCTTTGATGCATTGAAATCCCGTTCCAAAGGATATGCGTCCTTTGATTATGAGATGAAGGGTTATGAGCAGTCAGAGCTTGTGAAACTGGATATTCTTATTAATAAAGAAGAAGTGGATGCTCTTTCCTTTATTGTATTTAAGGATACCGCCTATGAGCGTGGAAGAAAGATGTGTGAGAAGTTAAAGGAAGAGATTCCGAGACATTTATTTGAAATCCCGATTCAGGCAGCCGTTGGAAGCAAGGTAATTGCCCGTGAGACAGTAAAAGCAATGCGAAAAGATGTGCTGGCAAAATGTTACGGCGGTGACATCAGCCGTAAGCGTAAACTGTTAGAGAAACAGAAGGAAGGTAAGAAACGTATGCGTCAGGTGGGAAATGTAGAGATTCCACAGGAAGCATTTATGAGTGTACTGAAGTTAGATGAGAAATAGATGACAGGAGAACATAGATGGAACTTTATGTGCATATTCCTTTTTGTGTAAGAAAATGTGAATATTGTGATTTCTTATCAGCACCTGCGGACGAGCGGTTACAAAACCGCTACGTGGGTGCTCTTTTGCATGAAATCAGATATTACGGACAGACAATGGGACGTCCGGTTCTTTCTACTATATATATAGGGGGCGGAACACCGTCTCTTTTAGCACCGGAATATATCGCACTTCTTTTAAAACAGATTCAGGTAAGCTTTGAGGTGGAAGCAGATGCAGAGACTACCATAGAATGTAATCCCGGAACTTTAAATGAGGAAAAACTTCTTACCTATAAAGAAGCAGGCATTAACCGTCTCAGCATAGGGTTACAGTCTGCCTTTGATGATGAATTAAAGATATTAGGAAGAATCCATACTTACCGGCAGTTCTTGGAGAATTATGAATGTGCCAGAAGATGTGGATTTGAAAATATCAACGTTGATTTGATGAGTGCCCTGCCTTATCAGAGTACGGAGAAATTTGTCACCAGCTTAAAGCGTGTCATAGCATTAAAACCGGAGCATATTTCAGCCTATTCCCTGATTATCGAAAAGGGAACACCATTTTATGAAAAATACAAATTCGAGGCAGTGCTCCGGGAAGCCGGAAAGCCGACAGAGCATCTGCCATCTGAAGAGACGGAGTATGAAATTTATAAAAAGACTCAGGAGATTCTTGCAGAGGCAGGTTATGGGCATTATGAAGTATCCAATTATGCAAAGCAGGGGAAAGAGGCAAGGCATAATATCGGATACTGGAAGCGGGTACCGTATCTTGGGGTAGGACTTGGGGCAGCTTCCCTGATTGGAGAAGTACGCTACAGTAATATAAGAGAGATTGAAGCGTATATCAAAGCATGTGGTAATATTTCGGCGAAGGAAATAGATGGAGTACCGGCATTGAATCTCCATGAGAGTGCAGATGCAATCAGCCGCCATGCCCAGATGGAAGAATTCATGTTTTTAGGCCTGCGTATGTTAAAGGGAGTTACAAGAACAGAATTCAAAGAGACTTTTGGCGTGGAAATAGAAGCAGTATATGGCGAAGTCTTAAACCAGCTTCAGGAAGAGGACTTAATCGAGAAAAAAGCCGGTGTAATAAAGCTCAGCGACCACGGCATGGACATCAGTAACTATGTACTCGCCCAGTTTTTACTGGATTAAGTAGTGCGGTGTTGAACAGCATTGAATCAGAACAAATCTAAAGAAACTATAAAATTATAAAATGCTGTTGACAAAAAAAAAGAATGGTGCTATCTTAAGTACATAGAAATTAGCACTCTTTCAAGTTGAGTGCTAACAACAAAGAAAAAGCAGTACAAAAAGCTTTTTCAAATACCTATAAAAGTTTCATTTTCAGGAGAACGTGAATGAACGAGAACGAATTAGATGAAAGAAAAACAAAAATCTTAAATGCAATCATTCGCAACTATCTGGAAACAGGTGAGCCGGTTGGTTCAAGAACCATTTCCAAGTATACGGATTTGAACTTAAGTTCCGCAACAATCCGGAATGAGATGTCGGACTTGGAAGAGATGGGATATATTTTGCAGCCACATACATCGGCAGGAAGAATTCCATCCGATAAGGGATATCGCTTCTATGTAGATAATCTGATTGCAGAGAAGGACAAAGAAGTATCCGATATGAAAGAGTTCGTAATTGAACATACGGAGAAGATGGAACAGGTATTGCAGCAGGTGGCAAAGCTGTTGGCAAACAACACGAATTACACCACCATGATAACAGCACCGCAGTATCACCACAACAGCCTGAAGTTCATCCAGTTATCCAATGTGGATGATGAACATATTCTGGCGGTTGTCGTATTGGAAGGCAATCTTGTGAAAAATAAGATGATTCCGATAGAAGAGCCGATAGACAATGAGCATATGTTAAAACTTAACATGCTTTTGAATACACATTTAAATGGATTGTCATTAGATCAGATTAATCTGGGCACCATAGCAGTGTTGAAAGAGAAAGCCGGTATCCATTCCAAAGTCATCAGTGATGTACTGGATGCAGTAGCAGAAGCAATCAGCGAAGACGAGGATTTGGAGATATATACCAGCGGTGCAACGAATATCTTAAAATATCCGGAGTTATCGGATTCGCAGAAAGCAGGAGAGCTTTTAAATGCGTTAGAAGAGAAGAAACAGTTAGTAAGTCTGGTGACGGATAACCTCAGCAATGAGGAGAACGGCATACAGGTTTATATAGGAGATGAATCTCCAATTCAGACCATGAAGGACTGCAGTGTGGTAACAGCTACCTATGAACTTGGTAAAGGCGTGAAGGGAACGATAGGTATTATCGGACCGAAGCGTATGGATTATGAGAACGTCATGGATAATCTGAAAAATTTGAAATCACAACTAGAAGGCATATTTGATAAGCCGAAGAAAGAATAGCATAGAAAGGTGGTAAGGAAGTGGCAGAAGAAAAGAAAGAAGAAGTGCTTGAGGAAGTATTAGAAGACTTAGAAGCAGAGGATGCAAAAAAACAGGAAGAAGCACAGAATACCGCCTCAGAAGAAAAAGAAGTTGAGGCAGAAGAAAAAACGGAAGATACCGAATCTGAACCGGAAGAAATAGAGAAAGAAGATGAGGAGAAAAAGAAAGGTATCTTTAAAAAGAAAGACAAGAAAGATAAGAAGGACGAACAGATTGAAGATTTAACCGACCGGCTGAAACGTCAGATGGCAGAATTTGAAAACTTCCGTAAGAGAACGGAAAAGGAAAAGAGCCAGATGTATGACATGGGAGCCAGTGCAATCTTAGAGAAAATCCTTCCAGTTATCGACAATTTTGAAAGAGGGCTTGCAGCTGTACCGGAAGAAGACAAAAACAATGGCTTCGTAGAAGGTATGGATAAGATTTATAAGCAGATGATGACAGTGCTGACAGAAGTTGGTGTAACACCGATTGAAGCAGCCGGTCAGGAGTTTGACCCGAATCTCCATAATGCAGTAATGCATGTGGAAGATGAAGAACTCGGTGAGAATGTAGTAGCCGAGGAGTTACAGAAAGGTTACAAGTACAAAGAAAATGTAATCAGACATAGCATGGTAAAAGTAGCGAATTAAGCATAGGAGGATAAGAACATGAGTAAAATTATTGGTATTGATTTAGGAACAACAAACAGTTGTGTGGCAGTTATGGAAGGTGGAAAACCTACCGTTATAGCAAACCAGGAAGGTGCAAGAACAACACCATCTATCGTAGCATTTACAAAAACAGGTGAGCGTCTGATTGGTGAACCAGCAAAACGTCAGGCAGTAACCAACGCAGAGAAAACAATCTCTTCCATTAAGAGACATATGGGAACCGATTACAAAGTAAGCATTGATGACAAACAGTATTCTCCACAGCAGATTTCTGCAATGATTTTACAGAAATTAAAAGCTGATGCAGAAGGATATTTAGGAGAAAAAGTATCAGAAGCAGTTATTACTGTACCGGCATACTTCAATGACGCACAGCGTCAGGCAACCAAGGATGCAGGTAAGATTGCAGGACTTGATGTAAAACGTATCATCAACGAGCCGACAGCAGCAGCACTTGCTTATGGACTGGACAACGAAAAAGAACAGAAAATTATGGTATACGACTTAGGTGGTGGTACATTTGATGTATCTATCATTGAAATCGGTGACGGAGTCATCGAAGTATTATCTACAAATGGTGATACCAGATTAGGTGGAGATGATTTCGATAACAAGATTACACAGTGGATGATTGACGAATTCAAGAAAGCAGAAGGCGTTGACTTATCTACCGATAAGATGGCTCTTCAGAGATTAAAAGAAGCTGCAGAGAAAGCTAAGAAAGAGTTGTCTTCTGCAACAACAACCAATATCAACCTGCCTTTCATTACTGCAACAGCAGAAGGACCAAAGCACTTTGATATGAACTTGACAAGAGCAAAATTCGATGAGTTGACACATGACTTAGTAGAAAAAACAGCAATCCCGGTACAGAACGCTATGAAGGATGCGGGCGTAACCAATGCAGACTTAGGCCAGGTATTATTGGTTGGTGGTTCTACACGTATCCCGGCTGTTCAGGATAAAGTAAGACAGTTAACAGGCAAAGAGCCAAGTAAATCCTTAAACCCGGATGAGTGTGTAGCACTTGGTGCTTGTATCCAGGGTGGTAAATTAGCAGGAGATGCCGGCGCAGGTGATATCCTTCTTCTGGATGTTACTCCATTGTCACTGTCTATCGAGACCATGGGTGGAGTTGCAACAAGACTGATTGAGAGAAATACAACAATTCCTACAAGAAAGAGCCAGATTTTCTCAACAGCAGCAGATAATCAGACAGCAGTAGATATCAACGTAGTACAGGGTGAGCGTCAGTTCGCAAGAGATAACAAATCCCTTGGACAGTTCCGTCTGGATGGTATCCCACCAGCACGTCGTGGAGTTCCTCAGATTGAAGTTACTTTCGATATCGATGCAAACGGTATTGTAAATGTATCTGCAAAAGACTTAGGAACCGGAAAAGAACAGCATATTACAATTACTGCCGGATCTAACATGTCTGATGCAGATATCGATAAAGCAGTAAAAGAAGCAGCTGAATTTGAAGCACAGGACAAGAAGAGAAAAGAAGCAATCGACACCAGAAATGATGCAGATGCCTTCGTATTCCAGACACAGCAGGCATTAGACCAGGTTGGAAATAACCTTGATGCGGCAGATAAATCTGCAGTAGAGGCTGACTTAAATGCACTGAAAGCTTTAGTAGATGCAAATCCACAGGCTGAAAACATGACAGATGATCAGGTTGCTGAGATGAAAGCAGCAAAAGAGAAACTGATGGAAAGTGCACAGAAAGTATTTGCTAAGATGTATGAGAACGCTCAGGCAGCTCAGGGAGCCGCTGGTGCAGGTCCTGATATGGGAGCAGGTGCAGCCGGTGGAGCAGCTGCAGGTTCCGCAGATGATGATGTGGTAGATGCTGATTACAAAGAAGTATAATTCTACAGATAAAAAGCAGTAGAAAGGGTTGGCAGTTTTACTGTCAACCCTTACAAACGGTAAAGAGGGAATAGATTATGGCAGAACAGAAAAGAGACTATTACGAGGTCTTAGGCGTTGATAAAAACGCAGATGACGCAGCAATAAAAAAAGCATATCGTGTCCTTGCCAAAAAATATCATCCGGATATGAACCCGGGGGATAAAGAAGCAGAAAAGAAATTTAAGGAAGCATCTGAAGCATATGCAGTACTGAGCGACCCGGAGAAGAGAAAACAGTATGACCAGTTTGGCCATGCAGCCTTTGATGGAGGTGCCGGCGGAGCAGGCGGATTTGATTTCTCAGGTATGGATATGGGAGACATTTTTGGAAGCTTTGGAGACATTTTCGGAGATTTCTTTGGCGGCGGAAGACGCAGCAGCAGCAGCAACGGACCGATGAAGGGAGCCAATGTACGTGCCAGTGTCAGAATTACATTTGAAGAGGCAGCATTTGGCTGTGAGAAAGAAATTGATTTAGTATTAAAGGATGAATGTAAGACCTGTCATGGTACAGGAGCGAAGCCGGGAACCAGTCCGGAGACCTGTAGCAAATGTCAGGGAAAAGGAAAAGTGGTATATACCCAGCAGTCCTTATTTGGTATGGTACAGAATGTACAGACCTGTCCGGAATGTAACGGAAGCGGTAAAATTGTTCGTGACAAATGTCCGGACTGTCGTGGAACCGGCTACATTGCCAGCAAGAAGAAGATTAAGGTCAGCATTCCTGCCGGAATTGATAACGGTCAGAGTGTAAGAATCCGTGAAAAAGGTGAGCCGGGTGTAAATGGCGGACCAAGAGGAGATCTTCTGGTAGAAGTAGTAGTATCCCGCCATCCAATCCTTCAGAGACAGGGCATGGATGTATATTCAACAGCACCAATCAGTTTTGCACAGGCAGCACTGGGTGGAGAAGTAAGAATTACAACCATCGACGGCGATGTGGTCTACGAAGTAAAACCTGGTACACAGACCGACACCAGAATCCGTCTGAGAGGAAAAGGAATCCCATCCCTGCGTAACAAGGCAGTCCGTGGTGACCAGTATGTTACACTTGTGGTTCAGGTTCCGACCGGATTAAATGAAGCTGCAAAAGAGGCGCTGCGCCAGTTTGATGCAGAGACCGGTAATTCATTAAAGACACAGAATGGTGCGGCAGGCACGAAAAAGAAAAAGGGATTTATGGGAAAAATTAAAGAGTCCTTCGATGATTTATAAAAATGATAAAGCTGTTTCCTGAAAAATGGAGGCAGCTTTTTTTACGCGAGTAGCGAGAAAAATCGCATGCTTGCATGCAGATTTGGCGAGCACCGCGATAACTCGAGAAACTCGCAAAGCGTGTTTCTCGTAGTTGAGTATTGTGATAACTCGGGAAAACTGCAAAAGTGAGTTTCTCGTTGTTGCATTTTGTGACAACATATTGTATACTGTTTCTGATTCATAAGTTTTTTGTAACCATATGTTGATTTAGGCAACCGTTTATGAGACAAGGAGAGAGATTTATGAAGCAGCATAACAGCGCTGTGATTAAGAAGGATGCAGCACAGTTTGATAAATGGTGTTTTCAGCAGACTGTGGAACTGGAACATACAAGGAGAGAACTGGAAAATTCCAAACGCGAGATGGAACACCATCAGAGGGAGTTAGAACGTCAGAAGCGGAAATTCGAGATGGAGAAGAATCTTGAACAGGAGCGGATGAAGCGGGAACAGCATCTTTTTGACATGAAGTGGAAAATATTAGAAAGTGAACTTCAGAAACTTGCTGCCGAAAAGCAGAAAATGGAGCGTCAGAGAGACTTTTACAGCAGAGTACATGAATTTGAACAGGAGAATAGAAACCAATCATCCAATGTGGTGAAGGGAGAAATGTTCTTTATGGGCGTGGGCAATGAAAAATCATTGCGGAAGCGTTATAAGGATTTGATTAAAATATATCATCCGGATAATCTCAATGGAGACACCGGTACGATTCAGGAAATTAACCGGGAATATCAGGTACTGATGCAGAAACTGGAAGTAAAATATCAGTAATAAGATTGCAATAATAGCACAGCAATGACATAGCAATAAACAGGAAAATCAGCGGGCAGAAGAAATATGTTCCGCTGTTTTTGTGTTACCAGACATGCATAGGCGTCGCTATGTATCTAAAGAAGCTGTCTGCTGGTTGCCGTTGATTCCCTTACAGTTGCGAAAAATAAAAAGCTATGTTAAGATTAAAATGTTTGCTTTTTATAATAGAAGGTTAAGATAAGAACAGGAGCAGAAACTATGAAATGGGATAAATATACAATAGATACAACAACAGAAGCTGAGGATTTTATCAGCATGATGTTATCAGAAAATGGCATTGAAGGAATTGAAATCGAAGATAATGTACCATTGACGAAAGAAGAAACAGGAGAAATGTTTATTGAT
Source organism: Roseburia sp. OM04-10BH (assembly GCF_003462605.1). Lineage (NCBI taxonomy): Bacteria > Bacillati > Bacillota > Clostridia > Lachnospirales > Lachnospiraceae > Roseburia > Roseburia sp. OM04-10BH. Next base: position 93,237 of record NZ_QTZI01000011.1, read on the forward strand.
TTTCCGCCGGAGCTTCCACCAGACGAAGGAAAAAGCAAAGTCAGCTTTTATTTAGAGGCAGGCGAAGACCATACCGAGACTTTAAAGGCAGTCCGCATTGGTTTAGAGCAGTTAAGAAGCATGGTAGAAATCGGAAGCGGAGATATTACCTCCAGCCAGACCGAGGATATTGACTGGATTAATAACTGGAAACAGTTTTTTCAGTCTTTTTATATCGATGATATTTTAATCAAACCAACCTGGGAACCATTAAAGGAAGAGGATAAAAATAAATTCTTAATCGAGATTGACCCGGGTATTTCTTTTGGAACCGGAAAGCATGAGACAACACAGCTTTGTATCCGCCAGATTCGTAAATATTTAAAAGAGGGCGAGCGTGTTCTGGATGTAGGATGCGGCAGCGGAATCTTATCCATTGCAGCATTAAAGCTTGGTGCAGGCAGCGTAGTGGGTACGGATGTGGATGGAGATTGTATCACATCAACTCATGAAAATATGACAGTCAATCATCTGGCAGAAAATTCAGGTGAATTTTATGTTGGAAACCTGATTGACGATAAAGCATTTCAGGAAAAGATTGGCACAGGTTATGATCTGGTCGTAGCGAATATTTTAGCGGATATTATTATTCCGATGGCACCGGCACTTTATCAGTGTGCGAAAGAGCAGGGAGTGCTTATTACTTCCGGAATTATTGATTTTAAAGAAAACGAAGTAAAAGAAGCTTTAGAGCAGGCAGGCTTTGAAATCTTAGAAGTCAACCATCAGGGCGAATGGGTCAATGTAACTGCACGGAAAAATCAGAGGTAAAATAGATGCATCAGTTTTTTGTTGAAAAAAGCCAGGTGGGCAAAGAATATGTTACCATAACCGGAAGCGATGTAAATCATATCCGGAATGTACTGCGTATGAAAATCGGAGAGACGATTCGCATCAGTGACCGGGAAGGTGGCAATTATTTTTGTAAGATTGCAGAAACCGGAGAAAATTTCGTGCAGGCAGACATAGTATCTGTGGACGAAGAAGGAACCGAGCTTCCGTCTAAAATCTATTTATTTCAGGCACTGCCGAAGGGAGATCGGATGGAAACGGTGATTGAAAAGGCAGTAGAACTTGGTGTCTATGAAATCATTCCGGTAGCCATGAAATACTGTGTGGTAAAGCTGGAAGGAAAAAAGGCAGCACAACGGGTACAAAAATGGCAGGCGCAGGCAGAGACTGCAGCAAAACAGTCAAAGCGCAGTATCATTCCAAAGATTCATGAAGTAGTATCTTTCAAGGAAGCCGTAAAGCTGGCAGAAAACTGTGATATCCGATTAGTGCCTTATGAAAATGAAAATGGCATGGAAGGAACCAGGACAGTATTAGAGCAAATCGAACCGGGGAAGAGTATCAGCATTATGATAGGACCGGAAGGCGGATTTGCAGAGGAAGAGATTGCAAAAGCAAGAGAGACCATGCAGTCCATTTCCTTAGGAAGAAGAATACTTCGGACAGATACAGCAGGTATCTGCATGATGTCCATGCTGATGCTGCAATTAGAGAGCCGTATATAACGAAAAAACAGTAAGAAAGTGTAGAAAAGTATGGAAGCATATCTGGATAATTCTGCGACCACCCGCTGCAGTGACCGGGCGTGTCAGTTAATGGTAGACCTTCTGACGAAGGATTATGGCAATCCATCTTCCCTTCATATGAAAGGAATTGAGGCAGAACGATTTGTTGAGACTGCAAAGAAGAAAATAGCAAAAACATTAAGAGTATTAGAAAAAGAAATTATCTTTACATCCGGTGGAACGGAGTCAAATAACCTTGCGATTATCGGTGCTGCAATGGCAAACCGCAGAGCGGGAAATCATATTATAACCACATCCATTGAACATGCATCCGTAGAGAATCCAATGGAATTCTTAAAGGAGCAGGGCTTTGACATTACTTATCTTTCTGTGGATGAGAATGGAATTATTTCACTGGAAGAGTTAGAAGAAGCAGTGACGGAACAGACCATTCTTGTTTCCATGATGCAGGTAAATAATGAAATCGGAGCCATTGAGCCGGTTGCAGAAGCTGCAGAGCTTATTAAGAAAAAGAATCCGGATACACTGATTCATGTAGATGCAATCCAGTCTTATGGAAAAATGTATATCTATCCAAAGAAGCTTGGCATAGACATGCTTTCCGTCAGCGGACATAAGATTCACGGTCCAAAGGGAAGCGGATTCCTCTGGGTGAAGGAAAAGACGAAATTAAAGCCGCTGATATTAGGCGGTGGACAGCAGAAGGGAATGCGTTCCGGAACGGAAAATGTACCGGCAATTGCAGGTCTTGGAGAAGCAGCAGAAGAAATCTATGAGAATCTCGATGAAAAGAGAGCACATCTTTACGGATTAAAGCAGCGTTTTATCGACGGAATCGAAAAGCTGGAAGGAACCCATGTAAATGGAAAGACCGGAGAGGATTCTGCACCACATATCGTCAGCGTCAGCTTTGAAGGAATCCGAAGTGAAGTATTATTACATTCACTGGAAGACAGGGGGATTTATGTATCTTCCGGTTCTGCCTGTTCTTCAAATAATCATGCAGGCAAACAGAAGGGAAGCAAGACCCTTAGAAACATTCATTTAAAGGAAAACCTTCTGGATTCCACACTGCGTTTTTCCTTCAGTGTGCATACAACGGAAGAAGAGATTGATTACGCATTAGAAGTACTGGGAGAGCTGCTTCCGGTATTGAAGAAATATACAAGACATTAAAAGAGAAAGGAAATCATATGTATAAATCATTTCTGGTAAAATATGGAGAAATCGGAGTAAAGGGAAAGAACCGCTACATTTTTGAAAATATGTTAATGGAGCAGATCCGTCATGCGTTAAAGACAGCAGAGGGCGAGTTTGAAGTAACCAAAGAGCAGGGAAGAATCTATGTCAATGTAGTATCCGATGACTATGATTATGACGAGACCGTAGAAGCATTAAGCCGTGTATTTGGTATTGTAGGATTCTGTCCATTACTTCAGGTAGAGGATGAAGGCTTCGATAAATTAGCGGAGACAGTGGTAGATTATCTGGGTAAAGAATATCCGGAAAAGAACTTTACCTTTAAAGTAAATGCAAGGAGAGCAAGAAAGAATTATCCTCTTGATTCCATGGAAATCAATGCTGAACTGGGTGGAAAAATCTTAGATGCGTTCCCGGAGAGCAAGGTAGATGTGCATAACCCGGAGGTTATGGTCTGCATTGAAATCAGAAGCCTTATCAATATTTATTCCAAGGAAATTCCGGGACCGGGTGGAATGCCGGTAGGTTCTAACGGAAAAGCCATGTTATTATTATCCGGCGGAATCGACAGTCCGGTAGCAGGTTATATGATTGCAAAACGTGGAGTAGCGCTGGACGCAACTTATTTTCATGCACCGCCATATACTTCAGAACGTGCAAAACAGAAGGTAGTGGATCTGGCAAAACTGGTAGCAAGATACAGCGGACCTATCAATCTTCATGTAGTGAATTTTACCGATATCCAGCTTTATATTTATGAGAAATGTCCACATGAGGAGCTTACCATTATCATGCGCCGCTATATGATGAAACTGGCAGAGCATTTTGCTAAAGAAAACCGCTGTTTAGGACTGATTACCGGAGAGAGTATCGGACAGGTCGCAAGCCAGACCATGCAGTCATTAGCGGCAACCAATGAAGTATGTACCATGCCGGTATACCGCCCATTGATTGGATTTGACAAGCAGGAAATCGTAGAAGTGTCAGAAAAAATTGATACCTATGAGACATCTATCCAGCCGTTTGAAGACTGCTGTACCATTTTTGTGGCAAAGCATCCGGTTACCAAACCGAACATTGAATACATCAAGAAATCTGAAACAAAGTTAGAAGAGAAGATTGATGAACTGATGCAGACTGCAATTGATACGGTAGAAGTGATTCACGTAGAAGCAGAGTAGTGTGAATAGAAATAGAATGCTGTTTAGAAGCAGAATATTACGTAGAAACAGATAATATATAAAAGCAGAGCAATATATAGAAACGGAATTAAATAAGGGACCCGCACAGCGTAGCGGGTTCCTGCACAAATAAAAAAAGGGATTGCTTTCGCAATCCCCCCAATTCATTTACATCAATTCAATTATACAAGATAAGGTTTTAATGCTTCCATAATCTCATCCAGATTAGACTCTGCATGAATTGCTAAGTCGATTGGTTTGGATAAATCTAAGCTGAAGATACCCATGATAGATTTAGCATCGATAACGTATCTTCCAGAGATTAAGTCGAAATCAAATTCGAACTGTGTGATTGCGTTTACGAAGGATTTCACCTTATCGATTGAGTTTAATGAAATTTGAACTGTTTTCATAGTAAGACCTCCTTGGTTGCTATAAATACTTTTTCTTAATAGTAACTTCTTTGGAGGTAAAAGTCAACTAGAAGTGAGGAAAAAATCGAATGAAAAAAGCAGCATTGCACAATTTGGGATGCAAGGTGAACGCATATGAGACGGAGGCTATGCAGCAGTTATTAGAACAGGCAGGTTATGAGATTGTTCCTTTTACGGAACAGGCGGATGTCTATGTGATTAACACCTGTTCGGTAACCAACATGGCAGACCGGAAATCCCGCCAGATGCTTCATAAAGCAAAAAAAGAAAATCCGGACAGTATCGTTGTCGCTGCCGGCTGTTATGTCCAGACTTCATCGGAAGAAGCAGCAAGGGATTTATCCGTGGATATCATTATCGGAAATGACAAGAAACATGAACTGGTGGAGCTTATTGAAAACTGTATGAACCAGAAGAAAAATGCAAACGAAGAAACCGAAGGAGTGGATGACTGGAAGGAAAATATCTGCGATATTAATGAGAAAGGCAGAGCATATGAAGCACTGTCTATCAGCCGGACGGAAGAACATACCAGAGCTTTCTTAAAGGTGCAGGATGGCTGCAACCAGTTCTGCACATATTGTATTATTCCATATGCGAGAGGTAGAATCAGAAGCCGTAAGGCAGAAGAGGTCGTGCGTGAAGTGGAGACACTTGCAGCAAATGGCTGTAAGGAAGTGGTACTGACCGGAATCCATTTAAGTTCCTATGGATTAGACCATGGAGATAATCTTTTACATCTGATTCAGGAAGTGCATAAAGTAGAAGGTATCCGCCGGATTCGTCTGGGTTCCTTGGAGCCTGGAATCATCGATGAGAATTTTGTGAAAGAGCTGGCAAAATTAGAAAAAATCTGTCCGCATTTTCACCTGTCCCTGCAGAGCGGATGCGATGCAACCTTAAAGCGGATGAACCGGAAATATGATACAGCCACTTATGAAGCAGGCTGTAAGCTGATTCGAAAATATTTTACCCATCCGGCAATTACCACAGATGTTATCGTAGGATTCCCGGGAGAAACAGAGGAAGAATTTGAGGCAACAAAGGAATTCTTAGAGCGGATTTATTTTTATGAGATGCATATTTTCAAGTATTCCAAGCGCAAAGGTACGAAGGCAGCAGTGATGCCGGATCAGGTGCCAGAACAGGTGAAGACAGAACGCAGTAAGGTGCTTTTGGCACTGGCACAGGAAATGTCAGAAGAATTCCGGGAGTATTATGTTGGCAGACCGGAAGAAATATTATTAGAAGAAACCGATGAAATCGCAGGAAATGTATATTTTACCGGATATACCAAAGAATATGTAAAGATAGCAGTGCCGGAGGCAGAAGGGGAAGAAAATATTTTGGTGAAAGGCATCGTGACCGGACGGATTTCAGCGGATGTATACCGGATGGAAAATATTGAAAAAGCAGAGTAGAATTATCGGGAAAAGATAAGTGTATGAGAAGTGTATTTTGAATAATGGTTGAATTTTGCAGTACTTTATATTAGAATAGATTTAGCGATGCTTTTTCATTAGGAAGAACAAAAGAGCAAAATAAGGGCGTGAAAAAATGCAGAACATGAATAACACACAATATTTTAGAGTTGAAAAAGAACCGGAAATCAGGGTACATGATGTACTTAAGATTGTATACGAGGCATTATCTGAGAAAGGATACAATCCGGTCAATCAGATTGTTGGATATATTATGTCTGGTGATCCGACTTATATTACCAGTCACAATAATGCAAGAAGTCTGATTATGAAAGTAGAACGTGACGAACTTGTAGAAGAGATATTAAAGGAATATATCCATACAAATTCATGGAAGTAGGAGGCAGTTGATGCGGATAATCGGTCTTGACTTCGGTTCTAAAACCGTTGGAGTTGCCATTAGCGATGAACTGCTTATTACTGCACAGGGAATTGAGATTGTGCGCAGAAAATCAGAAAATAAGCTGCGTCAGACATTGGCACGTATTGAAGAATTAATCAAAGAATATAAAGTGGAGAAAATTGTTCTCGGCTTTCCGAAAAATATGAATAATAGTGAAGGCGAGCGTTGTGAAAAAACCTTAGAATTTAAAGAAATGTTAGAAAGGCGTACCGGACTTACAGTAGAGCTGTGGGACGAACGCCTTACTACTGTTGCGGCGGATAATCTTATGATGGAAGCCGGAATCCGAAGAGAGAATCGCAAAGAATATGTGGATCAGATAGCGGCATCCTTTATTTTACAGGGATACCTTGACTATCTGCAGAATGAAAAGAATCAGGAGTAAATATGGAAAAAGTAAATTTTACAGACCCGGATACCAATGAGTCAGCAGAATTTTATGTATTAGAGCAGACAACCATACGGGGAATCAATTACCTTCTTGTCACAGTAGACGAAGAGGGTGATTCGGATGCATTTATTTTAAAAGAAACACAGAATGAAGATGATCACAATACCATCTATGAAATGGTGGAAGATGATAAAGAGTTAGAAGCACTTGCAAAAATTTTCACAGAATTAATGGAAGATGTAGACATTGAATTCTAGGAGAACTTATGTAATTGCGGACAAATGCAATGAGCGCGAAAAGAAAGAATTTATGGAGGTAATATTTTGAAAAAAGAAGCAAACTCAAAATTGAAAATCATTCCATTAGGCGGATTAGAGCAGATTGGAATGAACATAACTGCCTTTGAATACGAAGACAGTATTATTGTTGTGGACTGCGGTCTGTCATTCCCGGAGGATGACATGTTTGGTGTAGACCTTGTTATCCCGGATGTGACTTATTTAAAAGATAATATTGACAAAGTAAAGGGATTTTTTATTACCCATGGTCACGAAGACCATATCGGAGCAATCCCTTATATTTTAAAAGAAGTCAATGTGCCGATTTATGCAACCAAGCTTACGATTGCAATTATCGAGCACAAGTTAGAAGAGCATAATATGCTCAAGAAAGTAAAACGTAAGGTAGTAAAATACGGACAGCATATTAACTTAGGCTGCTTCCGCGTGGAATTTATCCGTACCAACCATAGTATTCAGGATGCGGCAGCTCTTGCCATTTATTCACCGGCAGGAACAGTTGTCCACACCGGAGACTTTAAAGTGGATTATACACCGGTATATGGTGATGCTATCGATTTACAGCGTTTTGGTGAGATTGGTAAGAAGGGTGTACTGGCATTGATGTGTGACTCCACCAATGCAGAGCGTCCTGGCTTTACCATGTCGGAGCGTACCGTAGGAAAGACCTTTGATAATATTTTTGCTGACCATAAGAACACACGAATCATTATTGCAACTTTTGCATCCAATGTAGACCGTGTACAGCAGATTATGAACTCTGCCAATAAGTATGGCAGAAAAGTAGTGATTGAAGGACGAAGCATGGTAAATATCATTACGATTGCGTCTGAGCTGGGATACCTTACCATCCCGGAGCAGACCCTGATTGATATTGAACAGCTGAAGAATTATCCGGATGAGCAGACGGTTATCATTACAACAGGAAGCCAGGGAGAATCCATGGCGGCATTATCCCGTATGGCATCCGGCATGCATCGTAAGATAACAATTAAACCAAAGGATACCATTATTTTTAGTTCCAACCCGATTCCGGGTAATGAAAAAGCAGTGTCCGGTGTCATTAATGAACTGACCATGAAAGGTGCAGAGGTTATTTTCCAGGATGTTCATGTTTCCGGTCATGCCTGTCAGGAGGATATCAAACTGATTTACTCACTGGTAAAACCAAAATATGCAATTCCGGTTCATGGAGAATACCGTCATCTGGTTGCCCAGGCTAAGATTGCAGAAGAACTTGGCATTGATAAAGAAAATATTTTCCTCTTGTCTTCCGGTGATGTATTAGAACTGGATGAGGAAAGCGCAGCAGTTACCGGACATGTACAGGTAGGCGATGTCATGGTAGACGGACTTGGTGTTGGTGACGTAGGAAATATTGTATTGCGTGACAGACAGCATCTGGCAGAAGAAGGAATCATTATTGTTGTAATGACATTGGAAAGTGGCTCCGGAATGGTGCTGGCAGGACCGGACATCGTATCCAGAGGGTTTGTCTATGTACGTGGGGCAGAAAGCCTGATGGAGGAAGCTCGTCATGTATTAGAGGGAACCATGGAACACTGCATGGATAAGAATATTACAGACTGGAGCAAGATTAAGACAGAAATCAAAGATGCTTTAGGTGATTTTGTCTGGAAAGAGACAAAGCGTAGACCGATGATTATTCCAATTATTATGGAAGTTTAATGTGGGTGGATGAACATGAGCGTAGTAGAAGATAAGGTAACAGAACTTGTAAATGCAATTCAGGATACCAATGAATATAAGCGTTATCAGGAAGCAAAGAATAAGCTGCATGCGAATCCGGAATTAGAGCAGATTGTATTTGCATTCCGCCAGAAGAATTACCAGATCCAGAACAGTAAAAATGTGGATTTGTTCTGGGAAGTAGACCAGCTGGAGCGGGAAAATATAGATATCCGCAAGAATCCGGTTGCAGAAGAATTTATGACAGCAGAGCTTGCATTCTGCCGTCTGCTGCAGAAAATTAATTTCAGACTGGTTGGCGGCCTGAATTTTGAAGTAGGTTTTGTAAACGAAAGATAATGGAGAGGTTGTGCGATGAGTGCCAGTAAGATTGTGATGAAAATTGTCCGAATCAGTTTTTCTGTTCTTGTTGTTGTACTGGTGATTTTTGTACTTTTTAAGGCAGGAAGCTATGCATATGATTTCGGATATCGCGTGTATACAGAGCAGCCGGTGTCATCCGGTGATGGCAAGGATATTGTGGTTCAGATAGAGGCTGGAATGTCCGGTAGTGATATTGGAAGTATGTTAGAGGAGAAAGGACTTATCCGTGATGCCAGGCTTTTTGCAGTGCAGTTAAAGCTTTCTGCGTATTCTAAAAAAATCAAACCGGGAATATATACGCTGAATACTTCCATGACAGCGAAAGAAATGATGGAAGCCATGTCACCGGTTTCGGAAAAAGATACAGAGGGTACAACGTGATAGTAGAGGAACGATTAGTAACGTATATCAATTCCTTAGACAGTGGAAATACACCGCTTTTAGAGGAAATTGAGGCAGAGGCAAAGAAGAATTATGTGCCGGTTATCCGTAAGGAAATGCAGAGCTTTTTAAAATCCATGCTGGCATTAAAGCGGCCGGAGCGGATTTTGGAAGTGGGAACTGCAGTAGGATTTTCTGCACTTCTGATGGAAGAATATAATCCGGTGCCATGCCGGATTACAACCATAGAAAATTACGAGAAAAGAATTCCTATTGCACAGGCAAATTTCAAACGTGCCGGAAAAGAGAAAGAAATCACACTGATTCCGGGAGATGCCACAGAGGTGTTAAAGACGTTAGAAGATCCGTATGATTTTCTTTTTATGGATGCGGCAAAGGGACAGTATATCAATTTCCTGCCGGATATTCTTCGGCTGATGAAGCCTGGTGCATTACTGGTATCTGACAATGTGCTGCAGGAGGGAGATATTATCGAATCCCATTATGCAGTAACCAGAAGAAACCGGACCATTCATAAGAGAATGCGGGAATATCTTTATGAACTGACACACAATGACAGTCTTACCACATCGGTGCTTCCGATTGGAGACGGTGTTACCATTAGCATTAAGAAATAGATGATACAGATTGAAATATTAGGAGAAATAAATCAATGAGACCGGTAGAATTACTGATTCCAGCCAGCAGTCTGGAAGTACTAAAAATTGCAGTCATTTATGGAGCAGATGCCGTATATATCGGCGGAGAAGTATTTGGACTTCGTGCGAAGGCAAAAAACTTTTCCATGGAGGATATGGCAGAGGGCATCCAGTTTGCCCATGAGCATGGCGTAAAAGTTTATGTAACAGCAAATATACTGGCTCACAATGGGGATTTGGAAGGTGTAAGAGAGTACTTTACCCAGTTAAAGGAAATCAAGCCGGATGCCCTGATTATTTCTGACCCGGGTATTTATACCATTGCAAAAGAAATCTGCCCGGAAATCGAGCGTCATATCAGTACCCAGGCCAATAATACCAACTATGGAACGTATCAGTTCTGGTGGAACCAGGGCGCAAAGCGTGTGGTAACAGCAAGAGAGCTTTCTTTAAATGAGATTGCTGAGATTCGCAAAAATATTCCGGATGAAATGGAAATCGAGACATTTGTGCATGGAGCAATGTGTATTTCCTATTCCGGAAGATGTCTTTTAAGTAATTATTTTACCGGAAGAGATGCCAACCAGGGAGCCTGCACTCATCCGTGCCGCTGGAAATATGCAGTGGTAGAGGAAAAACGTCCGGGAGAGTATCTGCCGGTTTATGAAAATGAACGTGGTACCTATATTTTTAACTCCAAGGATTTGTGCATGATTGAGCACATCCCGGAACTGATTGAGGCAGGTATTGATTCCTTTAAGATAGAAGGACGTATGAAGACAGCACTTTATGTTGCTACTGTAGCACGTACTTACCGGAAAGCCATTGATGATTATCTTACCTCACCGGAGAAATATAAAGAAAATATGGACTGGTATTTAGAACAGATTTCTAACTGTACTTATCGCCAGTTTACCACCGGCTTTTTCTTTGGAAAGCCTTCGGAAGAAAGCCAGATTTACGATAATAATACTTATATCAAAGAATATACCTACCTTGGAATTGTAGGAGACCGCAACGAAGAGGGATTATATCAAATTGAACAGAGAAATAAATTCTCCGTAGGGGAACAGATTGAAGTCATGAAACCGGATGGAAGAAATATTCCGGTTACCGTAAAACGGATTGTGGACGAAGATGGAAATGAAATGGAATCAGCACCACATCCAAAACAGGTGCTTTACATTGATTTAGGACAGGAACTGGAGATGTATGATATTTTACGCAGACAGGAGGAATGACCTATGGAAGAAAAGTATGTTGTTTATGTCGGAACGTATACCCATGAGAACAGTATCGGAATCCATTTATATGATTTGGATGCAAAAAGCGGAGAAATGAAGGAACGGAAAGTGGTTCCCATCAATAATCCTTCCGATTTGCTGGTATCGAAGGATGGCAGATTCTTATATTCCATTGCAGATGAAGGCGTGGAAGCATTTCACATTCTGCCGGATGGAGACCTTGAGCCAATGAACAAGCAGTGGATTGGCGGTATGCGTGGCTGTTATGTGGAAGTGGACAGTAAGAACCGTTATCTTTTCGTAGGCGGTCATCATGATGGCAGAGTGACCATGATGAAGTTGGAGGAAGACGGCAGCATCGGAGAAATCGCAGACGGTATTTTTCATAAGGGAATAGGACGGACCATTGCAGAGCGAAGTTCCAAGCCACATGTAGACTGCGTGAAGCTGACACCGGACGAGAAGTTCTTGTGTGCAGTGGATAATGGATTAGATCATGTAAAGATTTACCGGATTGACTATGAGAATGGCAGGATGAAGCTTGCAGATATCATCCGTTGTCCGTTGGAATCTGCACCGCATATGATTCGCTTCAGCCGTGATGGAAGATTTGCTTATATTCTCTATGAGCTGTTGAATCAGATAGAGGTATTTTCCTATATGTTAGAAAATGACCAGCCGCATTTCGAGAAGGTTCAGACCATTACAACGACCACACCGAAGGAAGCTGATGTCTGTGCTGCATCCGGTCTGGAAGTGACAATGGATGGTGAATATTTATTCTGCAGTAATGCAGGTGCAAACTCCGTATCGATTTATGAAATTGATAAAGAGAGTGGATGTCTTACCATGATGTGTAATTCGAAAATCAGTGGTGATTATCCGAAAATGATTGGTATCTGTCCGGACAGAATGCATTTCATGAGCCTTAATAATGAGACCAATGAGATTACCATGTTTAAGGTAGATTATGAGAAGAAATACATTCTGATGGAAGAGAAGCCGATTCCGGTAGACAAGCCGAATTGTATTTATATCCATAAACTAAGTTAAAAGCGAACTGCAGGAAACATGCTTTAGCCAGGCATTTTTCGGTATTCATGTAAAAAGGGTAAAAAGATGTCGTTTGTTAAAAAAATAACAGACGACATCTTTCTTTTTTGGAAAAACTATGATAGAATAACACGGTTGAAGCCTACCGGTCCGGAGGCTATCAATGGAAGTGCTTGGCCGCAAAGCCTTAAAATGCGGAGAAAAAAGAAAATAGAAAAAGAAAATTCAAGAAAAGAGGAAGAGACTATGAGTGAAAAAAACGTAGCTTTTACCAGGGACAGAAGTATCCCAAAATCTTATGAGCTGGTTCTGACAGCTTTATTTACCGCCATTATTGTCGTAATGGCATTTACCCCGTTAGGATTTATTCCTTTAGTAGTAATTAATGCAACGATTATCCATATACCGGTTATTTTAGGTGCAATTTTCTGCGGACCGAAAAAAGGTGCCTTTTTGGGATTTGTATTTGGATTAACCAGTTTTATTAAAAATACATTGATGCCAACTTCTATGTCAGCATTTGTATTTTCACCGATACTGGCAAGCAGCATCGATGGCGCAGCAGGAGTGGTAAAGAGTACCATTATCTGTTTTGCACCACGAATTTTAGTAGGTATCATCCCATATTTCGTATATCGTGGAATTGTAAAATTAACCACATCCAGCCATGCAAAGGCTGCAAAGGTAATCAGTAATCTTGTAATCAGCGTACTTTTACTGGTTGGTATCCATGCGTTCTTTGCTAAAATGCTGACAACAGATTCGAAGGAAATGATTGGCTGGATATCAGGTGCAGCTGCAGCAGTTATTTATTTTATTGTAGTGGAATTGACCGGAAGAAAGAAGGATGGCAGATTCCTGGGCTATGTCTATGCCGGCGTAACCGGAGCATTGACCAATACACTGCTTGTAATGCCGATGATTTATATTTTCTATAAAGAGGCATATGCCAATGCATTGAGCATTGAACCGGGCGCAGTTATGGGTGTAATCCTTGGCGTTATCAGCTTTAATGGAATTATAGAAGCAATTGTAGCAGCCGTTCTGGTAGCTGCAATTGGAATGGTATTGAATAAAGTACACAGGAGGTAATTCATATGTTAAAGGGCAGGAATATATTACTGGCAGTGACAGGCAGTATTGCAGCATATAAAGCGGCTTCGCTTGCCAGTATGTTGGTAAAGCAGCACGCAGATGTGCATGTAATTATGACGAAAAATGCAGAGCAGTTTATATCACCGGTTACCTTTGAGACACTGACCGGAAATAAGGTGATTGACGATACCTTTGACCGTAACAGCGGATATCATGTGGCACATATTGCCATGGCACAGGAGGCAGATGTGGTGATGATTGCTCCGGCTTCTGCAAATGTCATTGCAAAGCTGGCACACGGAATTGCAGATGATATGCTCACTTCTACCATGTTAGCCTGTGAGGCTCCGATATATCTTGCCCCGGCAATGAATACACATATGTTTGACAATCCGGTAACACAGGATAATCTTAAGAAGCTAAGAGAATATGGTTATCACATCATTGAGCCGTCCTCAGGCTATCTTGCCTGTGGTGATACCGGAAGGGGAAAACTTCCGGAACCGGAAGAACTGTTAGAATATATTCTGCAGGAAGCTGCCTGTGAGAAAGACCTGACAGGAAAGAAGGTTCTCATCACAGCAGGAGCCACCCAGGAGGCAATTGACCCGGTACGTTATGTGACCAACCATTCCACTGGAAAAATGGGTTATGCACTGGCAAAGAATGCGGCAAGAAGAGGGGCAGAGGTAACACTGGTCACCGGACCGACCAGCCTTGAAAAGCCTTTTTTTGTAAATACAATTCCGGTTGTTACGGCAGAAGAGATGTATCAGGCTGTCACAGATGCATTTGCAGAACAGGACATTGTAGTCATGGCTGCAGCAGTGGCAGATTACCGCCCAAAGACCGTTGCGGATGAGAAAATAAAAAAAGCCGGTGGCGGACTGGTGTTGGAAATGGAACGCACGAAAGATATTTTAGGAACAGTTTCTGCCCGGAAGGAAAACCAGTTCCTGTGTGGATTTTCCATGGAGACACAGCATCTGAAAGAAAATTCCAAAGCCAAGTTAGAAAAGAAGAAGCTTGATATGATTGTTGCCAATAATCTTAAGACAGCGGGAGCCGGATTTGGTACCGATACCAATGTGGTAACCCTGATTACGGCGGCAGAAGAAAAAGAGCTGCCGATTATGTCGAAGGATGAAGTGGCAGCAGCTATCTTTGATGAGATTCTAAGCAAAATGCAGGCATAATAAAAAAATTCCTGTCAGAGGGCAGGTCACCTGATTGTGTGACTTGTAACTGACAGGGATTTTGCTATTTCTGATAGAAGCCTTTATTTCCTGTAGAAATCTTTGATTCCATCCATCCGGGCACTCATATTAGAAAGCATGGCATCGAAAATAGTAATGGCAGCCATGGATTCGACAACCACAACAGCTCTTGGAACGATAATCGGATCGTGACGTCCCTTGATATTGATTTCGATTTCCTCGCCGTTTTTATTTATGGTCTTCTGGGTGGAAGCAACGGAAGGAGTCGGCTTGATGGCAGCACGGAATACAATAGGCGAGCCATCACTCATGCCGCCTAAGATACCGCCGGCGTGGTTGGTTTCTTTTGTGACAGAACCGTTTTCATCCGTTACAAAGGCATCGTTGTTGGTAAGTCCGGTAGCAGCAGCAACTGCAAATCCATCACCGATTTCAAAGCCTTTTACAGCACCAATGGAGAAAATTGCTTTAGCTAAATTTGCATCGATTTTTTCGAATACCGGGTCACCGATTCCGGCAGGAACACCGGTAATAACACATTCGATAATACCGCCGGCAGAGTTCTGCATGGCTTTGCATTCTTCCAGATAGGAAGCGGCTTTTGCAGCAGCATCTGCATCCGGCATATAGAGCGGATTCTTCGTAATTTCTGCAGCATCAAATCTGGTTTCGTCAATGGTGATGGGACCGATGCTCTTACTGTAGGTGAGAATCTCAATGCCAAGTTCCTTTAAAATCTTTGCGGCAACCGCACCGGCAGCCACACGTCCGATAGTCTCACGGCCGGAAGAACGTCCGCCACCACGGTAATCCCGGAAACCGTATTTGGCATCAAAGGTAAAGTCAGCATGTCCCGGACGATAGTAGGAAGCAATTTCACGGTAGTCTTTGGAATGCTGGTTTTCATTTACCACAATCAGTGAGATTGGAGTTCCGGTGGTTCTGCCTTCAAAGACACCGGAAAGAATATGTACTGCATCATCCTCTTTTCGCGGGGTAGAGAAAGCAGATTGTCCCGGTTTACGCCGGTTTAAATAGGTCTGTATATCTTCTTCACAAAGGGAAAGTCCGGCAGGACAGCCGTCAATTACGACACCGATTCCTGATCCGTGTGATTCTCCCCAGGTTGTAATTTTAAAGTTAGTTCCAATAGTTGAGCCTGCCATAGCATCCTCCTGATTTGTTTTTGTAAAAAAGTCAGATTCTATTATAGAAGATTTTTCAGATACTGGCAATCCCACAGTTGCAAAAAGTGCGAAAACAAGGTATGCTAGGATAGTATTTGTAAAAAGAACAGAAACAGGAGATTATATGTACGAATTATTAAAACAGGATGGAAGAGCAAAGAGGGGCATTTTTCATACCGTACATGGTGATATACAGACCCCGGTGTTTATGAATGTAGGAACGGTCGCTGCCATAAAGGGAGCTGTTTCTACCGAAGACTTAGAGCAGATTAAGACACAGGTGGAATTATCCAATACCTATCATCTGCATGTACGTCCGGGAGATAAATTAATCAAAGAGCTGGGCGGACTGCACAAGTTCATGGTGTGGGACAAACCAATCCTTACCGATTCCGGTGGATTCCAGGTATTTTCACTGGCAGGACTCCGTAAAATCAAAGAAGAGGGAGTCTATTTCCATTCCCACATTGATGGAGCAAAAATTTTCATGGGACCGGAAGAAAGTATGCAGATACAGTCTAATCTGGCATCCACCATTGCCATGGCATTTGATGAATGTGCACCGGCACTGGCTGACCGTGGATATGTAGAGGCATCCGTAGCCAGAACAACCCGCTGGCTGGCACGCTGTAAGGCGGAAATGACAAGACTGAATGGGTTGGAAGATACCATTAATAAAAATCAGATGCTGTTTGGAATTAACCAGGGAGCCATTTATCCGGATATCCGGGTTGACCATGCAAAGCGAATCAGTGAATTGGATTTAGATGGCTATGCAGTAGGTGGACTTGCAGTAGGCGAGACCCACGAAGAGATGTATGATATCTTAGACCAGACCGTTCCATATCTGCCACTTGAGAAACCAACCTATCTTATGGGTGTCGGAACTCCGGCAAATATTTTAGAGGCAGTAGACCGTGGTGTGGATTTCTTTGACTGTGTATATCCGACCCGTAATGGCCGCCATGGACATCTTTATACCAATCAGGGAAAGATTAATCTTTTTAATAAGAAATATGAAAAGGATATGCGTCCAATCGAAGAGGGCTGTCAGTGTCCGACCTGCCGCCGTTACAGCAGAGCCTATGTCCGCCATTTGTTAAAGGCAAAGGAAATGCTTGGCATGCGCCTTTGCGTATTGCACAATCTGTATTTCTACAATACCATGATGGAAGAAATCAGAGACGCCATCGATGCCGGCAGCTACAAGTCATACAAAGAGGAAAAACTCTATGGTATGAACCAGATAAACAGGGAAAAAGAGGCACAAATCTAAAAAAAGAATGAAATATCGGGAAAATACTTGTGAAACGCAGTCTTTTTGTGTACAATGTTTTTCATGAACTTAAGTTTGTAATTCAGGAGGAAAAGAAATGTCTATTTTAGCATCACAGCAGGCACAGGCCTGGGGAAGCATTATTATGTGGGTAGTAATTATGGTTGTATTTGTATACTTCTTCATGATTCGTCCACAGAAGAAAGAAGCAAAGAAAAAAGAGCAGATGATGTCGGAGTTAGCAGTAGGTGATACCATACTGACAACCAGCGGTTTCTACGGAATCGTAATTGATGTATCTGAAGATGATACTGTTATCGTTGAGTTTGGCAGCAACAGAAACTGCCGTATCCCAATGCAGAAAGCAGCAATTGCCGCAATCGAAAAACCGGAAGAAGCAGTAGAAGCAAAAGAAACCAAAGAGAAGAAATAAGATAAGACCTTAGAAAATCCGTGGAGTGTGCGAGATGTACAAACCACGGATTTTTTTATATGAGAAACCCGCAAATCGTGTTTCTTATAGTTTGCAAAGAAAAAAGTTTAAAAAAACATACATACAGTTTAAAAACAAACTGTTTGAAACAAAAAATAAACTTGAAATACACTGTTAAATAAGTTAGTATAGATAATAATAAAAGAAAAAATGAGGTTAATCATTTATGGATGTATATTATGAACTGCTAAAAAAACCGGTATTTACATTAAATGATGTGAATCAGTTTTATCATAATATGGAATCAGCCAGTTCAGCAGTTCGACGGTTGTTGAATAAGGGGCGCATTGTTCGGATAAAAAAGAATATGTACACTTGCATAAGTGGAGAAACAGATAGTCCTGTTGCAAACAAGTACCAGATAGGATGTGCTATTACGGAATCATCGTATATATCGCATCATACAGCAATGGAATATTATGGTATGGGTGATCAGGTATATTATGATATATATGTTTCGTCTAAAACACCATTTAAAGAGTTTGAATTTGATGGTTATAATTATTGTTATGTTGCTTCAAAGTGTGATATCGGTATTGAAGAGATTATGTACAGTGGTGGTATACGGGTGACAACTAAGGAGAGGACAGTTGTTGACAGTATTAAAGATATGGACAAAATAGCCGGCATTGAGGAGGTAATAGCAGATATAGAAGCAGTGACACACTTACAGGAAAAACGTTTGTTACAGTATCTGCAAGCGTATCATAATCAGTTCCTGTATCAAAAGACAGGGTATCTGCTTTGGGCGTATAAAAATAAGCTTGGATTAAGTGATGATTTTTTTGAATTTTGCAGGGGGAAAATCGGAAAAAGTAAGCGATATCTGACGAAGGGGATGATGGGTGGAAAATATGACAACAGTTGGAAGCTGGTTGTTCCAAATGATATATATGGCATGAAAAATGGGGTGTTACATGATAGCATATAAAAAAATTGAATTAGAAAAAGCGGCAAAACAGGCAGGATTTGTCAGAGATACATTTGAAAAAGTGCTACGTTTGAAAGAAGTGTTGAAATATATTAACAGTGATCCGTATTTAAGGGAGCATTTGGCGTTAAAAGGTGGTACAGCAATTAATATGACAATATTCAATCTGCCACGTTTATCGGTAGATATTGATTTGGATTTTACTCCGAACTTATCCAAAGATGATACGCAGATGCATAGAAAACAGATTACAGAGCAATTATGTGAATACATGGAAGAATTGGGGTATCACCGGTCTGAAGCATCAAGATATAGCCATAGCTTAGATGCATTTTTGTTTTTATATCAAAATGCAGGCGGAAATAGGGATAATATCAAGGTGGAAATTAATTATTCCTTGCGGTCGCATTTGTTTGAACCCACAAACAGGAAAATTGTGACGGATATGTTTCAGGAAGATGTGATGATTCGGACGTTACATCCGATGGAAATTTTTGCTGCCAAGGCAAATGCATTAATGAGCAGGGCTGCAGCGAGGGACTTATATGATTTCAATAATATGATAACATATGGTTTATTTGGAAAAGAGGAAGAAATTCTTCTACGAAAATGTATTATATTTTATGCTTCGGTATCAGCAGAAGTAATTAACAGGAATTTTGACACATCTGCAATTGATGGCTTGAATTTTACGAAAATCAGGAGAGATTTGTTTCCGGTTTTGAGGAAGAAAGATAATTTTAATCTGGAAGAGAGAAAGAAGAAGGCAAAAACATATATACAGGAACTTATGATGTTGACACCAGAAGAAAGAGAATATTTAGAGGCATTTGAAAGAAAAGAGTATAGACCAGAGTTGTTGTTTGATGATAAAGTAATTTTAGATAATATTTGTAGTCATCCTATGGCAATATGGAAAATGAAAGAACAGAAAGAAAAGGAGCATAACCATGCAGACAGACATTAACGCAGCATATTTTAAAAGCATCATAGACCAGGATTGTTGTTCCGTTGTGATATGCAATTTAAAGTACGAAATCATTTATATGAATCCAACTGCAGTAAAAAGCTATGAGAAATGGGGCGGTGAAAGCCTTGTTGGAAGAAGCCTTTTAAACTGCCATAATGAAGAATCGCAAAAACGCATCCAGCAGGTAATCGACTGGTTCTCTGCAGATGAAAGCCACAATCTCATCTATACCTCCCATAACGTGAAGCAGAATAAAGATGTGTATATGGTTGCTTTAAGGGATGCCGAGGGAAAGCTGATTGGCTATTATGAGAAGCACGAATTCAGAAATGCGGAAACCATGAAAAAATATGATTTGTGGTAAAAGGACATTCGATAATCCTTCTTACAGTTGTAATATATTTTATAGAGTGGGTAGAATGAGATAAAGGAGATAAGAACAATGAAGATAAATGAAAAATACAATATTGGAAAATTATACATTTTTAATGAAAATTATGAATTGACACCATATATTCCAACACAGGAAGATATAGAAAAACATCCTAATTTTTTATTTGATAAGCGTAATTGTGAAAATGTACATATTTTTCCAAAGGATATTAGAATTGGAAAGAGTTGTTCAGACGCTATTGCAAATAAGCTGAAAGAAATTAGAAAAATAATTTGCATATCAGATAGTAGTCTTGTTCAAAGCATGGGAAGTGGCAGGGCTGTTATTTGCAGAGATACAATTCAGTGTGAAAGCGATAAATTATTTCAGTATATTCCACTGATATATAAGGATGTGCGATATGATGTTACAGCAATACGTTTCTTTAAATCGGAAACAGAGGTGAATTGCATTTTAAATGCTATGCAAATAAAAGTGTATCAGGGAAAGGAACCTTTCTCATTACAGAATTATCCGATGCATGGTGGGGATGATGTGAATTATGATGATGAGGCAGTTTATTATAATATACCAATTAGATTTGAAGATTCATCGGAACAAATAGCATCTCAGATATTACAATTTGTGAAAAGAGAATAAGGACTAGTATATTAAATAGAGCGATACATCGACAACGGTGTATCGCTCTATTTAAATTCAATAATATCATTTGGGGTACATTCTATGATTTTGCAAAGCTTTTCTACAGTGAGCAAAGTAATATTTCTGTTATGTTTTAAGCCGTCCAGGGTTTTATTGTCAATGCCCATCTTTAGAAGCTGGTATTGGGATATCTTTTTGGATTTCATGGTATTCCACAGGGGTTCATAGCTTATTATAGCAAATCATTCCTTTCTGTTAGTATGATGAATCTAATTTTAGAGAAATATTGTGGAATATAACATTGTGAATATATCCACAATGTACTATGATTGAAATTGCCAAAAATAAAGTACAGGAGTGATGAAGATGAAAAAGAAAACAAAAATAATATTGGCGAGTATAGTGGTTTGTATCATTGTGGTAGCACTGGGAGCTGTAATTAAGATAAGCCTTGATAGACAGGCAAAGAAAAAGAGCCTGGCAGAGGGTGAGACGGCAATAGAAACGTATTTACAATCTTTTCAAGAGGAAAGTGAAGAGGCAAAAAAAGAAGAAATATATGCATCTTTTCAATCTGATGAAAAAATTAACGCAGTGATAGAAAAATATTTTCAGAGCAAGAAAGAGAGAAAGGAGGAATGGTATAAGAATTACTCAAAGACAAATAAAGAAATGTATAATTATTTCATTGATTATTTTAATGATTTAGTTAATAAAGAAAATGAAAACTTCGAAAATGACAAGAGTATTACTAATTGTGATGCTATTATCGGTAATTTAAATAACATTAATGATGAATTAAAGAAGGATAATGCTTTATCCTCTGATGATAAAAATGATATTGAAAATACTTTATCAGGTTATATCAACGCAATTAATGATGAAATTAATAATATTATTTCAGGTTACAATGATACATATAATTCATATGTAATCAGTGACGTTGAAAATGCTTCAAAAGATGATTTAAATACTGCTATTACAAATTTAAATACTTTAAAAGATGAATTAACCAATTTAGGTACTGATCATTTTACAGATATTATCGCAAATATAGATAGTAATGTTGAAACCTACACTAATAAAGTATCAGAGATTGAAGAAGCAGAAAAGAAAGCAGCTGAAGAAGCTGAAAAGAAGAAACAGGAAGAAAAGAAGAAAAAAGAAGCAGCTGCTGCAAATAATAATTCAAATAGTAATAGTAGCGATAATTCTTCAAGTAACAGTTCTTCCACGCCATCTAGAGGCGGTTTAAGCCAGAGTTCTTGGAGTATTACCGGTGGAGGCTGGGTTGAAGAAGAAGGTCAGTATGTTACTTTTAATGCTCCGCAGGTTATTTATAATGCTTATGCATCTGGTAAAGGATATGAATGGGTTGTTGGAAATTTTGATGGAAGCGGTACATTTTGTACATGGTATATAGACGGTTCCGATACAGGGTATTGCTGCGATAGATATGGTAATATTTTATATACAAATTAATAAATTTAAATTTTAAAGGAGAAATATTTTATGAAATTTTATGTTGGTGGAAATAAAATAGCTGGTAAAAATAATAATTCTATTTTTGGCTGGAGTGCTGTCTGTGAAGATGGCATTCTGGTTGAAAATAGTTGTGTTAATGGCACAGATATAGAATAATAAATACAAAGGAGACAGAGTGATGGAATTTACAGAACAGGAGAAAAAAGTATTAGCAGATAAGTATGAGACATTCAAGGAAGAAATAGAACTTGCTATGATACAGAATTGTATTGTGGAATGCGAATTGTACTCTCTTCTGGCAGAGATTATCCGGGGAACAAAGAGTGGAAAGAAAATTTCTTTAAGGGATGTTAGTGTTAGAAGAAAGACAAAATTATCCATGTGGTTACATGGAGCAGCTGGTTTTCCGGATTTTGCTGTATTGGAAAGGAAAAAAAGCCGGGATGCAAGAAGGTATGGATGTGTAGAAATAAAATGTCCAGGTAAAAGCAATATATTGAGAATAACAAAGCAGGTTAAAGGGCATATCATATCGTATGGGAGAGTAATTTAGCTGAATTGGAATCCGAGCTTCCAGTTTGCAAGTTTAAGTTCTGATTTAGCTAATCGCT
>NZ_QTZI01000012.1:0-99842 GCF_003462605.1 Roseburia sp. OM04-10BH
CTCTCAATATCCGCCACTTCCTCTGCTACCGCATCAAAGTCTGACCTGGCTCCCTGGATATTTTCCTCCAATCCCTCCATGGAATCCTGGGACATCTCTGCCATCTGGTCAGAATCAATGTTATAATACCAGTCTGTATAGAGTATAAAGCTGCTCCGGTAGGTTTCTATCGTATCTTTTATCATATTTGCAAGATTCATATGATAATCCCACATATAGCTTCTTACATGCTCTGCTGCCTCTCCATGCATCTCCGACATGGCAGCAATCTCTACAATACTGCTTCTTACCACATCTATCTGTTCTATCCACCGGTCAAGCTGTGCCAGAATCAGTTCCCGAATGCTGGTAATTTCTTCATACTTTACCTGAAATCCCATAACTTTCTCCACTTTTATTATTCTGTTTTTATCCTGTCTGTTATCTATTTTTCCCCTTTTCCATTCGACTTTCAAGGAAAAATATTCGACTTATTTTTGTCTGAAATTCGACTTTTCAGCACCCTATATTCGACTTTTATGCCACTCTTATTTTTATTATTTTTTCTTCCAAATTCCTTGTTTTATGCTGTTTTTCTCAAAATTTCCTTTACCGCTTTCCAGCAGATTCAAGGTCGAGCCAAAAATTTTTTAAGTCGAATTATATATAAAAACCGGTTACACTCATGCACGAAGTACGAATTGGTTGTGCATTTTTACCAATAACTATAACCACAATTTCTTACAATGCAGGGCAACTACGAAAAGCACACTTCGTGAGTTTCTCGCGTAAAAAAAAGAAATCTGAATCTCCTTAGAAATTCAAATTTCTTCTATTTTGTAAGTATTTATTTAATGTAAAACATTCCGCAATCGTCTGACCACACACTGAATATACTCTGTATTCGATGGTTTGTTCTGTATTGAGCCTCTCCATTCTGGATTCTTGAGGTATGATGTCTCCTTATCTGGCTTTGACCATACCCGTTCTATTACATTTCGAATTGATTTTTCCACACCACTTACTGATGTCTGATATACTTGTGCAACCTGCGGATAAACATCATTCGTTATCTGGATTGACGTACCATTGGGAACAGCCAACAGAATCCCAATTGCTCTTGCAAGATATTTGGTTCCTTTTCGGTCCGGCTCAAAACCGCTTTTTATCAGTTCACCCCATGCCAGTACATACTGAATTTCGGTTTCTTCCTGTTCCGTATAGATTACCTTTCTTCCATTATGATATTCGCTTTCTACATCTGCAGTCGTTGGTGCGGTCAGCTTAATTATTTCAATAATTTTCTTTGGTGAAAATAATTCGTTATTTTTCTTATAAACCAAATCTATATCTAACTTATTGATGCTATGCAGAAAATGCTCCGAACCATAATTTGTTGTTACGATAATTTCCGGATGTTTCTTTAACTTCCGTTTCATCTCTATAATGAGATGGATTCCGTCACCTTCTTCTAACTCCAAATTTACAATTACTGCATCTACTTCCTGTTCTGTCAGAATATTGATTGCATCACTCTGCCGCCCCGTTACCGCTACCAATGCAAATTCTTCATCCCGGGCTATTTCTAATGCATATTCCTTGCACAAAAGTTTATCACCTTCTACAAGCATGATTCGAATCATTCTTTCTTTTCCTCCCTCAGCATTCCGATTCAGCTTCCTAGCTGTTTTGTGGAATCTACTCCCTGTATCTATACAATGCTACAGATATATATTTATATCATTTTGTCAAAAAAATCAATACCCTTTCTCTTTTTCCTTCTTCCGCAGTGCTTCCTTAAAGCCCTTCAGGGCATCGAAGGGCATAAACTGCTTGGCACGGTCTTCGATGTCCATTTTCTCTCTTCTCAGATTCTCTCTCTCATTCCAGCCGGATGCGTTTTCCTGCTGTCCGGCTCCCATGGTGTCTCTTCTATACGCCACTCTTATGCCCTCCAATCTGACCGTTTCGTTCTATTGTCGTTGCACTCTCTTCCAAATTCATTCCCTTTAAAATAGCATTCTTACCGTAGCGCTGCTTGATGGAGATTGCTGCACGCTGTGCCTTCACATCCTTCTCTGTCTCTTCCGGATTTGAAAACAAATCAAATTGCTGATAATCTTCTGCCATTACGCCGGTATAAGTCAATGTAATCCGCCGGATATATGCTCCCGGTCTTACAATTCTCCGATAAAGCTGCTCTACATAAGACAGCAGCCGGCGGTTGGAGCTGGTTGCACTGCGCAGCGTTGTGCTTCCCTTCGCCGGTTCAAAGCATTTCTGATTGCTGTAACCGATTACCAGACTGATATGGGATGTTACAAGACCCTGGTCTACCAGGTCAAGGCACAATAAATCTGCCATCTCTTTTACCACCAGTACACCTTCCTCATACTCATAATCCCGCGGCAGCACCTGACCGCTGGAAAAGGATGTATTCTTCGGCCGATATGCCTTGATGTCCGCTATCGTTACCGGTTCTCTTCCCCATGCGTGATCAATTAACAGCTCTGCATCTATGCCAAAAGACTTATATAATAAAGACTCTCTGGCATGGGCAATCTCTTCCATTGTGCAGATGCCCATATTCGATAGACGCTCTACCGTTCCACGCCCCACCCGCCAGAAATCAGTCAGCGGTTTATGTTTCCAGAGTTTCTCCCGGTAGCGTGCTTCATCCAGATAGGCAATCCGGTCTGTCTCATGCTTTGCCATAATATCTAAAGCAACCTTCGCTAAATAGAGATTGGTTCCTACACCACAGGCAGCCGGAATCTTCGTGGTATCTAAAATATCCTGCATGATTGTCCTGCCCAGTTCCACTGCTGTCATCTGGTAGAGATGCAGATAATCCGTCACATCCAAAAATGCTTCATCAATGGAATAGACCTGAATATCTTCTTTTGCAATATATTTTAAATATACGCCATAGATTTCCGCTGCATAATCAATATATAGCTGCATACGGGGTGGTGCCATCTTATATGGAATTTCTTTGGGAATCTGAAAGACACGACACCGGTTGGGAACTCCCATCTGCTTTAACGCCGGTGATACGGCAAGACAGATGGTTTTCTCTGAGCGTTCCGGGTCTGCGACCACCAGCCTGGCAGTCAGCGGATCCCATCCCCATTCCACGCACTCCACCGATGCATAAAAAGATTTTAAATCAATACATAAATAGATTTTATTTCCATTCATATCAATGCCTTTCAAGAACATTTGTTCTTGTTTTATATTAGCACATATGTTTGGATTTTACAAGAGGAATTCTTATACAGGATTTCCACTTTCTGCTTCTAATAATACGGTTCCAACCGGAAATGCTGTCCGAAAAATCTTTCTTACCAACGGACCTGCAATCAGAAGCTGAAACGGCAGTGCCATAATAAAATTCTTTGGAATATTGGTAAGCCAGATAATCAGAAGCATATTCCATGCTCCGCTTTTTACGCAGGCTTCCAGTCCACCGTATAAGGACATGAAAATTACCATCGGAACTACCATACAGCAGGAAACTGCAATCACTTTTTTCGTTGTGCTGCTTTCCGGTTTTACCAGAAAACGAAATGCAAATCCCTTTGCAATTTTAGATACCAGAAACCAATCCAGACACATTGCGCATACATATGCCAGTGGGAATCCCAGCCAGCCTTCTCTTATTACTTCCATATTCAGTGTTCCCATATGCAGTGCTACATTATACATACTCATCCATAACACCATGGAAAAACACATTAACACCGTATAAATCAAACTTTCTCTCTTATGCATTGGCATAATCATTACCTCCATTTTTTATTAAGTCGCAAAGCTACCTATTAGTTCAAAACGAAAGTGAAATCAGAAAAGAAAATTTACACGGTAACTTCCTCCTCTTCCGATTTCACTTTTATTTTATGCTTAGGAAATATTCTGTAACATCATCTCTGTCATTTGCAGAAATGTTTCCATCTGCTCCGGTGTAAAATCCTTACACATTTCTTTTACAACCAGTGCTTCCTTCTTCGCAATCTCCTTATGAATTCCACGGGATTTCTCCGTACAGGATATTTTCTTATAACGCCGGTCATTCTCACTTGGTGCACAGATTAAAAATCCTTTTGCCTCAAGCCTTTTTATAATTCCCGTCATTGTCGGATGTGTCACCTGCTCGATATGTTCTAAGTCCTTCTGATTTACTTCTTCCACTCCATTATCTTCCATCAGACTGACTTCTCCTAATACCCGAAGCTGGACGGCAGTAATTCCGATTTCTTCTGCCCATTCATCCATTTTGCGACGGAATGCCCGGTCTATAATTGCAATCCGAAGTCCAAGCGGCATCTTCACTGCCATAATTTCACTCCTTTTAGGTAGCTTTGCTACTTATTATAAATGTTTTTCAAAAAATGTCAACCTCATTATTCCGTCCGGAGTGCTGTTACCGGGTCACTCTTCGATGCTTTCTTTGATGGGATCAGACCACCCAGAAGTGTCAAAAGGATACTGAGTAAAATCAGCACCAGTGCCGGAACTACCGGAAGCACCGCACTTACATCGGTTGTATTTGCAAGATTATGGATAATCGCATTGACCGGAATAATCAGAAGCAGTGTAAATCCGATTCCAATCAGTCCGGCACACAGTCCGATAATAAAGGTCTCTGCATTAAATACCTGGGAAACGTTCCGCTTCGATGCTCCGATAGCTCTTAGGATTCCGATTTCTTTTCTTCGCTCTAGCACACTGATATAAGTAATGACACCAATCATAATTGAAGATACCACCAGCGAAATTGCCACAAATGCAATCAGTACATATGTGATAATATCCACAATATCGGTTACGGAAGACATCAGCGTTCCTACCATATCGGTATAGGTTATCACCTGCTCGTCCCTGCCTTCCTTTTCCATGCGGTTATTGTATGCATCTAAAATTTCTACCACATGCTCCTTGCTTTCAAAATCCTTCGGATAAATATTAATTCCGCTTGGCACTGCAAAATCCACATAGCCTAATTTCTTTAAGTTATTCTCATAGGTTGTTCCGGTTGCAGAACCCATAGACATCAAAAGCTCTGTCAGCTCATCCTCATTCATATTAATCTGAAATGCATTTAAAAATGCTTCTTCATCCACCTGCATGCCGGATGCCATGGCACTTTGCAGCTTGTTTCCCATCTGTGTCACTGCCTGCTGCATATACTGCTGTATTGCCGTCATCATCTGCTGCTGTACTGCGTCCACATTCATAACATTCGAAAGTCCGGCTGCAATTCTCTGCTGACCATCTGCTGTATTCAGATATGCCGCAAAAGAATCTCCCAATTTTGCCGGGTCAGGTAATCCATTATTCTGTGCATAAGTCTGATAACCTGCAAATAATTCAGAAGACAATTTCTGCATCTGCTCCTGCGTAATCTCAATATTTCCACTACCTGTAAATATCTCAGATGCCCACGCTGTTATGATCCCCTGGGCTTCCTCTGTCTGCAAATATTCTGCTAAGTACTCATCAAATTTCTCCGGGTCGGTATAACCATGGTCTATGACATATTGCTGATATCCACCCATAATCTGCTGGATGAGGCTCTGTATCTGCTCCGGTGTAATAGTTACCATGCCATTTGCCGTAATAATCTCTTTGATATTATCGGATAAAATTTTCCGGGCTTCTTCCGTATTTAAATAGTTCATAAAATACTGGGACAGATTCGAATAATCTGCCTGCGGATTATCCTTTGCATACTGCTGGTATCCCTCTAAGAGACTGCCTGCAATTGTCTGCATTTCTTCCGCAGAAATTGACTGACCCATGGAAGAAGCATCCATGGAAAATGCCCCGGACAAATCGGCACTTCCCATATCCCCCATAGAATTTTCCAACCCGCTTAAGGCACTTTCATCAAAGGAAAATGCTTTTTCCAATGCTTCACTGTCTACGGTAAACAATGACTGCATATCAAATCCGTTTTCCTTATCTACCTCACCAAACGCTTCATTGGTAAAGACATTTACGGATGGATTTGCAAGCTGCTGTTTTACTATCTCACTCTTTGCCGATTCCTCTGCCACATGCTTTGTCAGAGATTTTGGATATGCAATTCCTGCATTTAAGGATGCGGCATTACTTCCTTCTGCCGGCTGCACCACACCTACAATCGTAAGCTCTTCTCCGTCTGCCACCAGTTGTTTCATAAAGTCTTCATTATCCGACTTATCCTTCCAGACCTGATACTCTTCATCATAAGTATAATAATCCGCACTGTTCACCAGCTTAAACCGGATTCCTACCAGATCTTTATAAGTATAAGTTCCAAAATCAGATGGCGTCTCGATATTTTCCTCACTGGCAAACTGCTGTATCATTTCATCTAATTCCAGCGGGTCACGAAGACCTAATGTATACAGTAAAAAGTCACTAATTCCGCCATTGGAAGTAAGCACCACCACACACTCATTATAATTTTCCGGCCAGCGTCCTTCCTTAATATCATACTGCTTTTCATATAACTTACTGTTTTCCGGCATCTCATAAAAAACATCCGTGCTCATCATGGATGACATCAGACTATTGGAACCAGATGAAGTTCCAAGACCTACTGCATCAAAAGATTTGTCCGGATTTACCTGACGTATCCCGTCTTCATTTTCCTTAAAAATCTGCGGACTGATATTATAAGTATACTCCACCGCTGTAGTATACTGCTCAATTCCACTGTCTCCTTCATCAAGATACTTTTTCAAAGCCTCCAGGTCATTAGATGCCATCGTGGAAAACATATTGGTTACCATCTTAATGACTTTTACTTTATCCCCGGAATTTTCTTTATCTGTTTCGGCATTTTCGTCATCACTTTCCGTATTCTTTTCAGAATCTGCCATTCCAAGGCTCATGGATGCAAGGCTGAATCCCGTACTCTGAATCTGCAGCGGATACTCGGATAAGGTCTCTTTCTCTACATTTTTGATATATTTATTTACACCGGTAGAAAGAGATAATATCAGTGCAATACCGATAATTCCAATAGAGCCTGCAAAGGAAGTCAGCAGGGTTCTCGCCTTTTTCGTTTTTAAATTATTAAAGCTTAAGGACAATGCCGTAAGAAATGACATGGAGGATTTTCCCATGTTTTTATGCTCTGGTTCCTTCAGCATTGCCTCATCCACTTCATAAGGATTGGAGTCAGCACGAATTTTTCCATCACTTAATCTAACAATTCTGGTAGCATACTGCTCTGCTAATTCCGGGTTATGGGTTACCATAACTACCAGCCGGTCTTTTGCCACTTTCTTCAGCAAATCCATGACCTGCACACTGGTGTCACTGTCTAATGCTCCCGTCGGTTCATCCGCCAGCAGAATATCCGGGTCATTGACCAAAGCTCTTGCAATGGCTACACGCTGCATCTGTCCACCGGACATCTGGCTTGGCTTCTTGTGTAACTGGTTTCCCAGTCCCACCTGCTCTAATGCCGCAACGGCTCGTTTCTTCCGCTCTGCCTTACCGATACCGGAAATGGTCAATGCCAGTTCCACATTTGCAAGTACCGTCTGATGGGGAATCAGATTATAACTTTGAAACACAAAACCAATGGTATGGTTCCGGTAAGAATCCCAATCCCTATCCTTGTATTTCTTCGTGGATATTCCATTGATAATCAAATCTCCGCTATCATAACGGTCGAGTCCTCCGATTATATTAAGCAATGTGGTCTTTCCCGAACCACTCGGCCCGAGGATTGCCACGAACTCATTATCCCTTAAATTTAAGCTGACATCATCCAGTGCCTTCTGCACCAGACTTCCGGTCTTATATTCCTTATAAATGTGTTGAATCTGAAGCATATGATATTCTCTCGTTTTCCATTTTTTATTTTTCTATTTTACTTTTTCTTTCTCACTCTGTTTTTTATATTACCTTATTCCGAACATTTTTACATCTCACTTTCGAAAAATATCATGATTTTCATAAAAATTTTAGAAAATGCATAACAAAGAATGTGCCTTGGCACATTCTCGCGCCTGCGGCGGTCGCTTGCGACATCTACCTTATACGCCGCAGTGCACATCCTCGCGGAGCGTTTTTTACTTTGCAGGAAAGCAATTTCCTGTAAAGTAAAAAAAGGACTCTGTTTTCTGACCTGCCGCCAGATTCCAGAATCCTCTTTTCTTTATCTTCTAATCAAATAATCCAATGTGATATTTTACCTTCCGGCCAATCTTCCATACCAGAAGTACCGGCATTGCCAGTACCAGATAAGCACAGGAAAGAATTCCTACTCCACCACCTAAGATTATCATAATCCAGATAAAAATATTCATTTCTTACACCTCGCATATTATTATTTTATGTATTTAATATGCGGGTGCCAATGCTTCCTTCTTTCCGTCCGCCTTCCGCTCAAACCTTGCTAACATCAGGCTCCTTAGTACATTATCGCCATGCTTCTTCCGGTTCCTCTGAATGCGTCCCATAAAAAGCTGTGGCAGTACCACCAACAGCAGCCAGAACATCATTCCAATATTTCTCCTATGGTTCGCCAGTCTACCGCTGCAGCCTAGTGTCAATGCCGCAATGCCTGTATTCTGCATCTGCTCCTCTCTGGATAACATCTTATCCGGAGTATCTAAAAGACGGACATTCTTTAATTCTATGTAATTTACTGCAAAGGCTTCTTTCTCTGCCGGGGAAACCTGTTCTGTTCTGGTGGATGCGCCTGCAATGGCTACCAGAAACAGGATGCTCCACAACAGTGCCAAATGCCTGATTATCTTTTTCCGATACATCTGTCTCATTCCTTACCCTGTGATTAAGCTTAGTATATGTCGCAGGACAGCTTCCGTCAAGAGTTGATGCAGCCAGATGGGCTAAGGACAGAGAAAAAAATACAAGCACAAATTTGCAGCCGGTGTCCGGGAAGAAATTTTTGATGAAATGCGTTATCGTTCTTGAAAGTGTTTTTTCTGATAATAAATTGTCTTTCCGCTGCTTTGACTGCTCACCCCATCTGTCCGTCGGAAGCGGATGCGAACTGGAATCTGCAAGGGCACATAAGAATTTCGATATTGTGTTTGATTTCGGCTGGCAACCGGCGCAAATTTGGCTTATTTTTTTAACTCTCTCACTCCTCTGACCATCTGGATGACAACGGTCGGAAGTGCTGCCAGCAGAATAATCTCAATCACAGCAGGACCAGACAATGATTCTACTGAAAATAATCCCCGGAGCAGCGGTACAAAAAGCACCAGTCCCAGCAGCACACTTCCAGACACAAATGCAAGGATACTGTATGGATTTCCGGTAAAGCCCAATGCAAAAATGGTCTTGTTTCCACGACAGTTAAATCCATGGAAAAGACGCGCCAATGTCAGTGTTGCAAATGCCATAGTGGATGCCATTGCCGCACCCTTTCCATTTCCGATATAAAATGCTGCCATGGTGGATGCCGCAATACATAAGCCCTGCAACATAATTCGCCGGAATGTCTCTCCAGATAAAATTCCTTCCGATGCCTGCCTTGGTTTTTCTTCCAATAAACTTTCATCCTGCGGTTCCACGCCAATGGCAATTGCCGGAAGGGAATCTGTCAGCAGGTTAATAAACAGTAAATGCACCGGAGCAAATGGAACCGGAAGCCCCAAAAGGGATGTATACAATACAGATAAAATTCCTGCCATGTTGCCGGAAAGTAAAAATAAAATAGCATTTTTTATATTACGGTAAATGTTTCTTCCGTTCGTTACTGCTTTAATAATCGTAGCAAAGTTATCATCTGTTAATATCATGGCTGCCGCATCCTTTGCCACTTCCGTTCCGGTTATTCCCATGGCTACTCCGATGTCTGCCTGCTTTAATGCCGGTGCATCATTTACACCGTCTCCGGTCATGGAAACGATATTGCCCCTCTTCTGCCAGGCTTTTACAATCCGTATCTTATGCTCCGGTGACACTCTCGCATAAACAGATATTTTATCAATCTTTTCTTCCAGTTCTTTTTCCGGGCAGGCATCCAGCTCTGTTCCGGTTAATGCCAGATCCCCCTCTTCATAGATTCCAATACGCTTTGCAATCGCAACGGCTGTGATTTTGTGATCTCCGGTAATCATTACGGTGCGGATTCCCGCCCGCTTCGCATCTGCTACTGCCTGTATGGATTCTTCCCTTGGCGGGTCTGCCATGGCAGCTAATCCTAAAAAGGTAAGTCCATTTTCATTTTCCACCGTCAGTTCTCCCCCGGACTTCTTACATGCAAATGCCAGTACCCTGAGTCCCTTTTCAGAAAAATGCTGATTCTGCTTCTGGATTTTTGCGATTTCTACATTATCCATCGGTCTTATCTCTTCTTCATATGCCACATTTATGCAACGGTTTAAAAGGACATCTACTGCTCCTTTTGTAAAAATAATTTCTTCTTCGCCATGCAGCCGGTATTTACTGCTCATGCATTTCCGTTCAGAATCAAATGGAATTTCTTCTAATCTCGGAATCATATTTCGAATCGTTTCTTCCTGTATGGTAAGCTGCCCTACATTTTCCGTTCTGTCCTGATTCAGGCGGACTTCGTGGAACATTTCCAACAGGGCAGATTCTGTCGGATCTCCCAGTACTTTTCCATCCGTTATGCTGGCATCATTATTTAAAATAGCATTGTATAAAAAAAGCCTTTGCAGGCTGGACTCCAAGGTCATCTCATCCGGTTTACAAGTCATACCATTCAGATAAACCTCTTCCACATGCATCTTATTCTGTGTCAGTGTTCCCGTCTTATCGGAGCAGATTACCGATACACAGCCTAAGCTTTCCACAGCTTTTAATTCTTTGACAATGGCGTGCTCCTTTGCCATTCTCCTGCTTCCCATTGCCTGCACAATTGTAACGATGGAGCCTAATGCTTCCGGTATTGCCGCTACTGCCAGTGCAACAGCAAACATCATGGCATCAATGACCGGCATCTTCCGGTAAATGCCAAGACAAAAGACCAGTGCACAGATTGCCATAATCAGTATTGCCAGCTTTTTGCTGAAAGAATCAAGACTTATCTGAAGCGGAGTCTTCCGCTCCTTCGTCTGATTCATCAACCCGGCAATCTTTCCTAATTCCGTTTCCATTCCTGTTGCTGTTACAAGTACCTCCGCTCTTCCATATGTTACAAAGCTTCCAGAAAATACCATATTTTTCCGGTCTGCCAACGGTACTTCTTCCGGCAATACTTCTTCATTTTTTTCTACATTGACAGACTCTCCTGTCAGTGAGCCTTCATTGACCTGCAGGGAATAATTGCGAAGAATTCTTCCGTCTGCCACAATCATGTCCCCTGCTTCTAAGATTACATAATCCCCGGGCACAATCTCTTTGGATGCAATCTCCTGACGTTTTCCATCCCGGATAACCCGGGCCGCTGGTGCCGCCAAATCCTTCAAACTATCCAGTGATTTTTCTGCCTTCCTATACTGTATCGTACCAAGAACAGCATTCATAAGTAATACCAGAAAAATTACGATAGTGTTCTCAACATTTCCGGAAAACATGGAAATAATTGCTGCAATAATCAGGATTATGACCATCAAGTCACAAAACTGACTTAAAAACACCTGTAACAGACTCTTATGTCTGCCCTCGCTCAGCCGGTTTTCGCCTGTCTCTTTTCGTATTCTTTCTACTTCTTCTTCTGTTAATCCTTTTTCCCGAAAGCCAAACATTTCTTCCAACTGCTCTTTCGTACAATTCCAATATGCTTTCATATACGCTTAACCTCCTGCTTTTTATGTTACCGGGTATCAACTATGCATAACAAAGAATGTGCCTTGACACATTCCCGCGCCTGCGGCGGTCGCTTGCGGCATCTACCTTATACGCCGCAGTGTGCATCCTCGCGGAGCGTTTTTTACTTTACAGGAAAGCAATTTCCTGTAAAGCAAAAAAGGAACGAGCACTTTTACCGCATCAAAATAATACGGTAAAAGTCTCGTTCCTCTGCAGTGTATATTCCGGTTATCCCTCTTCAGATAACGTGATGACGAAAAATACAACACCGGCTATCCGGTGCGAACTACTCCCTGATACGCCATCATCATAACATATACCTTTTGTCTCCGTCAATGCCTATTTTTCTGACTCTTCCCAGTAACAACAGGTATCCTTTCCTTTATGCTTCGCTGTATACAAAGCTTTATCTGCCTGCCTGATACTGTCTTCATAGTTATAGCTGTCTTTTCTAATCAGGGTGATTCCAACACTACAGGATACCGGAGTCGGAAGCTTCTCCCGCAGCTGTTCCTGCATCCGAACCAGTCTCTTATCCAAGGTTTTCTTTGAGCCAAATCCTTTAAACAATACTACAAATTCATCCCCACCAAGTCTTCCTATATAATCGGTACAGCGGAAGCTTTCATGAATGGTATCCACAAAAGTACGCAATACTTTATCTCCATATGGATGTCCCTTGGTATCGTTAATCTGTTTAAAATTATCAATATCCAATATAAGAAGTGCACACACTTCCCCTTTCTTTGCTTCTTCTAATACATAATGGCTGGTATATTGTTCAAATATCCGCCGGTTCAGTACGTTCGTCAACGGATCGGTATTGGCTGCACGCTCCTGTTCCTGCTGACGGCGTTTCTGTCCATCTATATCCTTAAGATACAGCAGTGCATACATATTTTCTGTTACCTGCTCCTGAAATACATGTACGGTAAGCTCCATCCAGTGGTAACTTCCTCTTGCCATCCTTCTGCGAAGCTGATAATTCACAGTAGCCGTTCCACTGTTATAATTATAAACCATCTTTTCCTGCTCTAATACATCATAGCATCCAAACTGGTCTTCCTCTAATACCAGTTCATCAATATGACGGTTGAAAACCTTCATATAATTTAATGCTTCCCGCTCGCCCTCTGCTACGTAATCTTTCCAGAGTCCACCACTGCTTTGAATCTTACCATTACTCAGGTCTACCTCAGCATATGCCACGGTCTCCGACAGCATTGCCTGATAAAAGTCCTCTCTCTGTAAATATTTTAACTGGATATTCTGATGATCTTCAATCTGATAAATAGTAACTATCCTCAAATTTTCATCCTGTTTCTGGTCTCCGATTTTACAGATATCCAGACGGAACCATTCAAACTCATCCTGCTTGTTTTTTAAAAGAATTTCTAATACCTGATCCTCTTTTCTATATTCTACACCGGTAAACGCTGCATGAAATACATCCCGGAAATGGGGATGTACCATTCCATCCTCCCAGCTTTCCGGAAATCCAACCTCTTTTAGCTGATTTCCCTTTAACATAGAACGATTTGTATGGAAATAAATGGTATGTTTCTTCTCATTATACTCCATACGTTCATATTCCTGACTCTTTAAAAATTTTTTCCGAATCATATCATTATTGATACGATGATATCCTTTTAATGTATAGACACCATTTTCCTGATGACCAAGCACTCCAACACAGCGTACTGTCACTTTTCCACGTTCCGGATGATTCCAGGTATATTCCATCTCAATAATCTTTCCGGTTGTAATAATATCATGTAATGCATTCTGTACATAATCGTAATAACCATCACTGATGTTATCATACCAGAACCTGAAATATTCCTCGCTGTTCATAATGTCGTCTATGCCCAGAATGCTGCGCATGCTCTTATCCACATACAGACGGTTCTTTCCATTGACCGTATCCAGTTCCAGCGTCCACAGTCCCAGTTTTACAGACTGTAATATATTTTCTTCCTTCAGCATACCCGTCATACGGGCTATCATTTCACTCTTTACATCCATCATTCCGTCACGAATCAGTATATTTGAAATAAAAGGACGTATTCTGGCAAGAAAAGTCTTATCATTTGGGCGGTATTTCGGATTATCCACACCAATAAATCCAAATAAATGACCTTCATTTAACAATGGAAGAAGCATCAGCCTGCGTATTTCCTGATGCACTAATATTTTCCACAAATCCGGTGCTGACTCCCGATACATATCCACATCTTTGATAATAACCGATCTGTCTTCCTTCAGACTGCCAATCACCAGTTTTACCCGGTCACCCGGTACTGATGCGAGGTAAAGCTGCTGGCTCTGAATCTCATTTTCACACCACTCACAGACATTGCTCCAGCTATCTGCCTCTTTGGAATATAAAAAGATATAGCAGCGGTCTGCCTGATAAAATTCCCCGGTATGATGAAGAAGTTCACTGATGATATCAGCTTCATTTTCTTTTTCTTTCGCCTCTTCCAAGGCTTTCACAATGCCCTTTTCCACTTCTAACTGTTCTTCCAGCCTGCTCATGGAAATATTGATGGTATTCATGTCAATACCTATCTGAAGGCGTGCTGCCTTATTGCCCCAGTTTACTAATTTATCCTTCATCAACATCTGGGTTCCTAAGAATTCATTATTTGCATATCTGGTCAAAAACTTCTTATGCTTTAATTTTGCCATATTACAATCTGGGCACGGTTCTTCCCTGCCCTCTAATACCTGATAACATTTCTTGCCGGCATAATCACTGACGCCGCTGATTCGTTGTCCGGCAGAGTTCATATAATATAACTCATAGCTTTCCGCATCTATGACATAGACCATCTCTTCTAACTGGTCTAATATTGCTTTATAATCGGTACCATCTCCTGCTTCCGGCAGAATCACTGTGCTATTCCCACAATCTTCCTGCCACCGTTCTTCCTCTACATGTCCAAAAATATACTGTTTTTCAAACAGCTCTTCTTCAATCGGTTTACTGAAATAGAACCCCTGTAAAACTTCAGGTGCAAGCTCTGCAAGTGTCTGTAATTCCTCCGGTGTTTCTACCCCTTCACATACTACCCGGATCTGTGCACTTCTTGCCAGTTCCAAAATATTACGAAGAAGCCGGTAATTGTATGCACTCATATTAATCCGGCTGACAAAGCAGCGGTCAATTTTAATCTCATCAATTGCCAGACTCTTAAGATAACTTAAGCTGGAATATCCGGTTCCAAAATCATCCATGGAAATCTGTATACCACGCTTGCCCCACTGATAAAATAACTGATTGTATTTGGTATAATCCTGTAACTGCATGCTTTCTGTCAGTTCCAGAATAATAGCTTCTCCGGGAATTCCTTCCTGTTCTAATAAATCATAAATGTACTGGCTTAAATCCGGCTGCTGTAACTGTATATAAGAAAGATTAATACTCATACGGAATTCCGGATTATAACGCCGCCACTTTGCACACTGGGCAATGGCTTCCTTTAATACCCATTTTCCCACCTGCACAATCATTCCGCTCTGCTCTAATATTCCAATAAAAAGATTTGGTGACACTACCCCATGATATTTTGAGCGGAAACGGAGCAGTGCCTCTGCTCCCACTACTTCATAATTACTCATCCCAATCTGTGGCTGGAAGAGAAGATAAAATCCATCACACTGGTTGCGGATACTCTTTCTGATTTCTTCTGTTAAGTCAATAACCGACAACTGTTTCTCATAATCTTCTGCTGAGAAAAGAATCAACCGGTTCTTACCGCTCTTCTTGGCACGGTCCAGAGAACTTTCCGCATAGTTAAACAGTGTATTGGCATCCTTGATTCCGGACATCGGATAGCAGACTGCACCTGCTGAAAAGGTACAGTTCTCCATCATCTTCATCTGTATATTCTGGTATACCTCACGCACAGCCTCCATATCATATCCCACAAAATTAACTGCAAACCGGTCACCATCCAGACGATAAATTTTTATGTTTTCATCAATACTATTTTCCAGAAGAGCCGCAATCCTCTTTAAAATAAAATTACCATGGCCTCTTCCATATTTCGTATTGATATTTTTAAAATTATCCACACCAAGAACAAGTAAAACACCTTCTTTTCTGCTGTTCAGCATTTCATCCAGATGTTCCATTAATTTAGTACTATTAAAAAGTCCGGTAAGTGAATCTGTCTTTCCCAAAAGGACAGTATCTGATGTTCTTCCCACCATTACATAAGGAATCCCGGTCTCATCCAGTTCAGCTTTCCCACGACAGCTGATCCAGACCAGATTGCTGTTTCTGTCTACCAGCCGGTATTCCAAATCATGTATCAGGCTTCTTCCAGAGCAGATAGATTCCATATCATTAACCCACTGGTTTAAGTCTCTTTCATATACAATATCTTTCCAGTCATCTATGCCGCAGCTGTTGTTTTCATCCATGCGCAATGCATATCTCTTTGATATATCATTGCTGGCGAAATAAAATTTACCCTCTTTTAAATCTGCCAGA
The DNA here is from genome assembly GCF_003462605.1 of Roseburia sp. OM04-10BH. Taxonomy (NCBI): domain Bacteria; kingdom Bacillati; phylum Bacillota; class Clostridia; order Lachnospirales; family Lachnospiraceae; genus Roseburia; species Roseburia sp. OM04-10BH. The sequence goes on from NZ_QTZI01000012.1 coordinate 16,232, forward strand.
AATAAATAATCATCGGTACTTTCACTTAATAACTGCAGAGTCTGGTAACATTCCGCAAATCCTTTTTTCCCTTTAAACAATTCATCCAGCGTATTCTTCTCCTGCATAGCCCCTCCAAAAAATATATATTTTTCTGTCTATACATTCCTTCCTGCATTTTTTAATTGTACATCAAATTATCGTTTTTTACAATATTTATTCAGAAAAGTGTCATAAAAGTACAACCGTATTCATCCAGCATCCGATGGCAGACTGTCCGCTGCACACAATACACCCCAGCCCAGCCTTGGATTTGGGAAAAAGGAATATCCCGGCAGTGGTCTTGCTCCCCGGATGAGATATGCTTTTATTTTTTCCCCATATAAAAAAGCATCATGTTTCTCTACAATTCCCCATTGCATAAAAAGTGCTGCCGTCCCGGTTACAAATGGCGTTGCCATTGAAGTTCCACTTCGTACGGTATAACCGCCGCCTGGTGCACAGGATTCAATGTCCACCCCTGGCGCACAGATGTCCGGTTTCACCTGATTGGTCTCTCTGGTGAACCCTCTCCCGGAAAAGGCTGCCACCTGATTATATCTTGCATCATAGGCCCCCACCGAAATTACCTTATAGGCAGTGGATGGAATTGTAAGCGTTGTCTCTTCTGTGGGATATAAAAATCCGGTTGCTTCTCCGATGACCGCAAGGGAAGGCAGCCACATATTATAGACCCCGGTTACAATCTTTTCCGGTATCAGCGTTATTTTATAGATTCCGCTGTCGATATAATTTTCCACCGGAAGAAAATCAAAATAGATTTCCTGAAAAGGACTGAAAGGGCTTGGTTCTCCAAAATATAATAAAATCTGCGTTCCTTCGATAGTAAATCTCTGGGGGCCCTGCAGCTGCCGGATAATCCCCACCGTTTTCCCACTGGGATGTGTCATCCGGATGGAAAAAATATCCGCATAGGATTTCCAGATTTGTAAGCTTAACGCAGGCTCATATTCTCCTACTGCAAATTCCACTTCCTGTTCTCTTCCCATTACAAGCTGCCCGGAGGTATGCCCTCTGGCACTGCCTTCATTTCCGGTGCCAATCACCAGAACCGATTTCCAGTAATTTGCCATATCAGATAAATAGGTTTCAAGAAGAGAGGTTCCATCATGGGAACCATAGGTATTGCCAAAGCTTATATTTACTGCCACCGGCTGCTTAAGTTCCAGTGCTTTCCGGAGAATATAATCCATTCCAAGCATCAGCTCTGTTGTCCTTGGAAAAGAATTTTTTCCCGGTGTGCCAAGCTTTACCACCAGCAAATCACTTTCATATGCCACGCCCCGGTTTCTTTCATTGGATGATCTTCCATTTCCCGCTGCGATTCCTGCCACATGGGTTCCGTGCCCGGATAAATCCCGGCTGGGGCAGATACGGTACCCCTCCTGTATATCCTCCTGCTGCAATGCTTCATTGATTATGTCCCGGTCGTATTCCGTTCCAAGCCTGAATCCCGCCGGTGGATTTCCTGCAATGGTCTGATCCCAGATTGCCAGAATCCGGCTGCTTCCATCTTCCTTTCTAAAATCCGGGTGTCTGTAATCGATGCCACTATCTAAAAATGCCGTTATCACACCTTTCCCACTCAATCCCGTTCCCCCTAACCCCATTTTTCTTGTATAAAGGGACGTAATGCAGGAGGCTCTGATTCCCTGCTGTACAGAGAAAAAGAGCCTCTTTGGTTTTTCCATATATTCAATTTCTGTCCGGTCTGTTACCGCATCCATCAAAGCCTCCGGCAGCCGGATAACTGCATATTCATTGCTCAGTTCTGTAACTTCAATATCCGGAAATATCTCCTCTAATTTTCTGAGACTTCCGGTATATTTTACAATGACTTCCCATGTGTCCGTTTCTTCCTGATATCCTACATTTAAGTTTAAGGACTGCAGTCTTTCCTCTTCCGTTGCATCCAGTGCCAGATTCAGTAAGTTTTCCCGTTTCGAACTGTTCATTCCATCTCCCGGCAATTTCTTTTATTACTACTCTATCGCAATCCTGTATTTTTATGCACTTCTTTTCAGCTTATTGTACCAATACTGTTTCATACTCTGCTGTCTCTTATTGTGGTGTTACGGTTCCGTCATCCTGCACCGTTACGCCAAAGGAAATGCTGTTGATATAGTCATTCAACTGCTGCTGTTCTAATTCATTCATCTGTCTGGTCTTTCCATTTTCTGCCTTTGCTCCCACCAGCTTATAAGAAATTGCACCATCCTTATCCACTACCATTTCCACTGCCATGGTGCGCTCAATGCTGCTGCCAAAAACAAAATTGCCAAGGCTGTAAAACACCGGCTTTCCGTCGATATATTCAATGCCCTGCAGACAATGGGAATGTGCACCAAACACTACATCTGCACCGGCTTCAATATATTTCTGTGCCAGTGTTCTCTGATATGCCTCAGGTTTTTCCTGATGTTCCAAGCCCCAGTGGACATAAACCACCAGCACATCACACTGACTGCGCGCTTCGGCAATGGCATTGACAAACCGCGTTTCATCATAAGTAGAAAGGACTCCCGGTACTGCGCTTTCTACATTCCAGCCGGCAACCGGAAGTACACGGGATGCTGCAAGAAATCCATACTTTTTCCCATTTACTTCTATTACCTGCACTTCCTGCGCCCGCTCTACGCTGTCCCCTGCTCCGGCATATAAAATGCCCTGTCCATCTAATGTTGTAAACGTATCACTCAATGCTTCCCTTCCATAATCGAGGATATGATTATTTGCCAGAGTGACCACGTCCACGCCCATTTCCTTTAATGCTGCTGCATAGGATGGGTCTGTGCGGAAGGTATACTGCTTGTCCTCCATCTGGGTGCCCCGGTTACTAAACGGAAATTCTTCATTTACCATGGTAATATCTGCATTTACAAGCAGCTCTTTCATGCCATTATCTATGACAGCATCTATGCCTCCGGCATCATAGTTTGTTTTAAAAGAATTGGCAAAAAGTACGTCTCCGGTAAACATCAGTGTTGTATCTTCTGTTACATCTGTTGTTTCTTCATTTTTTTCCGTATTCTTATCTGCATCTTCAGAAGCTGCATCCTTTCCGGCTTCCGCATCATTTTTACCGTCAGTTTTATCACTGGTCTTTAAATCGGATTCTCCATTTTTATCCTTGCTGTCTTCTGCCGCTTCTGTCCCTGCTGTTGCGGCAGTCTGCCGGCTGTCCTTCTGGCGGATGCTTCCACCGTGATGGGCTGCATATATCATTGCTGCACCCAGCAGAATCACACACACTATAGAAACTATATATAATGCAATCCGAACTTCTTTCTTCATTATTTTATCTCCTTTTTTGTAGTCATGTTTCCGTGACTATTTTACCAATGAATGAGCATTTCGGCAATCGTTAAAATTTGTATACTCCTTTTGCCTTTAAACTGGCATGGTCATATTTGTTATATCTGGCTATTTTAATCAAACCACATTTTGCATATGATAGGGAAAACGATTTGCAGATCACATACCAAAGAAAGGATTTACTTTATTATGAAAAATACAAAGAAAATGGTTACTGCGGCCTTGCTTGCTGCATTTACCTGCATTGCAACTATGATTATTAAGATTCCTACACCAACTTTTGGATATATTCATTTAGGAGACGGACTGGTACTCCTATGTGGTATTATCTTAGGACCTGGAATTGGTGCACTTGCCGCTGGTATCGGCTCCATGTTTGCTGATATTTTCTCCGGCTATATGACCTGGGCTCCTGCCACTTTAATCATCAAGGCTCTGACCGCATGCATCGCCGGACTTCTGTTCCACAAACTGCGTCTTAACATTTCTTCCAAAGCTAACCGCAGTGTCCGCGTTGTTATCGGCGGTATCGTAGGTGAGGCTCTTATGGTACTTGGCTACTTCCTGTTTGAAGCAGGTCTTGCTGCATTTGCCAGCGGTTCTTTCTCCTCCGCTGCTCTTGCTACCGGAATTGCTTCTTCTGCTGCAGGTATTCCATTCAATATCGTCCAGGGTGTTGTCGGCATTATTCTCTGCCTGATTCTGCTCCCGGTTTTAAGTAAAATCAATGATGTAAATGAGTGGGTTTCCAAGTAAATAATTTTATAAAAAATGATAGCAGGCAATGTCTTTTCACATTATCTGCTATCATTTTTATGCTGGCAGCCCGCAAAGGGTGTTTCTCATCGTTTTTCAAAAATCACATCAATATTTCCCACATCACAACTTACATCCATATCATAATCTGCGTCATTGTCGATTTCTTTTTCTCTGCCAAGTCCGGAAACGGAAATATCTCCTACTTTTATAGAACCAACATCACAGCTTAAACTATAATTGTAATCCTGCTGCTCTCCGGTTAATTTCAATTCCATATTTCCCACATTACAATTGGCGTCTAAATCACCTTTTACTTCACCGGCAAAATCAAGATTTCCGGCATCCACATCCAAGCTTGCATATGCTGTCGTCAACAGTCCTTCTTTTATATCAATATTTCCTGCTCCGACTTCAACTGAAAGTTCCTCTAACTCAAGCTGTTCCGGCACTTCAATAACCACCTGTAAACGATGCACTCCATCTCCCCAATATGCTGCATGGGAATTTTCGCTGATTGTTAATGTTCCGTCCTCCAATACAGTCTCTATCTCTGCATTTTTAGAAGTTGTTATTACCTTAATCTCTTTGCCTTTTCCTTTGACTACTTTCAACATTCCTGCATCCATATCGATATCAAGTGATTTCACATCTTCCGGTGCAAATGCAGTCTCTTCTGTACTGGCTGTTCCTTTATCCTGTCCTTCCCAGTCAGTTATATCCCAATGAAATGCAAATTTATTATTTTGCACTGCTTCTACAAATTCCCGCATGGTTCCACCGGTTGCAATTCCAATTCCTAATACCACGCAGCCTAAAAGAAAGCAGCCTAATGCAATACCAAAAATAATTTTTAATGCTTTTTTCATGCGCAAGCGCCCCCTTTCTTCTTAAATAATGACTGCCATAAGTTTGCAATTCCTTTTGCCAACCATGGGAGAAACTTTCCACATACCAAAACCAGAAGTCCGGCTGCGCATAATCCGATTGCAAGCATCAGAAGTCCGGCTGCCATAGAAATAAGACCTAGGGAAATTGTGCCTGTTACCAGAATTGTAATTGCTACACCTGCTACCGCTATTCCGCCGATTACACAGCCGACTGCAATTCCAAATAGTCCTCCGGTAATTCCCAATAAAGTTCCACCAATTGCCACTAAAATACTTCCCCAGATTGGTGAAGTAATCACCAGCAGAATAATCAGCAAAATATTTCTTGTAGTATTGTCTTCCTTCTGGATCGTTCCGTTATAATTCTGCTGCCCCATATTCTGGCTTGCACCGTTATAATTCTGCTGTCCCATACTCTGGCTTGCACCGTTATAATTCTGCTGATTACCGGAAGATGCTGTCTCACTATTATTGCATCCTGGGAAATCTGCCCGGATGGTTGCTGCCACTTTTTCCGGAGATTCTAATTCCCGGATTATCTTCTCTTCATTTTCTTCTCCTGCATCCTCAAAGTAGCTGGTATAGTATGCAATTGCTTCCCGTTTTTCCTCTTCCGGAATTCCTTCTAATAACTGCTCCAGCCTTCTCATAAACTCCTGTCTGTTCATATCTTCTCCTCTCTGGAAAATAATTCTGTTATTTTCGAAGAATAATTTTCCCATTCCTTCCGATAATATGTTAATCTTTCATTTCCATTCCCAGTTATCTTATAATACCTTCGATTTCTGCCCCCACATTCTCTGTCGTATACTTCCAGACAACCGTCCTTCTGCAATCTTCGCAACACCGGATACAGCGTTGATTCTGACACTTCAATGGCTTTCCGCACATCCTGCGTAATCTTATAACCATAAGTACCTTCCTCATCCTTTGATACTACAGCTAAAACAATTGCATCCAGAAGTGCCGCGCCTGTATTAAATACCATGCAATCACTCCCTCCAGATTTTCATAAATATAATATTATTTTTAATGCATTACTATTTTATATTCAATACTATATATCATATAATATTATTTGTCAACCTATAAAACCTGTCACTGGCAGCCTTTTACGAATGCGGGCAAGAAAAAAGAATGTGCCTTGGCACATTCCCGCGCCTGCGGCGGTCGCTTGCGACATCTACCTTATACGCCGCAGTGCGCATCCTCGCGGAGCGTTTTTTACTTTACAGGAAAGCAATTTCCTGTAAAGCAAAAAAAGAGCCTTGCTTCGTTCTTTTCAAACAACCAAGACTCTTTTTCTCTTATTTCTACATTCGTTTCCTGTTTTCTATTTTAATTATTTTCCGGCAAATACTTTTTCTACCACTTCCGGAAGCTGTGACAAATTTTCAATTTCCGGTACTTCATCATCAATTGTGCCAAATCCATATGCTGCATGGATAAAAGCGACTCCTGCCTTTTTGCTGGATTCGTAATCGCTCTGGATATCTCCCACATACACTGCATCGGTAAGTGCATTCCGGGATACTACCAGGGCTATATTATCTTCTTTCTGTTTTTCATTATTTCCATAGCATTCTATATCCGAAATATATTTTCCTAAGTTATAATAAGAAAGAAAAGCCTCGATATATCCGCTCTGACAATTGCTTACGATATAAAGTTCATATTTTTCCTTCAGCTTTGCAAAGGTTTCTTCCACACCCGGATATAACACCGCACCATGCCCGGACAGATATTCATTTTCATATTCGCCACATTTATCTAAAAGTTCCATCCGCTCTTTTTCCGGCATATCCGGGAAAAATTTTGCTGCAATAACATCCATTGTTTTTCCCATGATTCCACGAAAATCCTCTACAGTCAGAGGTGTACGGTTCACTTTTTCCTGTTTTAATATTTCATTCCAGGATTCTGCCACACCGACTGTAGAATCCCACAGAGTTCCATCCATATCAAAAATTATTCCCTGCTTCATTTTTCTTTCCTTCTTCTATTTTTCTGTTTTCTATTAGTTTTCTATTAGTTTTTGAATTTTTTGTTCAATTTTATTCCTACATGGTGTATAATACCATTATTATAAAAAAAATTGCAAGGAGATTTCTTATGAGTCAGGAAAAAGTTGACCGTTATAAAGAACAAAAGAAAAATCGTAAAAAAATAATGAAACAGGAGAAATGCAAGCGTTATCTGGGTTATACCGCTACCGTTGTTGTCATTGCACTTATCATAGGCTGGGCAGGCTTCTCCATTTATAAAAATCATGAAGCAAATAAACCGGTATCCTATACAGAGGTAGATTTAAGTGCTCTTACGGATTACTATTCCAATCTGCAGGTGGACTAATTTGAGTGGAACAGATATCATCCAATTAGTAAGTCTTGTCATACTGATTCTTTTATCAGCATTCTTTTCTTCTGCTGAAACCGCCCTTGTAACCGTTAACCGGATTAAGATGCGGACCTTGGCAGATGAAGGAAATGTAAGGGCAAAGCGCGTGCTTGCTATCACGGATCATTCATCTAAGATGTTAAGCGCTATTTTAATCGGAAATAATATTGTAAACTTATCCGCCTCTGCTATTTCTACAGCACTTGCCATCCGCATTTTCGGAAGTGTTGCTGCCGGAATATCAACTGGAATTTTAACTGTTTTGATTCTGATTTTCGGTGAAATCACTCCAAAAACAATTGCTACCATACATTCCGAAAAACTGGCATTGGCGTACTCCGGAGTTGTCAGCTTTCTTATGAAGGTTCTTACTCCTGTCATCTTTATTATTAATATGCTTTCCCATGGCTTCTTAAAGCTCCTGCATATTAATCCTGATGCCAAGAAGCAGACCATGACAGAAGCCGAGCTTCGTACTATCGTAAATGTCAGTCACGAATCCGGTGTTATTGAGAATGAAGAACGCAATATGATTAATAATGTGTTCGATTTAACTGATTCTGAAGCAAAAGAAATTATGGTTCCCCGCATAGATATGACTTTCGTAGATGTCAATGCCAGCTACGAAAAATTATTAGAGATTTTCCGGGAAGCCAAATATACAAGATTACCAGTATATGAAGATACCACGGACAATGTCATTGGTATTTTAAATGTAAAGGATTTATTGCTCTATGATGACCGGACGAATTTTTCCATCCGCTCTATTATGCGGGAACCGTTCTTTACATATGAGCATAAGAATACTGCTGAATTATTAAAAGAAATGCAGGCTTCTTCCCTCAACATTGCTATCGTATTAGATGAATATGGTGCAACTGCCGGTCTTGTTACTTTAGAGGATTTATTAGAGGAAATTGTAGGCGAAATTCATGACGAATATGATGCCAATGAAGAAGCTGATATTACTGCTTTAAATGAAAAAGAATACCTGGTCAATGGTTCCATGAACCTTTATGATATGTGTGAAAAACTGGGGATTCATTTGGAGTCAGAAGATTATGATTCCATTGGCGGCTATATCTTAGAACATTTAGACCATCTTCCGGACGAGGGAGAATCCATTACCACAGAAAATGGAATCCTGCTCCGGGTTGAAAAAATGGATAAGAACAGAATCGAAAAGGTATATCTGAAAACTCCTTAGGGAGTTTTCGATATACCTTTCTTTTTCTATCATCAGTCATCTGCATACGGAATATGATAACTGAATTTACTTAATCTTACATGATATGCGCCATCATAATTTCCCACAAAAGTTGTACTTACCAGTCTGGTATAATGTAATTCATACAATTCCTTGTCCACTCTTACTGCATCTGCAATATCATAATCCATCGGCCAGTAATATCCCATAGTTCCATCATCAAAACTCATCACTGTCCAAAGCGGATACGGGCATGGATTTGCTGGTTTTGTTTCCTCTGCCGGCTGTTCTGTCGGTGTTGTTGCCGGAGTTTCTGACGGTGTATCTGATGGTGCTGCCGGAGTTTCCGACGGTGTATCTGATGGTGCTGCCGGAGTTTCCGATGGTGCATCTGATGGTGCTACTGGAATTCCACCGACAGGTTCCTGTCCCCCGGATGTCGTTGCGTTTTTCTGAGCTGAAGGGGCCGGCCCTCCTGCAGTTGATGCCGGCTCTGTTGGTTCCTTTCCCGGTGTCACTTCCTGTGTTCCCTTTTTATCGGTTTTCTCATTCTTTCCATCGGATTCATCCGGCACTTCCTGCTTTGCCAACAGAACCTCTTCTTTCTTCTGCTGAAATACCTCCTGCAATGCTTCCGTCTTACATACCACAACTCCTGTTGCAGTATGCTCCTCTGCTTCGTGGAATTTTCCTATGGATGTTTTGTTTAAAACATGATTACTGCTCTTCTGTACGAAAAATGTACCACCAACTACAGCTGCCACTGTAAGCAGACAGCCTGATAAAATCAATATTTTTTTCTTTGGATTCAATTTTTCATAACTCCTTTCACTTTTCTCCAACTATACCATAAGTCATTTTTATTGTGCAACCAATTTCTTCTTTCTTTCTAAATTTCGGCATATTCACCGATACAATGGATAAATTTGTTCCGAAAACGCTCTATTTCCGTCATTTTCCCAGTATTATGCTGCAATTCATATTCTTTCATCTCATTCATCTGTTGATGTGATAAATTCCAGACTTCTAAAGCCGTATTCCTTTGCAATGCCTCTTCTAACTGTCTGTAATTTTCTTCTCTCCTCCAAATAGAATCCTGTGTTATGGTATCAAGATATTTTTCACTGATAAATCGAAACGTTTTTCCTTTGTCCTCCACCTGTTGCGAAGTAGTATCCACCAGATAAACGGTAACCTGTTTTCTGCTGACATTGCCAACTGCATCTTTTGCATAATAAGTAATCGTGGTGGTTCCTTCATGCGCAAAGTTCTTCCACTCTTCTTCCGTATAATCTTCCACGCAAAAAACAGTATTCTTCTCTTCATCTACTCCGCTCTCTAAGATACCTTCCGGATTATCTTCTGAGCTGTTTTCTCTGTCCTTTGCACATGCCTGCTGCAAAAGTATTTCCTCTGTAATCCTGCCGCTTCTTGCATCCGTCAAACTATAATACTGATCTTTTGCCTCAATAACAGGACTCTCATCCCACTGTGCATATAATCTCTGTTCCCCTGCATGGCAAAAAACATCTTCTTCCCCGATAAGTTCTTTTTCCTGCCATATTACATCCGGCTTTTTATCTTCCTCTTTGTCCTGTTCTGTATCCGGCTCTGTGCTCCATCCTAAGAAAAGGAAGTTCTCCCGCACGGCGTCTGGCATTTCTCCATAGGGTGTCCCATAATATCGGCTCTCCTGCTTTGTCTCTTCTCCATCGATCAGGCCTCCATTTCCATCAAAAATGATTGGAAAGCAATAGCAAAAATCCGTATCTGCTGTTGCATAGCCATCCAGACTGTCATATGCATAAATTGAAATCAGATGCCTTCCATATTCATTCTTATGTTTTACAGCAGAGGTATAATAACGGTAATTATAGTTTTGCCCCTCTATAAAATAGTCCCCTTTTTCTCCTAATTCTGACATCTGCCATTCTGCCGTCAAATCATCCTGCCCCTGGTTTTCACTCCACACCGCAAAAGCAGTCTTTTTAATTCCATCTCCGCCATCCCGCACAAAGACATATGTATAGAATCCATCCGTTCCATTCTGAATCGATATCGTCCGCTCTATAACCGGTGGCTTTGATTTCTTCCAGATGGCATAAAAGGTCTGATTCTCCGTTACCACTACCTTATCTCCTGAATTATATACCGGCTCTTTAGCATATTTCCTGTCTGCCCAGCCGGCAAACGCATACCCACTGCGCTTTGCAGATGGAAGTATTACTTCTGCATCCTTCCATTGTGCCTTTAATAGAACCTCTCCCTTATGCTTTGAAGATAAATTTAATACCTGTGCCTTATCTTCGTATACAGAAAGTTCCGATAACGCTTCCGGCACACCGATTGTGCCTATTCCCTCTCTATGCTCATTATATCCATGATTTATCCAATGTAATAAATATGACTCACGCCGGCTGCCAAATGCCTGTTTTAAATCTTCCCCTCCATATTTCATATAATCCGTCAATCGAAAATATGGACTGGATATTCTTCGTTCCCTGCCCTGTATCACATACTGATAGAAATGTTTTACTAATGCTGCCTTATTAAACCCGAAACTTTCCAGTAAATCCTGATTTGCTTTTGCATAACAGGGGGCATCAAATGCATACCACGGAAATTCTATTCCGTTATAATAAAAACTGTTATGATCTTCCCACCCGGCAAAGGTGCTTTCCGCGGTAAGTTTCTCTGCCTCAGATGTTCCACCATTTCCATCCAAGGTTACTGTATACTCTTTCTTATACTGATTCTGCTGTAATTGAATCGGTTTTCCATACAGCACATCCGGTTGAGAAGCAACAGTTCCGCTGGTAGCCCCATTTCCATCATAATGAATGGTATAACGATTTTCGAGATAATTTACTTCGATATTATCATTATGCCATGCGCCATCATCTCCCCAGGGTGTCATTCCACATCCGTTGGTGTCCACCACAAAACTACAGGTTTCCTCTTCCATACTCTCAAAGTATGTCTGATAGCAGTTGCTGGTAGACACTCCTTCAAAATGATGCCCCAGCTCCGGCAGACGAAACGTAACCGGAAGATGATATTCCCTTGCTCCTATTTCAGAAGTTGCATTATCATGTCTGGTATAATATTCCCTATCTTCTAATGTAATGCCAAGCTCGTCTCCCCCAATCAGATACATTTTATAATAGATTCGATAATTAATCCCATTGGAATGACGTTCCCCTATATTACAGTCAATCCGGTAACGAGCTGTTCTTCCACCTGCATTGTCACGAACTATCAATATGAAATACCCGGAAGTTTCCGGATACCAGGTCTGCGCACTTCCGTAAACAGATGAAGTCAATTCATCCGGCATTTCTTCCAACTGCTTGGTTTCTTCTGTTTCTAATACTTCTGTTTCTAATACTTCTGCTTCTAATACTTCTGCTTCTAATACTTCTGCTTTTTCAGATTCTGCCACCTCAGTTTCTTCTACCGTTTCCGCACTTATCATCTGAATACTGCACGGACTCATAAAAAGAATCATGCATCCGCAAAGGAAACGGCATACTCCCTTTCGCACCTTCTTTTTCATGCTTACCCCCCTATTCAAATACTGCATAATATGTCTGATTTTCTTCTACACACTGTGTAAAATCCGCGAGATAATCCTTGCTGTCCCGCCACTCTAAAAACTTCTTTTTCAAATCATCACAAACCGGTTCTGCCGGAGAGGTACAGTAATCCCCCTTTTGTATTTCCAGCTTCTTATAATAAGATTTTCCCTGTTCCATTTCTTCCCTGGAGCGATAAAAGATTACCGTCTGCATTGCCACTTCTTTTTCCCCTTTCTCCGTTTCTTCGCCATCCCCATCGTCATCTGTAAGAATTGTACGGCAGCACTTTATACTGCCCATTTTCCCACCCGGATACGAAAAATACTCTTCCACTTCCACAGAAAGTAATCCTTTTTCTGCATCTGCTGCAAGCATCCGAACGGTTAATTCTGAATTGGAATTCATCTGTGGAACCAGATTTCGAATCAGTAATGTCCTCATATCTTCGGAAGTATAATCTCTGTCTGCATCCGCCTGTACCATCTGCAATGTTGTTTCCATTGCTTCGGTAAGACTCTGTTCTAATTCTTCTTTTCGTACATTTTTATGCTGCATGGTCAGCAGAACTACCACAAATAAAACAACAATTCCTCCGGATAATACCCCCAATACCATATGTTTCATACACCGCCTCCATTTACCGGAATCCGGAAACGGGAAACCGTCCGCTTTTCATATGCATCTTCTGCCCGCACCTCTATTTCATAGATTCCTGCCTTTTCATAAATATCTTCTACTGTTTTTCCTGCCTGATTTCTGATATCAGTTATCTCAATCTTAAGTTCCTTTCCATCTGCATCCACTGCGTGAAACAGTTCTGATAACGCTATCTTATCTGCAATCGTTAAGATGCGATGATCTTCATAGATAATCACCGGAACCTGACGGCTATGAATATCTTTTAACATTTTTCCGTCCATATTATTTCCAACATCTGCACCGGCTGCCGGACGTTCCATCCCACTTCCAATTATGCGAAATCCCCATAAGCATAATATCAGTAACATTGCCGCCACTAATACGGTAATTACTGTCTGTCCATATTCTTTCCATAATGTTTTCATTTGTTTTACCCCAATGCCCCCTGTGCCCTGCTTATCATTTCATAAAGATAACCTCCCTGTGAAAACAGTCCAAATAAAATTCCTGTCATAACAATGACTGCCAGAACCGCTATCACAAGTCCACCATATTCTTCCATAAAAAAATGCATTTTTATCCCCTTACCGGACATAACCAATCAAATACCACAACACTCCGATACAACCACTTCCAAGTACTGCATAGATGATTGCCTGTCCATAATCCTCCATAATTTTTCTCATAAATCTACCTTCCAAATCCCCGGATACTATGCTCCGTTTTACTGTGAAATGGTCCCATCCGGTATGCGTAATGCAATATCACCTCCGCCATGGTTACCTCCTTTTCCACGGGCGGCACGTTTCCATTTTCACATACAGTTATAGCTCCGGAATCCTCATATAAATTAACCTGCAGCTGATAGCCCAATTCATCAGCCTGCTTTATACAGGCATTTATTACTTCCCGGTTATAATTGCTGTTTTCCAGTTCCACTACCACATCCGATTTAAAATTTCTTGCCTGACAAATCTGCGCTTCTGCTGCAACAATACCTATTCCAACTGTTGACAGCAGCATCATCAGAAATATTCCAAGATATGTTTTTATTACCTGTTCCATCTAATCCCCTATCTATGTACGCTTGCTAAAAATACCACCAGAAATGCCGTCATATCAATCATCATTTTTCCTGCTCCAGTCAATGCCGGGGCTAAAAACAATGCATATAATCCAGCCAGTGAATCCTGATTTTGTTCTCTTTCTGCCTTATCTAAAAGTTCCTGATTCCGTTTTAAAATCTGACTTAACTGCTTTTCACTGTTTCCATATCCGCCGTTGGATAATGCATACAACATCCGCATAGCAGAATGCACATCCGGTAAATCATAATCTTTTAAAAAATTAAGATATGGTTCCAGACTCTCCGGATTCTGTGAAAGTTCTTCCAGCATATCATCCACTGCCGGTCTTAGAACCTCCGGTGTCTGCGGCCGGATACGATAGAATGCCACCTGCACATTTTCAGTCTGAAGCAATAAAGAAATGTCCATTAACCACTGCGGAAATTCCGTTTCCATTTTCTTTCTCAGATACTTCCGGTAGAAATTACTGCGCACTCCTTTATGGGACTGCACATAACGATATTTCTTTTCATCCCCTTCTCCATAAGATTCCCTTTCCTTCAACCAGTTGCGACAGGTACGCTTCATTGCCCGGAAGCAAATCAGCATATCCAGGGACAGAAAAAGAATTGATGCAATCTGGCAAACCAAAAGTTGCGATAATTCAATATCTTTTGGCAGCAAATGATTCGTTATTGCACATACCAGAATGGATAAACCCACCGCTAAGAATACATTTCTTCGATATTTCTTACAGTCCTGCTGATGCAGTCTGACCCGTTCCATCCACTTCTGCAAATCCTCCAAAAGCAATTCCACCGTTGTCTCGTATGCTCCGCCATACTGTTCTACCATCAGAAAATACGCATGAATCTCTTTCATTCTGCGATTTTCATACTGCTGCTCAATCGCATCTAACTCTTCTTTCATATTGCTGTCATATTCTTTTCGTAAATGAAAGATTGCAGTTTCTATCTGTTTTCGCATGGCTCCCGGTTCAAACAATGCACAAACTGTCTCCAGTGCAGATAAGATTTTCGGATTCTGCAAAAATGCATACAGCATCTGCTCCATATACAATTCTGCTTCCTGCAGACGGGTCTGTTGCTTCTTTTCTTCCTTCAACACTTTATCCATACGCCACATAACAAGAACAAATACAATACTGCAGCAGATATATCCCTGCCACTTAAGCTGTAATAAGAATGCTGCCAGCAGCAATAATCCATAACAGCCTCCATAGGCAACGAAACGCTCATTCTTTTTCATATTCTTCTCCTTCCAGACGATGTTGTATCATCGGATTATCAAATGGCTCGGAAATTCCATGCCGCTTCATACGCGCAATCAGCCCTTTTGGAAGTTCTCTCACCATAAGATTACCATCCACCACCTGCATATGTATTTCATTTCTTCCTTCTTCTCTTACAAAGAAGCAGACCTGATCTATATAACGGTACAATTTTCCTTCTGCACTCATTTTCTTCCGCAGCAGAATTCCAACATCAACATAGCTGTATACATCATTTTCCATGCGGTCTGCATCCATACGGCTCTCCATCATATTCAAAATACGGTCCGGAATTTTACGCACATCATCCGTATGAAGCGTGGTAAATCCACGGATTCCGGTAGACCAGCATTCCAGTAAAGACTTTACTTCCGTAGAACGTGCCTCCGATAACATAATCCAGGATGGGTTCTGTCTGAGACATGTCTTAATGGCTTTGGTATAATCAAAATCCGGATTAATTCGCAGTTCCACACAATCTTTTCCGGGATTAATCTGACTGTAATGCCATTCTGGATTATCCTCTATCGTAATGACACGCTCTCCTGCCGGAATAAACTGCGAGAAAAATTTTGCACATTCTGTCTTTCCCGCCCCCGGTTCTCCGCAAAAAACAAAATTCATTTTTGCAGCCACACAATTGGTCAGCAATTCCAGTACCGGAACAGCTACATACTCATCCTCCACCATCCTTTTTACCTGCATACGCAACATTGGCATTGACTTACGGATACAGATACTCCTGCCGGATATGGCAACAGATTCATGCACAATACTGATACGCAGCGTGTTGGTCTCCGCCTCCAACAAATTATTTTTCTTGTTAAAAGGCTTGCTCACTTCATTGGCAATCCGATGGGAAAACTGCTCTACAAACTTCTCTGTAATGCCATGACTTCGAATCAGATAGCGTTCATTTTCTACATCTGTAATCCACAACTGGTTTCCGTTATAGTCAATATCTGTAATCTTATCATTCCGAACATAACGCCAAAGGGGGCCAAAATAATCCGGCTCCATCCGGATACCCAGTTCCTGTCTGTCCAAGTCATCCCCTCCTATGGTGTTCCGATGTTATTTCCAAAGTTATCAATTAAGTTCTTAAATGCATCATAAACGGGGCCACTGGTTCCATTTCCCATAATTGCTGTCACAAGTGCTGCTAATGCTGCAATCGCAACTACTGTTATAATTACCCCACCATACTGTTCAAAAATTTCTTTCAAATAAGAAAACCCCTTTCCATACTGAATTTCGTTTCACTGTTTGGAATATTTGGGAGGAAACTCCCGGATAAAAAAAGATAAATAAGATGGCTCTAATCATACCTGCTTTTTCTTTTTTTGTAAATATATTTTTTCATTTTTATAAAAATTTTACATTTTCATTTTTCATTATGCTATAATAAAAAAGGTATGATTTTATGCCACAATTTTATATAAGAACTACAGGAGGACACATGAATAAATTTATTATTACCACCGACACTACCGCAGATTTGCCGGCAGATTATGTAGCAGAACATAATCTTGGCATGCTGTCACTCACTTATACTATAGACGGCAAAACCTATGACTGGGAACATCCAATGGATGTCAAAGAATTCTATGCAAAGATGCGCTCCGGCTCTCTGCCTACCACCTCTCAGGTCAACCCGGAAACTGCCCGCGAAATCTTTACAAAAATTGCCACGGAAAATGACTGTGATATTCTTCACATTGCCTTTTCCAGCGGACTCAGCGGCAGCTACTCCAGTACAAAAATTGCTGCAAGTGAAATGGAAGAAGATAATTTCCCACATAAAGTCGTTGTCGTAGACTCTCTCTGTGCTTCCATGGGAGAGGGACTTCTGGTTCACAAAGCTGTCCAGATGAAAGAAAATGGTGCCACTTTAGAAGAAACCGTAAAATGGCTGGAGGAAAATAAACTACATCTGGTACATAACTTTACGGTAGATGATTTGTTCCACCTTCACAGAGGCGGACGTGTTTCTAAAACCGCTGCGGTTCTTGGTACCATGATTAACTTAAAGCCGGTGCTTCATGTAGATGATGAAGGTCATCTTATTATGGTTTCCAAGGTTCGTGGACGTAAAAAATCCCTGATTACCCTGGTTGACAATATGGAAAAGCAGATGGGCTCCTACCGTGACCAGAATGATATCGTATTTATCAGCCATGGTGATGCTTTAGAAGATGCACAGTTTGTTGCAAATCTTGTAAAAGAACGTTTTGGCATCGACAGCTTCTTAATCAATTATGTCGGTTCAACCATCGGTGCACATTCCGGTCCTGGAACGATTGCATTGTTCTATATGGGTGAATATCGATAAAACACCGGCAGATACAAAGCTGTCAAAGCAGCTTCTTACGGATGTCTGGCAAAATATCTGACAACTACGAGAAACACGCTTTGCGAGTTTCTCGAGTTATCGCGGTGCTCGCCAAATCTGCATGCAAGCATGCGATTTTTCTCGCTACTCGCGTAAATCAAAAAAGAGTTATTGTACCACGGTTTAAAATTCTGTGATACAATAACTCTTTTATTTATGTAAGAAACATGCTTTATCTGTTTCTTTATTTTTCTGCAGCTTCTTCTGCTTCTTTTTCTTCTACTTCTTTCTCATCCACTTTGATGCACAGTTCCTCTAACTGCTTCTCATCTACGATATCTGGGGCATTGGACATAAGGTCGGATGCATCCTTTACTTTCGGGAATGCGATGACATCACGGATGGAATCTGCATGTACCATATGCATAACCAGACGGTCAAGACCATAAGCCAGTCCTGCGTGTGGTGGTACACCATAGGAGAATGCATCCAGAAGGAATCCAAACTGCTCATGTGCTCTCTCTTTTGTAAAGCCAAGAACCTCAAACATTTTCTCCTGAATATCACTCTGGTGGATACGGACAGAACCACCGCCTAACTCGGTACCATTTAATACGATGTCATATGCTTTGGCACGTACTGCACCCGGATCTGTATCAATCTTATCCCAGTCCTCTTCCATTGGCATGGTAAACGGATGATGCATTGCCATATAACGATTCTCTTCGTCTGACCACTCCAACAATGGGAACTCTGTAATCCAGAGGAAATTATACTGGTTCGGGTCTAAGAGGTCTAATTCTTTGGCAATTTCAAGACGAAGTGCACCTAATACATTCCATACAATTTTATTCTTGTCTGCTGCAAATAAAAGCAGGTCTCCCGGCTTTCCGTCCATTGCTGCTACCAGATTCTTCAATTCCTCTTCTGTCATGAATTTTGCAAAGGATGATTTATAGCTGCCATCTTCCTGTACAGAAAGATAAGCAAGTCCTTTTGCTCCATAGCCTTTTGCAAACTCTACCAGCTTGTCAATCTTCTTTCTTGGCATTGCGCCCTGTCCTTCTGCATTGATACCACGGACAGAACCACCCTGCTCTAACGCACTGGTAAATACACCAAAACCGCAATCTTTTACAATATCAGATACATCCTTTAATTCCATTCCAAAACGGGTATCCGGCTTATCAGAACCAAAACGATCCATTGCTTCCTGCCAAGGCATTCTCTTAAGTGGAAGTTCTACATCTACGCCGATGGCTTCTTTGAAAATGTATTTTAACAGACGCTCATTGACATCTAATACATCATCAATATCTACAAAAGAAAGCTCCATATCTGCCTGGGTAAATTCCGGCTGACGGTCTGCACGTAAATCCTCATCACGGAAACATTTTGCAATCTGGAAATAACGGTCATATCCGGATGCCATCAGAAGCTGTTTGAAAAGCTGTGGTGACTGCGGCAATGCATAAAAGCTACCCGGATGTATACGGCTTGGCACCAGATAATCTCTTGCACCTTCCGGTGTAGACTTACAAAGAACCGGTGTCTCAATCTCTAAGAAACCTTCTTTTGCCATAAAATCACGCATCAGATATGCTACTTTACTACGCAGCATCAGGTTACGCTGGATATCCGGTCTACGTAAATCAAGATAACGATATTTTAAACGAATCTCATCTTTCGTCTGGCTGTTCTCTTCAATCTGAAATGGCGGTGTCTGTGATTCTGAAAGAATACGGATACTCTCAGCAATTACCTCAATATCACCGGTCTTTAAATTCTCATTAACTGCTGCAGAACGCTTCTGCACGGTTCCTTCGACTGCAATAACAAACTCGCTACGCAGTGTTCCTGCTTTGGCAAAGCCTTCGCTTCCTACCTTTGGCTCGTCGAATACAAGCTGCAGAATTCCGGAACGGTCTCTTAAATCTATGAATATAAGACTTCCTAAATTTCTTCTTTTCTGTACCCAGCCCATGACGGTAACTTTTTCTCCAATATTGGCATTGGATACTTCTGTACATCTATGGGTTCTGTGTAATCCCTGCATGGATTCTGACATTTTTTTATCCTCCTAAAAATCTTATCAAAATCATTCCATTTTCTGCTTCTTGCAGAAAAACAGACTATCTGTTAAAAAACTCCACAAATTCTTCATAACCCTCTGCCGTAAGCTTCTCCTTCTGGAACTTCTTGTTCTTATTCATACGAACCACTAATACCTGGGTTCCTTCGGAACGTTCCTTCTGAGCCTGTGCAATTACCTCCTGCAGCTTATCAGCCGGATATCCCTTTTCGATGAGATATGCCTTCTTCGCTGCCTGTCCCGGAATCTTAAATCCGCTCTCTAAGAGCAGAAGAATGATTCTTTCAAAACCGATGGAAAATCCACATGCAGGTACATCGTTGCCGGTAAATCTTCCAACCATCTTATCATAACGGCCACCGCCGCCACAGCTTCCGCCGAACTCCGGCATAGCTATTTCAAAAATAGTTCCTGTATAATAACCCATGCCACGCACTAAAGTCGGATCAAATACCATTTTAAAATCTGCTGCCTTGGTAGCTTCTACACTGTCGATAATCTCTGTCAGGTTCTGCTTTACTTCTTCCTCTAAGAATCCTGCCTCAATTAAGGTATCACATAAGGTAACCAGTCCGTTTTCGGTACCTTCTGCTTTTTCAAATAAGGATAAGTACTTATCGACCGCTTCTTCTGCAAAGCCTTCCTTTTTCAGTTCTTCTGCGACTCCGTCCAACCCAATCTTGTCCATCTTGTCTAAGATGATAAATACAAGGTCGTAGCTTTCTTCCGGAAATCCGCTGTAAGCTGCCATTGCTTTTAAAATACGGCGTTCATTGATTCGGATTTCAAAATTCTTAAATCCAATCCTGCCGAGGGTTGTAGTTGTTGCAAGAATCAGCTCAATCTCTGCCAGATTGGACGGCTCTCCTAAAATGTCAATATCGCACTGCATGAACTGACGATAACGCCCTCTCTGAGGACGGTCAGCACGCCACACATTTCCCATCTGTAATGCCTTAAACGGGGATGGGAGCTGGTTACTGTTATTGGAATAGAATCTTACCAGTGGAACGGTAAGGTCATAACGCATACCAAAGTCCACTACATCTTCTTCTTTTTCCGCTGTCTGTAAATTCAGCTTTTCACCACGTTTTAATACTTTGAAAATGAGTTTTTCATTTTCTCCACCCTGTTTGCTGGTGAGGTTTGCAATATTCTCCATACAAGGAGTTTCAATTGGTGTAAATCCAAAACTCCGGTAGGTCTCTTTAATTACATTCTGCACATAATCACGAATCTGCATCTCCTCCGGTAAAATATCCTTCATGCCTGTAACCGGCTTCTTACTCAATGCCATGAAATTTCCTCCATTTTCCGAGATAAGCATTTTATCTATTTTTCTTATTATATATTTGTATTCATACAGAACTATTATATTTTTCGTGTTCTGATATGTCAACCGCTTTTATTCCTTTGTAAAGAGCCGGCTCTTCCGTTCAATCATCTCATCAATCCTTGTGATATACTGTGCCACATCCTTGACATTCTCGGCACGTTCAATCCGGTGTGTGCCATCGGGATTTGGCTGTACCCAGACACGTTTCGTGGATGCACCAGCACCACAGGCTACAATACTCTGTTTCTCTTCCATAATAAGAACATTGTATACACCGGCTTTTCCCGGTGCTGCATAGCCTACGTTTTCAAAATTGCCTGCCATATTCTTCTGGCGGTATAAATAATATGGGAAAAGGCCCATTTCTTCTGCCACTTTCGAAGTCAGTGCGATATGGTCTGCGGTATTGACAATTTCAAAATCCTGATAACGCTCTCTTTGTATATTCAGCCTTGCTGCACGCTTGATGGCAAGTGAGTGAACCGTCAGATTATCCGGTGCTAACTTCCGGATTACTTCCATGGTATCTGCTACATCTGAAAGACTCTCTCCCGGAAGTCCTACGATTAAATCCATATTGATATTATCAAATTCAAGTTCTCTTGCCAGATTAAAGCTGTCTATTGTCTGCTGCACGGTATGATGCCGTCCAATCAGATCCAGTGTCTCCTGTTTCATGGTCTGTGGATTAATGGAAATTCTGCTGATATCATGATTGCGAAGCACCATAAGCTTCTCTTTTGTAATACTGTCCGGTCTTCCGGCTTCCACTGTAAATTCCACTAAATCAGATAAATCAAAACTACATTTAATTTTTCGAATCAATCTGTCTAACTGTTGTGGATTTAATGTGGTCGGTGTTCCACCACCGATATAAATGCTGTTTAATTTCTTAAGTGCAAATTTGACCGCTGTATAATCCAGTTCCTTTTCCAGTGCACTTAAGTAGTCATCCATGCGGTTTTTCCAGGCTGACATGGAATAAGAAGTAAAGGAACAGTAAAGGCAGGTCGTCGGGCAGAATGGAATTCCAATATAAAGGCTGTAGCCTTCTTCGTAGTCTAATTTGTGTAAAAGTTCCAACTCCCGCTCTGCAATTTCAATACTGAGCTTTATCTTCTCATCGGAAGTAAAATACGTTTCCTTCATATAGCGGGCAATTTCTTCCTCGCTCTTACCCTCTTCTAAAAGTGCCATCGGAATCTTGGTCGGGCGGATACCGGTAAGATTTCCCCAAGGAAGCTCCACTCCGGTATATTCTGACAATAACCGATACAGTGTCCGCTTTAAACTGTTCTTGGTCTCCTTGCGGTTTGTATAATCTACTGCTACACATTTTGTAATTCCGGTCTGATTCGCATTGTCTTCCGAAGCCTCCACCCGTTTCCAGGAAAAAATGATTTCTTCCGGTGCAAACTGTACATCCATGTGATAATGTACCGGCTCTTCTTTTTTCTCCTTATCCTTCGTGGAAACATATACCTCTTCCTTTGGATAAAATGCCTTCACCAGCGAATGGATATCATATTCAAATTCTGCTTTATCTAATAATACTGTTATCATGGTTCGTCCTTATAAATACGGATTATGCATCCGCTCATAGCCTATTAAAGTGCTTTCGTCATGTCCGGTATACACGGTCACATCATCCGGCAGCGGCATCAGTTTTTCTCTGATTGCCCGGATTAAATCCGATGCACTTCCTCTTGGGAAATCAGTTCTTCCCACAGATTCCTGAAACAGCGTATCTCCGCTGAAAAGAATCTTCTCATCTGCAATATAATAGCAGCATCCGCCAATGGTATGCCCCGGTGTAAAAAATACACGGATGGAAAATCCTGCAAGATTTAATACATCTTCGTCTTTTACGAAAACATCTGCACGATATACCTTATGCTCTCCTATCATCCCGCAAAGGTTAAGTCCCGGGTCTTCCAAGGTCTCCCTCTCTGCCTCATGGGCATAAATGGAAATCTGGTATTTATCTGCAAGCGCTTCTGCTGCTCCTGCATGGTCAAAATGTCCATGGGTCAGAAGGATTGCCACCGGTTTCGCTCCGGTTTTCTCAATCTGCTTTTCAATCAACTGTGCCTGGTCTCCCGGGTCTACCACAAGAAGTTCTCCTGTCTTATGATTTACCAGAAGATAGCAGTTGGTGCAGACTGGTCCCACAATATATCGTAATACTTCTGTCTGTTCTGTCATAATTTTCCTCTTCTATAATAACTGTCTTTGAATGCTTCATAAATCAGCAATTTATTTTGCTAATATTTTATCAGCCGGTAGTACGTTCAATATCAATCACGCTCTCTACCTGACGGATTTTTTCTATTAAGCTGCTCAATTCCTCTTTCCCTTTGGTATTAAAGGAAATAGAAATGGTCGCAACACCCTGTTTGCTGGTCTTGGAATTAATGGAACTGATATCAATTTCCCGTTCGGTGAAAATTCTGGTAATATCTACTAAAAGTCCGGTACGGTTATTACCAAATATTTTAATCTCAGCAAGATAAAGTCCATTGTCACCATGCTCTGCACCCTGCTGCCACTCTGCATCAATCAGACGCACTTTTTCCAGCTCGGAAAGGTTCATGATATTAATGCAATCGGTACGATGAATAGATACACCACGGCCTCTTGTGACAAATCCTACAATTTCATCTCCCGGCACCGGGCTGCAGCATTTGGAAAAATGCACTGCCACATCATAAAGTCCTTTTACAATGATACCACTCTTGGATTTCTGTGGAACTGCCTTATCCTTATTCTCGGAAGACACATTGTTCAATACATCCTCATCGGTAAGCTGGATTGGGTGGTCTTTCCGGTACTCCTCCAGCATCTTATTCACGACCTGACCTTCTTTCAGTCCGCCGTGTCCTAAGGTTGCCAATGCGGAATCCCAGTCATGGAATCCATATTTCCGCATAACCTTACTCTGATATTCCGGTTTGTTAATATCCGTAAGATTAATGGATTTTGCCTTACAATACTGGGCAATCAGTTCCTTGCCCTTTACGATATTTTCTTCTTTTAACTCACTCCGGAACCACTGGTTAATCTTATTTTTCGCCTGTGTACTCTTAACAATATTTAACCAGTCACGACTCGGTCCCTTGGAATTCTGGGACGTGATAATCTCAATACGGTCACCGTTCTGAATCTCGTAATCAATTGGAACTAATTTACCATTTACCTTGGCTCCAATCATCTTATTTCCAACTGCCGAGTGGATACTGTACGCAAAGTCTACCGGTGTGGAACCCGTTGGCAGATTCTTTACATCTCCGGACGGAGTAAAGCAAAATACGGTATCGGAAAAGAGGTTCAAATCACTCTTTAACAGGCTCATGAACTCTTTATTATCTGACATGTCTTTCTGCCATTCCAAAATCTGGCGCAGCCAGCTTAACTTCTCTTCCTCTGATTTGGTGGTAGCCACTGTGCCGCCGTTATTGGCAGCTTCCTTATATTTCCAGTGGGCAGCGATACCATATTCTGCGGTACGGTGCATCTCAAAGGTACGAATCTGAATCTCAAACGGCTGTCCGGTCGGTCCAATCAGTGTGGTGTGGAGGGACTGATACATATTCGGCTTTGGCATAGCGATATAATCTTTAAAACGTCCCGGGATTGGTTTATACATCTCATGGATGACACCCAGTGCTGCATAGCAGTCCTTGACATTATCCACGATAATTCTTATGGCAAATAAATCATAAATCTGGTCTAAGGTCTTATGCTGATTGACCATTTTCTTATAAATGGAAAAGAAATGCTTTGCTCTTCCGTCAATCTGTGCCTTGATTCCTGCATTTTCAATATGTTTACTCACTTCTTTTACAAGGCTCTGCACATAATCATCACGGACACTCTTACGAAGTGCAACCTTTTCTACCAGATCATAATATGCTTCCGGCTCCAGATACTTTAAGGAAAGGTCATCTAATTCGATTTTAATTTTAGAAATACCAAGTCGCTGTGCAATCGGCGCATAGATGTCCATGGTCTCTCTTGCTTTTTCCTTCTGCTTCTCCGGCGTCATATATTTTAACGTACGCATATTGTGCAGCCGGTCTGCCAGCTTGATTAAGATAACACGGATATCCTTTGCCATGGCAAGGAACATTTTTCTTAAGTTCTCTGCCTGAACCTCGACTTTATCCGCATCATAAGATAACTGACCCAGCTTTGTAACGCCATCCACCAAAAGGGCAATCTCTTCTGAAAACTCCGAAGCAATTTCCTCTACTGTCATGACGGTATCCTCTACGACATCATGAAGCAGTCCGGCTACGATAGTCTCTTTATCCAGCTCCAGTTCCGCTAAAATAATTGCCACACACAACGGATGAATGATATATGCTTCACCGGATTTTCGTACCTGTCCCTTATGTGCCGTATCCGCTGTCTTATATGCCTTTTCAATCAAAGAAATATCTGTCGACGGGTGATATTTCTTCACGCTGGCAATCAGCTCCTGATACAGGCTCTCCGGACTGACGAATTCCTGCATGGTCTTTATGTTGTCATCCTTAGACACCACTTCATTTTCTAATTCTTCTAATTCTTCTGTTGTAATATCTGCCATAATTCACACCAACTTTTTTGCGTTTTATCCCACTTTTAACTATGATTTTTCATTATAATAAAAAATATATAAAAATGCAATCTTTTATACTTGCCATTTTCCCCCGGAAACCTTATACTTTATGGCTGAATGGCAGATTTTTTCTACCTCTTTAAGAAAGGAGTTTTCCCTTATGCATCCAGTTTTATTATTTTACAATTTAGAAAACAGCAAAGGCAGAACATTAAAAATGCTCTGCCTCCGGTTAAAAATAAAAATCCGTATTATCACCAAAGAACAATATAACCAGACTTTAGGTGCCCTCGCAGGGATTGATGGCTTCCCTTTGAAAGAAGAGGTCTATACCGGCGATGGTTTCACCGACGAAATGCTGGTATTCAAAGGCTTTGATAATGCTCTTTTAGACCGTTTCCTGGTGGAATTAAAAAAGCTTCATCTTACCAGAATCGGTCTGAAAGCCGTTCTCACGGAGCACAATATCAACTGGGATTCCATTGCACTTCATGAAGAACTCTTAGCGGAAGATAAGAAAATGCATGAAAATTAATCTTCTCCTGCAATTTCTATGGTGTATGCTGCCCGGAAGCATGCACCCTGTGCTAACGCATGTCCCCATTCCCTTTCTTCCAAACTTCCGTTAAAATCCTCTTTATCGCATCTTCCAAACCAAGGTTCAATGGCTGCATATGGTACATTCTTCTTCTCTGCTGACCAGAGTCCAAATAACGTAGCTTCCGGGAAATACACATTTTTCCTTGCCGGTATTCTTAATGTTCCATGTGATTTCCAGTCTGTTGCCATTCATATGATAGATTAATTCCATCTCATAAGTCTTTTCCTGATAATGATAGACTCCGTCTTTTAAGCTTCCAACAATCGGAAACAGATTTGGTGCACTCCGTTTGTAATACTCCGGATTGCTGCACCACATGTACTCAATGTTACTTTTCTTTCCAAGCACAGATTTCAGTTCTGCCCCAAGAGACTCAACTTCCACCTTCATGCTCGCGTTTTCCATGGAATAACGCATATTCTCTCAACCTTTTTTCTCGTATTCTATGATCTGACATCACAGTATCCAGCACCTGATAAAATCGTCTGCTGTGATTTGCTTCTACCAGGTGTGCCAGTTCATGAGCAGCAACATATTCTGCGCATTCTAACGGAAGGTCTGCCAGTACTTTATTCAAAGTAATGGATGCCTTTGCCTTGCAGCAGCTCCCATAGCGGCTGGTCATGCTGCGGAATCTGACCGTTGGCATAGAAATATGATAAGCCTGAAACAATTCATACTCCCTCAGCAGTATATCTCTTAAATACTGCTCTTTCTGCCGGTTCCACTCCAGTGCATCCACATCTATCCTCTGCTGATTTGCAAGCTTCTTTTGCATCATGCGGATCCACTCCGCCTTGCTCTGCACAAATGCATCCACTTTCTTTTTGCTCATGCGATAGGGCATCGTTACTGTCACTACGCCATTGGCTTTTACCCGGATGATAATATTCTTTACTTTTTTTGGTGTCAGTTCATATTGTATTGTATTCTCCATTCCATTATTATAGCTTTCTGGTGCAGGCACTGACAAGCCTTTTTCTTGTTTTCCTTTTGCTATTTCTGTCGTATCATTTTATACTGTTACTCCGCCTCTGTCTCCGGGGCAGCCGCTGCTTTTCCCAGGGCATCATCAATGGCGTGAATCAGCACCATGGACGTATACTGGTTATCATCGGAATAGCTGAGATTATCCGTTGACTGATTTTCATATATCTGTTCTTTCAAATTATCCAGTGCCGGCTGCATCAACGGATACATTGCGGTTACAGTTTCATCGAGATTTACCAGCGAAATGGAATTGATTTTATTCTCATCCACCACAACCTCCACATCCACGGTTTTATCATTAAATATGATGGAAGACGTATATACCCCTGCCACATATTTCATGGTCTCCCGGCTCTCCTCATCTTTATCCGGAGAAAACATATAGACCAACAATAATACCAGTAATATTCCAAGTACCGCAAAAATTCCTGTGTAAATCAGTTCCTTCATATGAAGCACTACAATCTTTGTCTTTGCACTCAAGGGAGTCCTCCTGCTTTCTTGCTTATTGTATTTTATGTGAAAACTTTTCTAATATTACACTTGACAAACCCTTTTTCTTATAGTATAGTAAATTTCGTGTTCAGCACAAATGCGATAGTGGCGTAGTTGGTAACGCGCGACCTTGCCAAGGTCGAGACCGCGGGTTCGAGCCCCGTCTATCGCTCTACTTTTAAGAAAGGACATCCGATTGGATGTCCTTTCTTTTTACTTTACAGGAAACTATATGTTATAATAAATAATGACTATATTTCGTCTCATGTAAATGAGGACAAAAAAAACAGGAGGTGTTTCAAATGAAAACGATACATAGAAAACATGGTATCGGACGACTTGTAAGCTTTGTGCTTGCATTTAGTATGATATTTGCAATGGTACCGGCTACCGTATTTGCAGATGATACGACCCAGACTATATATATCGGGGGAAATGAATTAACGGTTAAGACAAATGAAGCATCGTATTGGAAGTATAATGAGGGGACCGGCGAAATTAAGGCATGTTCCGAGGCAGAGGCAAACGTGGTGATAAATGCAGAGACGAAACATGACCCTGCATCGGCAATCGTTGTGAACCTGCGAAATGTAAAGATTTACAGCAATAGTGGAGGTGAATCGGAAGATTGTTTTAATTCAGGTATTTACTGTCCAAATACCTTCTTGGAGCTACGGATTAACGGAGACTGCAGCATTACCGGTGCCAGATATGGAGTATATGTAAACCAGATTCGTATTACACCATTTGATACAGCAGCTAAGCTTACCATTACAGGGGACAACAATCGTGCTTCCATAGGGACTTATTTTCCGGAGGCATGTGCCTTGTATTCGTCAGGATTAATTTGGTTTAATCCGGGTTGTGAGCATACGGATTTTTCTGTGATCTTGCGAAGTAGTACGAAAACTCTGAAGCAAGGAAAAGGAAAATTTTTTTATAACGGTTCAACAGCATCTATTCTTACCAGTTCCAATATGCTCGGCGGTAATGCGACAGAATATTTTCCGGATGAAAACGGCGACTTTAATCTTGGAGATACGAGTCAGGTGATGTATATGGAATATAAGGTTGGCTCGCGGGTGTTTGACCGTGCGGAGATTACTGGAGCAACGTTACAGTTTAATGACGGAGATGCTCCGGTATTTACGGCACAGGTTGCTGCCGGAGAAGAGGGCAAATATCTTATCGACTCTGAGCAATGGAGTGAGTTGGATGAAAACGGGAATAAGGTGAAGTGGTGTTCTTCAAATAAATATGATAATCCGCAGGATGAAAGTCAGTTGTTAAAAACCTTTGAAGCAGGAAAGACCTATTATTATTCTGTAAGAATTATACTTTCTATGATGACAGTTGACAGCTTTACAGAAAAGATGCCAGTAATTATTAACGGAGAATCCTTTCCGGTCACCAATACTCAACCAATATCAGGCGATTATATGACTGTTTATGCTACAAATATTAAGAGCATGACGTTACCGAGCAGACAAGTGCCGGAGGACATTAAGACGATTGACGTTACGAATGCGACACTTACCTATCATGCAGGAGATGCACCAAAAGCAACCGCAGCCTTAAGTGGTGAAAATGCCACCAAGTACAAGATTGTATATGAATACTGGGAGGAAATGGAAAAACAGAGTGACGGCACTGTGGTACCGGTAAGATTCTGGTATTCGGATGCAGCAGAAAATGCAAAACTGGCAGACAGCAAAAAGATAACCGCCTTTAAAGAAGGCAAAAACTATATGTACTGCATTAAGCTGGAGGCGGTCGATGGAAACTTCTTTGCAGATGTAGATACGGGACTGACTATGACCTTAAATGGGGAAACAGTTGATGCATCCAAAATAACAGTCGATGAGGGATGTGATTCCTTATATGCTATGGAACTTAAGACCATGCAGCCGACAGTAGCACAAAGTACCTATAAGTTCCTGGAGGGAGAAAATGTTTCATGGTCGCAAGGCGGCAACGGTACATTAAGATTCCGTGTAAACGGAGAAATCAGCAAATTTACAGGAGTAAAGGTTGACGGTACTCTGGTTTCGGCTGATAATTACACAGCACAGTCCGGTTCCACAATCATTACATTAAAGAGCGGTTACTTAAAAGACTTATCTGTCGGTACCCATAAGATAACAGTCATTTATACAGACGGCGAATGCAGTGCGGATTTTGAGATTAAACGGGCAACAGGCGGTACGACCACAGAGACAACTACTGAAGGCGGAAAGAGTAGCTCAGAAGCAGCCACGGCTACAACTACGGCTACAGCTACAACGGAAAGTACGACTGCTACAAACGCACCAAAGACAGGGGACGACAGCAATCCATTGGTTTGGATAGTATTGCTGGCAGCTGCCTGTGGCGGAATGGCAGTTGTTGTAAGGTATAAATCAAAATATCTAGAAAAAAAGATGTGAGCGTATTTCCAAGTGATGGATACCTTCTGGATTTCTGCTGTCTCCTTTACTTCAAAGGTTACATCACTAGCTGCCTTATATCCATATAGTGCAGATTTCTCTCTGAGCGTGTACTTTCCAACAGGAAGGCTCTCAATCATGTGAGCCTTCCTGCTGTTTCATCCTCTTCTTTCGATTCTTCAACTCTCTTCGCAAAGCTTTTCATATTCTAACTGCCAAGCTTCTGGTTCCGCCATTCATTGGCAGACATTCCTTCCTGCTTCTTAAATACACGGGAAAAATGTGCCAGATCCAGGAATCCTACTGCATCAGAAATATCCCCGATGCGAAGGGACGGATTCTCTAACAGCTTCTTGGCATGTTCAATTCGACAATGATTTAAAATATCAGAAAAACTCTGACCGGTATGACGGTTTAATAATTTACTCAAATGCCACTGGCTGACATAGGTTTTCTCTGCTACTTCACACAAGGTCAGCTTCTGATTATAATTGGATTCTATGTATTTTAGTGCATTCTTTACAATAAAACTGCTGGATGCACTTTCATGTGGCTGGGCTGCTGCATCATCCGAAGACGAAGCACCGCCGTTATTGCCGGTTGTGGCATAATTTGCATAATATTGTGGTGCTGTCGTATTAACAGGCAATTGGGAAAGAAATAAGAAAATTTTTTTCATGTCTGGATATCGAAGAACATCTGGATTTTGCACTGAAATACCGTAATTCTAAAATATCGGTTTTGCTTTTGACTATTAAAACAGTCTTTCCAATGTTTGACAAAGGCACTGTATTGTTCGTCAAAGCAACGGAAAGACAGTTTACCATCAAGCAAAACCGATATTTAAGAACTGCTGGCATTCCAGTACATATCATCCAGATGTTCTTCGTTATCCAAACTTTTTAAAATAAATATATTTTTCTTCCCAATTGCCTGTTATATCGGATGCCAAAAAGGGACAGCAATTAAAATCGCTGTCCCTTCTATATTTTCGTATATCCTTATGGTACTGACTTATAATGCCTTAATTCTCTCTAATGCTGCAACTGAATTCTCATATGTTCCGAATGCTGTCAGTCTGAAGTATCCTTCTCCGCTTGGTCCGAATCCGGATCCCGGTGTTCCTACTACATTGGCATTTTCTAAGAGGTAATCAAAGAAATCCCAGGATGTCATCTGCTCCGGTGTCTTTAACCAGATATATGGTGCATTTACACCACCGAATACTTCGAAGCCTGCTTCTTTCAGACCGCTCTTAATTACGCTTGCATTTTTCATGTAATATGCAACCTGTTCTTTTAACTGTGCTTTTCCAGCTTCGGAATATACTGCTTCACCGGCACGCTGTACGATATAAGGTGCGCCGTTGAATTTGGTGCCGTGACGTCTTGCCCACATATCATGTAAAGATACGCCATTGCATTTCAAATCCTTTGGTACTACAGTATATCCAAGACGTACTCCGGTAAATCCTGCATTCTTTGAAAAGCTCTTAATCTCGATGGCACAGGTCTGTGCTCCTTCACATTCGTAAATGGTATGAGCCACATCTGCTTCTGAAATGTATGCTTCATAAGCACCATCATAGATAATCAGTGCGCCTTCTTTATTGGCATAATCTACCCATTCCTGTAACTGTGCTTTGGTGATGGTTGTTCCTGTCGGGTTATTTGGCAGGCACAGATAAATTACATCCGGTGTCTCCTTCGGGAATTCCGGCACGAAATTATTTTCTCTGGTACATGGCATATAAATTACATTGCTCCACATCTGGGTATCCGGGTTATATGTACCGGTTCTTCCAGCCATAACATTGGAATCCACATATACCGGGTATACCGGGTCACATACAGCAATTCTTACATCCGGTCCGAATAATTCCTGAATATTTCCAGAATCACTCTTTGCTCCATCGGATACGAAAATTTCATCTGCTTCGATTGCACATCCTCTTGCCTGATAATCATTTTTTACAATAGCATTACGCAGGAAATCATATCCCAAATCCGGTGCATATCCATGGAAGGTTGCAGGATCTGCCATCTCATCAACTGCCTTATGTAAAGCCTCAATAATTGCCGGAGCGATTGGCTGGGTAACATCCCCGATTCCAAGACGGATGATGTTCTTATCCGGATTTGCCTGGGTAAATGCATTTACCTTTTTGGCAATGGTACTGAATAAATAGCTTCCTGGTAATTTCTGGTAGTTTTCATTAATCTGATACATAATATCTCCTTTTCTTCTCTCTAAATAATCTACTATATTTAACCTATTTTTCATACTTATGCATGCATAAGGCTCAAAATCATCTGTGCCGTCTCGATGAGTCCGGTTCCATTATCCATACTCCGTTTCTGGATATACCGGTGTGCTTCTTCTTCACTCATGTTATTCCGTACCATCAGAAGTTCTTTGGCATCCTGTAACATGCGTTTTTCCTCTTCGCTCCGTACCTTCGGTTCCATACGCCGTTTCTTACGCATTCTGGTAATAGTATAAGACATGGTCTCTACCGTCTGTATCAGTTCGTGCACCTTAAGCGGCATGGAAAGGCACATAATATCAGCAACTTCGTGCTCATTGCAGATATCCGGCGAAGCAACGAGAAGCATCTGAAATGTAGCAGGAATATATTCATGCAGTTCAGTATACATCATGTCCACAAATCTTGGACTGCAGACCAATATACCTCCATCTAACGAATTCGCATACTGCAATGCCTGAGCCCCTGTTGTGACTGCTGCATCTACATGAAATCCACTGCGCACAAGTATATTTTTTATACTTTTGGCGTTTTCTATCTTAGGGAATGCAACAATAACATTAATCAAGTTCTTATCTCCTGTAGCATTTTCTTACATCAACTAAATCTTATACAGATACTCATCAATCTCCCACTGTGTCACCTGGGCTCTGTAGTCCGCCCACTCAGCCTTCTTGGCTTCTGCATATTTCTCTGTAATATGTGGTCCTAAAACCCCTTTGATATAATCATCGTGTTCGAACTCTTCGATTGCTTCCATTAAATCTCCCGGAAGTGATTCAATACCCTTTTCCACTTTCCTGGAAAGTCTCATTTCAAATACATTTTCTCTTACCTCTTCCGGCGGCATAATCTTATTTTCAATTCCATCTAAGCCTGCTGCAAGGCATACTGCCAATGCCAGATATGGATTGGCTGCCGGATCCGGACATCTTAATTCCACCCTGGTTCCTGCTCCTCTGGATGCCGGAATACGAATCAGCGGACTGCGGTTCGTTGCAGACCATGCAATGTAAATCGGTGCTTCATAGCCCGGAACCAGTCTCTTATAAGAATTTATCAGTGGGTTGGTGATAGCGGACATACCTTTCATATGTTTCATTATTCCGCCAATGAAATAATATGCTTCTTTGCTCAAACCAAGTTCACCGGATGGGTCATCAAATATATTTTTTCCATTCCGGGAAAGTGACATATTAATATGCATGCCGGAACCGTTGATTCCATATTTTGGCTTTGGCATAAAGCTTGCAAATAAGCCATGACGCTTTGCAATGGTCTTAACTGCCAGTTTAAAAGTCATAATCTTATCGGCTGTTGCCAATGCTTCATCATAACGGAAATCAATTTCATGCTGTGCCGGTGCTACTTCATGATGGGATGCCTCGATTTCAAATCCCATATCCTCTAAGGTCAGCACCATATCACGTCTTGCATTTTCACCTAAGTCTACCGGTCCTAAGTCAAAGTATCCTGCTTTCTCATGGGAAACGGTTGTAGGCTGGCCATTGTCATCGGTATGGAATAAGAAGAATTCGCACTCCGGTCCTACATCAAAGGTATAGCCCATCTTTGCTGCATGTGCAATCTCTTTCCGCAATACATATCTTGGGTCTCCTTCGAAAGGTGTTCCGTCTGCACAATAAACATCACAGATAATTCTTGCAACTTTTCCCTGCTGTGGTCTCCATGGGAAAATAGTAAACGTATCTAAATCCGGGTAGAGATACATATCGGATTCCTCAATCCGGACAAAGCCTTCTATGGATGAACCGTCAAACATACACTGATTATTCAGTGCCTTCTCTAACTGACTTCGTGTGATTGCCACATTTTTTAAGGTTCCAAACATATCCGTAAACTGAAGCCGGATAAATTCCACATCTTCTTCATCTGCCATACGGATAATATCCTGTTTTGTATACTTCATACTGCCGCTCTCCTTTTCCTTATACTTGATTTATATACTGCAGAACCTCTTTATATGCCATTCTGCCGCCAAACAGGTCTAATGCACTGCCTATCGTCACATTAAGCCTGCCTTTTCCATGTTCTTTTAACTGCTTTAAATCTTCAAAACTGCCGACTCCTCCGGCATATGTAATTGGAATTCTGCCCCAGTCTCCTAACATTTCTGCCAGTGGGACTTCAATGCCGGATGCTTTTCCCTCTACATCTACTGCATGTACTAAAAATTCATCCGCATATTCCTTTAATTTATCTAATAACTCCGGCGTGATTTTCTCTTCGGTAAATTTCTGCCAGCGGTCTGTCACTATATAGTAGTCACCATCTTTTTTCCGGCAGCTCAAATCCAGAACCAGATGCTCCTTTCCTACTGCTGCAAGAATTTTCTCCAGATTATTATAATTTACTTTTCCATCCTTAAATACATAGGATGTTACAATTACATGACTGGCTCCTGCCTCAATAAATTCTTTGGCATTCTCTGCATGAATGCCGCCGCCAACCTGCATACCGCCCGGATAGGTGTGAAGTGCAAGCAGTGCCTGACGTTTCGTTTCTTTATAATAGGAACTGTCTGACGGATTCAGCAGAATGATATGTCCGCCACGAATCTTATCTTTTTTATAAAATTCTGCAAAATAAGCGGCATCCTGTTCCGCCACAAAATTCTCTTTTGCCTGATTTCCTTCATCCTTAAGACTTCCGCCCACAATCTGCTTGACCTTGCCATTATGGATGTCTATGCACGGTCGAAATTCCATCCTTTTTCCCCCTCTGTTTGAAAAAAGGACAACGTTCACCCTTGGTTGACCCCGTTGTCCGTCTAAAAGAATAACATATTTTTGTATAAAATGGAATAGTTGTTTTAACAATTGACAGTATATTATTTTTTTGCTAGAATTGAGAAATTAAAGGCTTTATTATATTACACACTTTTTAATAAGAAAGAGAGGAAACGAGAAAATGGGTAAAATTATCGGTGAAGGAATTACATTTGATGATGTTTTGCTGGTTCCTGCATATTCGGAAGTTACTCCTAATATGATTGATCTTACCACTTACCTGACTAAGAAAATCAAATTGAACATTCCAATGATGAGTGCTGGAATGGACACAGTAACTGAACATCGCATGGCAATAGCTATGGCAAGACAGGGTGGTATCGGAATCATCCACAAAAATATGTCTATCGAGGCTCAGGCGGAGGAAGTGGACAAGGTAAAACGTTCCGAAAATGGAGTTATCACAGACCCATTTTTCTTATCCCCAGATCATACATTAGCTGACGCAGAAGATTTAATGCACAACTTCCGCATTTCCGGAGTTCCTATTACAGAAAACGGAAAATTAGTCGGCATCATCACCAATCGTGATTTGAAATTCGAAACAGATTATACAAAGAAAATTAAAGAAAGCATGACTTCCGAAGGTCTTATTACTGCTCCGGAAGGAATCACATTAGACGAAGCGAAAAAAATTCTCGCTAAGGCAAGAAAAGAAAAGCTTCCAATTGTAGATAAAGATTTTCACTTAAAAGGCCTTATCACAATCAAAGATATTGAAAAACAGATTAAATATCCATTATCCGCAAAGGATGACCAGGGCAGACTGCTTTGTGGTGCTGCTGTTGGTATTACTGCTAACATGATGGACCGTATCGATGCACTGGTAAAATCCCATGTCGATGTAATCGTTGTAGATTCCGCACATGGACATTCCTTAAATATCT
Organism: Roseburia sp. OM04-10BH; assembly: GCF_003462605.1. Taxonomy (NCBI): domain Bacteria; kingdom Bacillati; phylum Bacillota; class Clostridia; order Lachnospirales; family Lachnospiraceae; genus Roseburia; species Roseburia sp. OM04-10BH. The sequence goes on from NZ_QTZI01000012.1 coordinate 52,249, forward strand.
TAAATGCAGTTAAGAAAATCAAAGCTGCTTATCCTGATCTTCAGGTTATCGCTGGTAATGTAGCAACCGGCGAAGCAACCAAAGCCTTAATCGAAGCTGGTGCTGATGCTGTTAAGGTTGGTATCGGACCTGGTTCTATCTGTACTACCCGTGTGGTTGCAGGTATTGGTGTTCCTCAGATTACTGCTGTCATGGATGCCTTTGCAGTTGCAAAAGAATATGGTATTCCAATCATCGCCGATGGTGGTATCAAGTACTCCGGAGACATGACCAAGGCTTTAGCTGCCGGCGGTAATGTATGTATGATGGGAAGTATGTTCGCAGGATGTGACGAAGCTCCTGGAACCTTCGAATTATATCAGGGAAGAAAATACAAGGTTTACCGTGGTATGGGTTCTCTTGCAGCTATGGAAAACGGAAGCAAAGACCGTTACTTCCAGGAAGGTGCTAAGAAGCTTGTTCCAGAAGGTGTTGAAGGACGTGTGGCTTACAAGGGAAGTCTTGAGGATACCGTATTCCAGTTAATCGGTGGTATCCGTTCCGGTATGGGTTACTGCGGATGTCCTACTATTCCAGAATTACAGGAAAGAGGCCGTTTCGTTAAGATTACTGCTGCTTCCTTAAAGGAAAGTCATCCACATGACATTCATATCACAAAAGAAGCACCAAACTACAGTATTGATGACAAATAAGTTTTTCACCAAGAGAAACAATTTTATATGAGTCATCGTGGTACTCATATTATACAAAACAGGATTGAAAACTTTTCATTGAGTTTTCAATCCTGTTTTTTTCATTTAAAAATCTTTATTCAAAACTATCTTGCTGTTTTTGCATTATTACCATTTCCATTGGTTCCGGTTGTTGCATCATCCACAGCATCTTTAATTCCGGTTCCGGCATCATCTACTGCATCATCCACACCATCTACAATATCTTCTGCACCATCTACTACTCCGTCTGTCACATCATTTACCACACCGTCGCCATTATCTCCATTGTTTGTGGTATTGTCACGATTATTCTTGTCATTTGTGTTATTCTTATTGTCTGTGTCATTCTTATTGGTAGTATTGTTACTTCCTGCTCCGTTTTCCGTGGTATTTTCCTCATTTCCATTTCTATTACCACAGGCTGCCATGCTGCCAAAGAGGCACACTACCATCATGGTCAACACCAGTTTTCTTAATTTCTTCATGTTCAATATCTCCTTTTTATTGATTTCAAGTTTATTGTTTCCAACCTATCCTTTTCTATGCATCTTCTGTGTGGATTTTCTACTTTCTCATCTTTGGTTCAAATATCAGGGATGCCAGATAGGCAAATACCAATGCAGCAGAGATTCCTACCGCCGTTGCCGTAAATCCACCCATGAAGATTCCGATAAATCCATTGGTATCAACTGCTTCCTTAATTCCCTTAAACAGCGTATTGCCAAAGCCTAACAATGGCACCGATGCTCCCGCCCCTGCAAATTCCACGAAAGGCGGATATACACCGATTGCTCCCAAAACAGCTCCGGAACATACCAATAGCACCATAATCCGTCCCGGCTGCATTTTCGTCTTTTCCATTAAAATCTGGCAGAGGGCACATATCAGGCCTCCTACCCAGAATGCATTCACATAATCCATGTGTTCTTTTCCTTTCTTCCATCATTCTTATCAAAACTATTATTACTTTTTATTATCTACCAGGCTTTTGTTACGGCACATACTCAAGCATTACTCCATGGGCAATTCCCGGTACATTTTTTCCTTCGTTATAACTTACTGTGGAAAGCAATGCTCCGGTTGGCACAAATAACACCTTTTTCCATTCCCCTGAAATAATCTTCGGAAGATAATAGGCAGATAAAACAGAAGCACTGCAGCCACAGCCACTTCCACCGGCATCCGTATCCTGTTCTTTTGCATCAAAAATTTCGATTCCGCAATCTGAATGATTGTTCTCGATGTCATAGCCCTTTTTCTTTAGCAAATCAAATAGGATTTCCTGTCCGACAGTTCCTAAATCCCCTGTTATAATACGGTCATATTCTTCCGGCTTGCTTCCAAAATCCGTAAAATGTGCTGCTATGGTATCTGCTGCTGCCGGAGCCATCGCTGCTCCCATATTTAAGGAATCATGAATTCCATAGTCCACAATTTTTCCGGTGGTGATTCCACTGATTTTTACATGAGTCCGTTGGGTGGACAATACATAGGCACCACTTCCGGTAACCGTCCAGGTAGCCGACATGGGACGCTGATTCCCATATTCCAGCGGAAATCGGAACTGTTTCTCCGCGCTGGCAAAATGACTGGATGTAATCGTCAGGACATTTTCTGCAAATCCTGCCGCCACGCACATTGCTCCAAGTGACATGGATTCCCCTGCCGTGGAGCAGGCGCCATACACTCCAAACAACGGAATTTCAAAGTCGAGAAGTCCAAAGGATGTTGCTATAGTCTGACCCAACAGGTCTCCTGCAAAAATATAACGGATTTCTTCCGGCGTAAGCCCAGATTTTCCCAATGCCAGGGTTGCTGCTTCCTTCTGCAAGGTACTTTCTGCTTCCTCCCATGACTCACATCCAAATTTGTCATCATTTCCAATCACATCAAAATACTCTCCCAGTGGTCCTTCTCCTTCTTTCTTTCCGACCACCGATGCCGAATTTAAAATAAAAGGAGTCTTCGCAAAGCGAAGACTCTGTTTTCCCTTTACCTCAGACATGTCATCACTCCTTTTTGTGATTAGCATGTCCAGGTTCTGGCATTTTATGTATTTTTCAGAAATTTTTCATGTTTCTTTTCTTTACTTCTATCTACGGTTATGCTGTAATAAATCCATGGCAGCAATTAATTTCAACATTTTTCAATATTTCCATTGAACTTTTTGAGAAAGGAGAAACTGACATCTATAATAAACTATTATCTCATTATAAGAATCTTACGGAGCAAATCTCTGCCATTCAGGATGAACTTTCCACTCTGCCACCCGGCACTCTTTATTGTACCCACAATGGCAACTATACCAAGTGGTATCATCAACTTCTATCCCAACAGTTTTATATTCCCAAGAAAGAGAAAAATTTTGCTCAAGTCATGGCCCGGAAAAAATATTTAGAACTAAAACTGCAGTCCCTCTCTTTTGAGCGACAGACAATCCGCACCTGTATTGACACCCTTGCCTCACATCCTTCTAAAATTGAAACTCTTTTTCAAGAATCTTCTCCCTATTGTGAATTATTTCACACTGTCCTCCAACCCATTTCCACAGAATTAAATCAATGGATGAATGCTGATTTTGAATACAATATCAAATACCCGGAACAACGGATTCACAAATCTGCTTCCGGTCTGATGGTCCGTTCCAAATCAGAAGCACTGATTGCAACACTGCTCTCACATAACCGTATTCCTTTTCGTTATGAATGTGCACTGTGTTTAGGCGAAACTACCCTGCACCCTGATTTCACGCTTCGTCATCCTAAAACAGGAGCATTTTATTACTGGGAGCATTTTGGTCTGATGGATTTTCCTTCTTATCGAAAGAATGTCTTTTCCAAGCTTCAGCTTTACACCGCACATAACATTATCCCATCCATTCAATTAATTACTACTTATGAAACAAGTGAGCATCCCTTTGATTCTGCTTATGCCGAGCAATTAATTCATTACTATTTTGGGGATTAGCGGGAAGCTGACTTTGTGAATTTGTTTTTCTTCTCCTTTTGGGCAAAACTCTCTTGTTTCTCAACGATTTTGCCCAATTTACCGCGGGACACGGCTCCTCTTCCTTGATAAAATCTTGCTTTTCTACTTCTTTTGGGCAAAACACTCTTGTTTCACAATGATTTTGCCCAATCTGCCTCCGGGCACGGCTCCTCTTCCTTGGTGAAGTCTCTCTTTTCTTCTCCTTTTGGGCAAAATTCTCTTGTTCCTCAACGATTTTGCCCAATTTACCGCGGGACACGACTCCTCTTCCTTGATAAAGTCTTGCTTTTCTACTTCTTTTGGGCAAAATTCTCTTGTTTTTGAACGATTTTGCCCAATTTACCTCGCTATCAGCTGATATATCCAGTATATGACCCCAAGTAGCCAGCTTGTAAAGATTCCATAAAGGATTACCGGACCCGCAATGGTAAAAATTTTGCAGCCAATCCCAAAGACCTGTCCTTCCTTTTTGAATTCGATGGCAGGAGCCGCCACTGAATTGGCAAATCCGGTAATTGGAACGAGGGCTCCTGCCCCGCCAAATTTTGCAATTGATGGATAAATATTAAGACCGGTAAGAATTACGCTCATGAGGACAAGGATCATACTGCACCAGCCGCCGGAAGTATCTTTATCCAGTCCTGCGTTCTGTGCAATATTTAAAATCACCTGGCCAATACAACAAATAATTCCGCCGGTCACAAATGCTTTTAACATTTTCAGGGCAAGATTATGCGTTGGTGTTACCTGCTTTACATATTCGTTATATGCCTGGTTTCTTTCCGCAACATCCTGCTCCTGTACTGTTTTATTCAGATTTTCATTTTTTTGCCGCATATCTTTTTCTGATTCACTTTTTGCCATGCTAAAACCTTCCTAAATAATATAATATTTTTCTCTTAGTATGGCAAAAATTGTTTCTTTTATACATACACCGGCAGCTTCTTACGGATGCCCGGCAGTTCCTTATGAATGTCAGTCAACCAATATACGATTTAAGATTTCATCTTCTCTCACCAGGCGTTTTGCTTCTTCCCGGTATTTTTCTTCGTGAAGGTAAGTGTGACGGAATGGCTTAATAGACGGTGCCAAATCAATTGCCGCAAGGAAATCGCTCTTTTTCATCTGAAGTGTTGCTGCAAAATCAAAAAATCCGGTCTCTTCCAATACGGTCTGTACCCGCACATATCTGTGATTGTGCACCTTGCTCATGATATAGGTTGCAATGCCGACCTGAATACCGTGTAACTGTGGTGCTTCCAATAATTTGTCCAGTGCGTGGGAAATCAAATGCTCGCTTCCACTGGTCGGTGCGCTGCTTCCGGCTATTTCATTGGCAATTCCGCTCATGGCTAGAGAATCCACCAGTTCTTTTAAAAACAATTCATCCTTTATGCTCTGATATGGAGTCCGGACAAAACTGTTCACCGCTTTCTTCGCTATCATAACCGCAAAATCATTTACCGTAGAGTAACCACATTTTTCCTCATAAATCCAGTCATATAATGCTGTGATTTTTGAAATCATATCTCCGATACCGGAATAAATAAATTTCTCCGGTGCCGTGCGGATAATCTGCGTATCCACCACAATGCCATAAGCCAGTTTTGCCGGAACCGAAGTTCTCTTGCCATGCACCAAAAGGGAGGCGCTGGCACTAGAAAATCCATCACTGGAGCTGGAGGTCGGTACGCTGATAAATGGAATATTTCTTAAAAATGCGGCATATTTTCCGGCATCGATTACTTTTCCGCCACCAATTGAAATAACTGCCTGCGTTTTATTCGGCATGGAAAATGCAAGCGTTATAATATCATCAATATCAACGGTATCCAGTTCGCTATACTCCAATACTGTAATTTCTTCTTTTTTCAGTGATTCCATTACAGTCTCACCAAACATATCAATCAAACCATTTCCAAGGAAAATAACTACCTGTTTTAGACCTTCTCCCTTTAAATAACTTCCCAGTTGATTTAACGTGCCATTTCCGACTTTCAGAATTGCCGGAACTGAAATTGCTTTTCCTGTCTGCATATTTATTTCTCCTCTTTTCTATCTCAACTTCTTAGATTTCTCAAACTTTTGAAATACTCTGACTTTTATTATATGTATTCTATGCCATAATATCAAGCTCGTCCTACAGAACCTGTCACTGGCAGCTTCTTACGGATTCTTTGCAAAAAAAACGGCAGCCAGAAACCTGACTGCCGGATTATATTCCTTACTGTACCTTGAAGATACTTACTGATGTATCCAGATCCTCTGCATCCATCTGAAGCCGTTTTACCGCATCATTTAATACTTCTACTGCCTGTAACTGTTTCTCTGTACTACGGGCAAGTTCTTCAGATGCAGATTCTGTCTGGTTAGAGGTTGTTGAAATACTTTCGATGGCATTCATGGTATCTTCTTTTGCCTGTTCGATACCCCCCACACTCTGGGTAATCTTCTCAACATCCTCTGCCAGCTTGCTTACCTGCTGACTGATATTCTTAAATACATCAACGGTATTATTCAATGCTTCTGTCTGGAATGCAACGCTCTCGCCTGCAAGCCCAGCTGTCTCGATGGTAGCTGCCAGACGTTCCTGAATATGATTGATAATCTCACCAATCTGATTACCCGCATTTCCGGACTGTTCTGCCAGTTTACGGATTTCTTCAGAAACTACTGCAAATCCTCTTCCTGCTTCACCGGCTCTCGCCGCCTCAATTGATGCATTTAAGGACAAAAGATTGGTCTGTTCTGCAATCTCATTGATTGTTCCAATGATGCTGTTAATTGCAATAGATTCTTTGTTCAGTTCTCTGATTTCCCGGATGATGGTCTCTGTTACTTCCGTTGTACCCTGAACTTTTTCACCAAGGTTTGCTACGATAACCATACCATTTTCAATTGCTCCCTGGGCTTCCTGGGCAATTTCGCTGATTTCATCAGTATTCTCATGTACAACATTGATTCTTTCTGCCAGACCATTCATCTGCTCCAGGCAGCTTTCCGTATCCTGTGCCTGCTGGGAAATACCACTGTTGATATAATCCACTGCTTCCGTAATATTCTTTGTTACTTCCAATAAAACTTCGGAGTTGGTTCCTACCTGGACTGCCGAATCAGAAACATGACCGCTGACATTGGTCATCTTGAGAATCAGATCCTTCATACTGCCAATCATATTGGTAATGCTGGATGACAACACATTAAACTCATCCTTACGCTTCATGCTGATCTGTCCGGTCAAATCTCCATCGGAGGTCTTTTTTAAGACACGGTTAACCTTACGGATTGCTTTGGAAATTCCGCTTGCAAGAACGGAACCTACCACGATTGCAATAACTGCACATATTGCTACGGCAATTAACGTATATCTGAGAATCGCCTGTGCACCTGCCATAATCTCTTTCTGCGGAACCATGGCACATACCAGCATATTCGTACCTTCAATCCTGCTGTATGTAAACAGATAATCTGCGCCCTCATAAGACACTTCTTTAGAACCCTGCAGATTTTCTCCTGCTAATGCTTCCTGATAAAAGTCCGTATCTGTAAATTTTATATCACTATCTCCACTTAACACCTGGCTTCCATCCTCTAATACAAAGCCCTTGATGCTGTTATCACTAATCTGTGCATTATCTAATATATCCTGGATAAAGCTTGTCTTAACATCAATGATGATATATCCAACAGATTTATTGCTATTATTCTTAAGAACGGTAACAAGAGATAATGCATACTCATCACTGTCATATCCGGTGACTTCATCAATGGCTGGGTGGCTGCTGATCCACATACTTCCCATGCCAATCTCAGACTCTACATTCTTTCCTTCTTCCGACTCAACAAACGCATTATATACATCTCCACGGATTGCACCCTTTTCACTGCATGCTGTTCCACTCTTCGCACAAACTATAATGTGATCGATGAATTTGTCTGCAGTAGATTCATTGCTCAATGCAACCTTTGTATCCATCAGCATAGACTCTGACTTTACTTCTGAACCTGTATAATAACTTGTAATTGCAGAATTAATAGAAAGACGTGTTGCCATCAGTTCAATATTCTCAAAACCAAGTCCGAGATACTCTTCCAATGTACCAACACTGGTATTTGCAGAAGCCTCGTATGTACTATTCAAGGTAGTACTGCACTTTGAATAAATCATAAAACCGATGATAACAAACAGGATAACCGGAATCATAAATGCCCCGATTAATTTCACCTGAATGCCACGAAGCCCCATTCCCTTATCCTTCGCAGCCTTTCTACTGTTACCTGTTTTCTTCGGCTGTGGCTTTCTTTCCGTCTGTTTTGCCGGTCTTTCCTTCTTAATCCGTTCTTTCTTCGGTTTTCTTACCTTTTCTTTCTTTAACTTTTCCTTTTTTGGCTTTACTTTCTTAAGCTTCTCTTTCTTTACTTCCAACTGCTTTCTTGTCTTCATCCGTATTACCCCGTTTTTCCAATTGTAAGCATATCTTTCTCCCCGCTGTTTCTGTCCGCTCTTTACGTCTTCATTTGCATGGAAACGTTACCATATGATTTGCTTTATTCTAGCATATTTTCGTTTGTTTTTCAACACCGGCTTATTACGAATTCTCGAAATTTACATTACGGCAGACTGTCTTGCGCCGTTTCTTTTTTTCCTCATACAGATATTCATCAGCATGCTTAAACATCTCAATAAAATCAATCTTCTTTTCACAGACAAATTCTACTACTCCAACTGAAATTCCAACATAATACGGTTTCATGGAATGTTCATTGTACTGTTCACATTTCTGGTGAATATTGTAAATGAGCTGTTCCTTCTCTTCCATCTCACTATATCTTACAATGCCTGCAAATTCGTCCCCTCCGAATCTTCCCACATCTCCATACTGTCCAAAGACTTCTTTTACAATTCCTGCTGCTGTCCGAATTGCGCAGTCTCCTTCCGCATGACCAAAATTATCATTGATTTCCTTTAAATGGTCAAGGTCCGCTATCATAAGACAGGCTTTTTTTCCTAAATTATCCTGATTAAACCGGACCAGACTCTCCATCAGTCCCCTACGGTTATAGATTCCGGTCAGTTCATCGTAAATTGCAATAAAATTTAATACTTCATTCTTTTCCCGCAGACGGTCACGATATTTTTTCTGTTTAATATTTGCTTCCAGAAAGCGGAGAGATGTTCCAAGCTGCAATGCCAGTATATAATAAAAAGAAATCTCTTCCGGTTCAATCTCAAGCATCAATAGTCCGTACTGCCGCTTTCCATCAATTAATAGAAAGCTGATATAAGAAAAATGATCTTCACCGGAGCTACAACAATCCGGTACACCAAAGCTTCCATCTATATATGGACGTTCCTTTTTCTCAAATACCTGAATATTTTCCCTGTATTGGTGCATAGTTAAATACATCCTTTGGGGCATCTTCCATTTCTGTCCATTTTCATGGGTAACCGGCTGCTCCAACAGATAAAGCAGGGAACTGCGTATACCCAGATGATAAAATACTTCTCCACTTTTCCGGTAGAAAGATTTCTCATTCTCTGCTTCCTGCATCAGGTCCCGGATCAGAAATGGTCCAAGCCACGATTTATGCTGAAAAAGCCTTAATTCATCAATAATATGAAGCAGCTCTGTTTTCTCATCTGCCTTTTCTTTCGCTCTTCGTGTTACTTTGCAGCCACAGGATTCCCGGATTATAAGTTCTGCATCCAACCGGACAGATTCCACTGGTCTGCCTGCACAGATATCTACTGCCTTTTCTACCGCTATCTGCCCCATTTTATAAGCATCCTGGGAGACAGTCGTCAATGGTGGATTACTATAACGCGCCCTCTCCACATCATCAAAACCGGTAATCAAAATGTCTTTTCCTATCCGGAGTCCATGGGCTTTGCATACACGATAACACGGCACTGTCATTTCATCATTAGCTGATATAATTGCTTCGGCATCCGGATTGTCCTTTAGCAGCTGTTCTACAAGATTATCCACGAATTCCGAATAATCTCCTACCGCCATCATTTCCGGCGTCACGGGCAGATGATGTTCTGCCATAACATTTAAAAATGCTGCTTTCCGCTCTATGGCATCCTGATTGTCTTCCGGTCCCCCAAGATAAACCAGATGCTTTAAATGATGTTCTATAATAAGATGCTCCACACATTTTTGCATACCACCAAAGTTATCCACCATGACATAGATACCCCGTGGATCATCCGTCGCATCTTCTAACAGTACATATGGTATTCCTGCAAATTTATCCAGAAATGCCTGTTTATCTTCATTTTTCTGAAAAATGCAAAGAGAGCCATATGCTATAATCAATACATCTACTTTCGCTAATTTTGCATAATCATAGACGGTATTATACTGATAATCAAAATCCTCCAGTGCAAATTTCTGGTTAAAACGCACACTCTGCGTTCCCAGGAAATAAATCACATTAACATCCATCCCGCTTGCTGCTGCCCGAATCCCTCTCATCAGGTCCTTCGGATGTGCTGTATGCACATTTCCAATCAATACCCCAATTGTAAATTTCTTCCCCATATCATCGCTTCCTATTCCTGCCACAAACGCTGTTCTGTCTGTCCCTCCTGAAATAATTCACGCATTTGTTCATCTAGTTTATCATCCGGTTCGTAATCTTTTAACATCCGAATCAGATGCTGCTCCCGCACATCATCTGTCATATAGTCTGCCAGCATCCGGTTGACCTCTTCAATTAACTGCTGTGGTTGTAAAATCTCTGTTGCCATATTTCCGGTCAGTTTGTATGCAAGACCCGCCGCATAATAGAATTCATAGTTTCCCATCATGATAGATGCCTGCAGATTACATTTGATTACAACACTCTGACGTGCAATTGACTGTATCATTTTTTCACTTCTTCCTTACGGATTTTTATATTTTCATTTTATAACATCCCGAGGAAAACATCAACCCGAACCGCATATTGTTGACACCAATTTCCTGTTAATTATCTTTTCTCACTATTTTTACCCTTTACAGTGTTTTTACTTCATGAATCTGATAACTGTCTTATAAAATAGAAAAGTGAACCTGCTGTCTTTCCCAATGCCATAAACCAGAGTATCACCCACAATCCCACTTTTACTTTCGTTCTGCGGAAGATAACCGGGAAGGTCTTTAAAATTTCCGCCAATGCTACTGCCACACAGCCCACGAATAATCCTGCACAGATTCCATATGCTCCAAGAAAAATATGTCCCAGCGGAATCCGCATCATAAGGAAAACTGATAAGAGGTTTCCTCCGATTCCACCTAATACAATCATATTCTCGTAAAGACAAATCCGGGCGGCAGTCTTCGTCTTTCCAATCATCCGGGGAATGATATTTAACATAATCAGAAATGCAAAGGTTCCTCCAGCCACCGCAGCGCCGGCGGTCAGTCCTGCCAGTCCTAGGAAAACATGTCTAATCCACATCAATCGTCTTGCCTCCCCGTCCGCAGTTGGCAATGTAAGTATCATCTACATCTTTTTCGTACTTACGCATCTCCACCTGGATTGGTGTCGGGTCGTTTGTTATCTTGCTATTTCCAAAATGGTTAAAGAAAATGATAACTCCCACAGGCAGACCAATGCTATAGCAGATTTCCAGCTCCGTAATGCCGGTGGATTCTTTCCCCATCACCTGATAATAAAGCTTCTGGAACAGTTCCGTCACAGAAATGTCATTATTAAATGCCATGATGGTAAACGCCGCTCCAAAGAAAACCAGCACACATAAAACAGCCGTTTTTGCATACTCTGCTGTTTTGGAAGGCTGCAATGCCGGTTCATATTCAATCACAAAATCCGCTTCTCCTTCATTGGTAATGTCCACATGGGGATACTGTGCCTGTATCATTTCAAAAATTTTTAAGGAAGTCATCACCTGAACATATTCTGTTTTCTTTGCTTTCTGTGGAAAGGAATAGATTTTCATCTGCTTCAACTGACGTATCATTGCTTCATCCGTTCCTGTCATCCTGGCAACATCCGATAACTTGACATGGCGGTCTTTGACCATGGAATTCTTTTCGATTTTAATATAAAGACTTGTCTGCTGACTACTCATGAAAATGGCATCCTTTCTACGAATTTTGTTACAAATGTTCCTTCGCTCTTCGTACTTTTATTTCCATTTTCATTGGTATAATAAAGAATGCCTCCTATCACGGCAATTATCACCAGTGAAAGGAGGCAGATACGATACGTCTTATGCTTCATACTATTCCGCCTCATTTCCTGTATTTTCCGGAATAGTATGTGTTACGATTCGTTTTTTATTCTTTTATTTTGTTTTTAAAGCATCTATCTGAACTTCCTTTCCATGTCCAAAAGCACCCTCCATTTGGCATACTTTTGCTGCAAACTTTGCAGCCTCTTTTATACTCTCTTTGATTGAAACATTATCATCTATACCTTTTTTCTTACGGTCAAGATAACCTACCATAAAAGTTGTAATAAGTGAGTCTCCTGCACCCATAGTATCTATTGCTTTTTCAATCGGATATGCCGGTTGCTCAAAAAACTCATTATTTGCATAAAGCATACAACCTTTTGCGCCTCTGGATGCACACACAATTTTCGGTCCATAAGAGGCTACTTTCTTAAGGTGTTTTTTTACTTCATCATCCGTTCCATCAAAGGAGCAAAATGCATATGTTACTAATGGTGCTATTTTTTCATAATATTCCGGTTCAGAATCATCCGAGAAATCAAAAGATAATGGAAGTTCGGCTGCTTTAATCTTTGGAAGCTGTGACTCCATATAACAGTAATTTCCACTGTGTACCAGATCAAATTCTGCAAGATATTCCAAGTCAAATTCATCCAGATCATAAATATGTCTGCTCCGGACTCCACCTTCATTATAATCTAAGAATACACGGTCACCATCTTCTAAGGTACATCTGGAATAACCATTTTCTCCCTCAATTTTCTTACACTTTACCAGTTCAATCTGTTCTTCCCTCAACGCAGAAATAACATGATCTGCATTTTTATCAGTACCAAAATAGCCCATATAGGCACACCTTTTTGCACCAAACATTTTGGCATACACAGCAAGATTTACACAATTTCCACCTGGATACTGTACATTCTCGTGAGTATAAATATCTACCACGTTATCCCCAAAGCCTACCACACTTACGTCATATTTCATACTGTTTCTCCTTTCGTCTAGTACTCTACAACTCCCATATACCGGCGCATATCCAATGGGTGTCCGCTCTTATTCTGAATTGCAGTACGGTATAACACGCTCATTTCATAGAACAATGGAGCATTAAAATAATCTACGCAGGAATCATCTATTGCATCCATTCCACAATCTGCTGCATCAATAATCTCATATTTTTCCGCATATTTATTTAAAAATACTTCTGCTCTTTCATCAATCATTCTTGTTTTTCCTACCGATTTTAAGAGGATATAAATATGGTCTTTATCTGTTACCTCAAATGGTCCATGGAAATATTCTGCGGAATCAAGATAACAGCAGTCCATCCACTGCATCTCCTGAAGAGAACAGATTGCAAATCCGTATGCCTGTGCATATGCAGAACCGGATGCCATAATATATAAAAATGGTGCATTATAATAATGTTCTGCAAAATTCCATGCCTTATTCTGAAACTTCTTTGTTGCATTACGGATAATTGCATCGCATTTAGTGATTCCATCCTTCATTCCTTCATAAAGTTTATACTCCGGCTCCTGTCTGTGAATCAACTCATTTATAATACTGTAATTTAATCCTAATGGTCTATCCTTCTGTAATGTTTCCGGCTCCCAATCATAGACAATTGCATGGAATTTTTCACTGTCGCAGGCACTGCCCGGTGTATGTGTATATGTAATTACAAATGCACCTTCCTTTACACCAAGTTCTGCTGCTTCTACCGTTTCTTTTGTATTTCCACCATGTGAACAGATAATGACAACAGAGTGTTTTCCAAGTTTCTTTGGAGGGGTTAAAACAAATTCTTTACTGGTAATCCACTCTGCTGTCATGGTGGATGATTCTCGGTTAATAAAGTAACATGAAGAATAAAGGTCAACCAGAGAGCCTCCACAGGCCACAAAATATACTTCACTGATTGTTCCATTTTCCTTTTCAATTATATCAACAAATTTTTCTACGTTAAATTCTGATGCATGCATTTTTAAATACCTTCTTTCTTAGTTATTTTTCTTAATCAGTTTTCTCATTAAAATTGTTATAGCCATACCAAGTACAGCAGTTCCCATCAGGAAGCCAAAAATCATTGGATAAGCATTATTTCCAAATTTATCCATCCACTTTCCAAAAATTATATAGTAAAAAGAATCTGGCAAATATCCGATAATAGATGCAATTCCAATTACAGTTCCTGCATATATCGGTTTAAATTTACATTCCTGTAATCCCGACCAGATTACTCCGTAAAGCATCATACCAATTGCACTTGGTAACAAAGAAACAATTGTTGCCAGTACCGGACTGATGTTGGATGGCATTATCAATACTCCACCATAAATCACAATTGTAATTCCAAATGCAGTAATATACCATTTTGTAGAAGATTTAAAAATCTTATCTACGATAATTCCACCAATCGGACATAAAAGGTTCATAAGATTACTTCTCACAATACTGATAAAAGATGAATGTACCAACGGTATACCAAGTACATCCGTCAGATATGGTGAAAAATAGGATACACTTGTATACAGACCATATGCACATAATACCATCAGTGAAAAGAGCCAGGTCATCGGATTCTTTAACGCTTCACCGACATATTTAATTTTAAATTCTTCATCAGAAGATTTTGTCTGTGTAATACTTTTTTCTTTAAAAAATATCATTGTCAGAATTAAAGCAACTGCTGTAAATGCTACCATTGCCCATACTGCAATACTAAAGGAAGTAGATGGGTCATCTGATAAACGGCTTACCTGTAAACATACTGCATTTAAAATTGCAGAAATAATACCTGATGCAGCATAATAAATTCCATAACACATTCCCTGCTCTTCTGCTGTGCCAACCTGACCTACTGCTTTGGTTATTGCTGCCCAGAATACAAAAATTGTAGACACACCAAGTCCAGCCCATAATACGCAGGCTACTGCAAAATTCATGGTAAGTGCATAAATAATTCCGATAACTACAGAACCCAGAATAGAGCCTACTAGACATTTTTTCACAGACCACTTATCAGCTAATATTCCACCGGGAATCAATGTAATCGTATTTGCTGCCGCATAAATTGTCATTAAAATTCCTGACTGGGTATTTGTAATTCCCATAGCTGCAATCTGCTGATCATAAAACACATATCTGATATAAGGGAAACAATACATAACTGCATTTACAAGTCCCAGAATAAAAAGTACCCATAACGTTTTTGCACTCAAATGTGCTTTTGTTTTGTCACTCATCGCAAAACCTCCTTTACCTATTCTCCATTTCTTTATAAACATCCTGTCCAGCACATATGGTTCTTAAAACATGTGCCTTTCGAATTTCTTCAATATCTGTTTTGAAAAGATTCCTGTCAAAAACTACTATATCAGCCTGCTTACCGCTTTCCAGCGTTCCTAATATATGTTCCTGTTCCATGGCATACTGGCTTCCAATTGTCCAGGTTTTTAACATTTCCGGTATTGTCAGACCATTTTCCGGCTGAACCGGTTCTTTTCCATCTGCGGCATAGGTTCCGCATCCATAATAAATTGCCTCAGGTATATCCGGTATTAACATCGGAAGATCCGTTGCACCACTTAAAATCACACCATGATCTGCCATTGAACGATAATTCATATAACGGCTCCGCCTGCTACCAAGTTTTTCATCATAGTCTTGTTTCCAATTTTCACAGGAATCCAACTTATAAACCTGTGTATAAATCTCACCAAAGACTCCAAGCTGTGCCATTTTTTCTTCGTCCACTGCACCCGTCAATTCCAAATCAGTAATTCCATGTCGATTCTTTAATCTTCCATTTTCCTTTTCACATTTATCATAAATCTGAAGAATTTTATGGAAGGAACCATCCCCTTCAGAATGCAATGTAAATCTGAATCCTTCACGGTCTGCTGTAAGTAC
Organism: Roseburia sp. OM04-10BH; assembly: GCF_003462605.1. NCBI lineage: Bacteria > Bacillati > Bacillota > Clostridia > Lachnospirales > Lachnospiraceae > Roseburia > Roseburia sp. OM04-10BH. The sequence continues at coordinate 68,056 of NZ_QTZI01000012.1, forward strand.
ATCTTCTTCTAATAATGCATAATCAATATTCTTTTGGCAACAATAATCTTTTCCCTCATATGGCTCCATCAGATCTGCCTCTTCTGAGACAATCAATCCATCTGTCATCTGATTATAACCGGAAAACCTTAAAAAATCAGAATGATATTTCTTCTTCATTTCTTTTCCATATGCTAAATCCATTTTCTTTCCTACTGGTTGTGACATAAAGGAAATCCGAAGGCTCAATTCTGCTTTCTGTTCCAATTCAGCCAATATATCTGTAAATCCATAAAAATTATCAAATCCCATTTCTTTTACAGATGTTATCCCATGGCTGTTTAACATAGACATATATGCCTTAAACTGTGGAATAATAAAATCTCTATCATTCAGATAAATTTTCATAATTTTATAAATTGCCTCTGAACTTCCGCATGTATCTGGTGTAAACCCAAACACTTCTTCTGCAACTTTGTTCATAGCACAATACCCATGTCCAGCAGTAAATAAAATAACCGGTCTTTTAACCTGTTCCAATTCACCTCCCTTATTTATTTTTTCTGCCAGCTCCGGTTGTAAATGATTTCCAAATAAAACGACCGTCTCCGGATTCATTTCCAGATTTTCTGATAACCGTTCAACTATTTGTTTCAGATTAACTGCTTCTGATAAATCCACACCAAGATAATCCACTACATATCCTGTGAAAAATGTATGGGTATCACCAAATCCCGGGCAAATGGTTCCCTCTCCATAGTCCACAACTTCAGTAGATTCACCCACCAGTTCATTTGGGATATCTCCACATCCGACTTCAAGAATCTGTTTTCCTTTTATTGCCACATATCCTGGATATGCCTCTTCTGAAACAGAATCAAAAATACAGGTTGATTGAAATATCTTGTCTGCTTCTTTTTGCATTTTTCCACCTCCTTTTGTTAAATTGATTATATCATCATATAACGTTATATTGCAATATTGTTTCTTTTTCTCAAATCACTTTCAGCATTCTCAACATTTTATTATCTATTTTTTATACTTTCCCTTTACTTTTTATTACTTTTTATACAATTTTTCACATAATCTTTTCAATATGATGTTTTTTAAATTCATATTGTTATGCAAAACATTATATGTTATTATAATGTTTGTGAGGTGATATTATTATGAAATTGAACACAACCAGTGATATACCACTGTTTGAACAGTTAAAAAATGATTTACTCGAACAAATAAAAAAAGGAATTTATATTTCCGGTCAGCAAATCCCGACAGAAACTGAATTGTCTGAACTATATCATGTGAGCCGTATTACCATAAGGCGTGCAATTACTGAATTATGTAATGAAGGGGTCTTAATTAAGAAACAGGGAAAAGGAACCTTTGTAAAAGAGCGGAAAATTTTTCGTAAACTGGAACATACTCTCAGTTTTTCCGATGCATGCAAAGCCAATCAAATGGAGGCATCTACTATTGTAACCAAACGTGAAGTCATACCATATGAACAGTATCATCTTGATAATGCTGAACTCTTTGAGGGCGATTCTATTGTTTATATCCAACGTATTCGATATGCAGATGCAACACCTATTATGATTGAGAACAATTATTATCCATGTCACAAATTTTCATTTTTGCTGACAGAACCTTTAGATAGCTCTCTGTATCAGCTATTTCGTGAAAAATATGATATCTGCATTGGTTGTTCACAGAATTCTTATATTGATGCAGTAAAAGCCTCAACGGAACAAGCCAATCTTCTTCATATTTCACCCGGTGACCCATTGTTTCTTTTTCATACAGAAATGTATGATATTCACAATGAGCTCATCCATGTTGGATATGAATATATCTGTGGCAGTAAATACCGTTTTTGTTATGACAATTCATAACTTCATTCTTATATTCAGCAAATTTCCAGCATACAAAATGCTCTGTTTTCTAATTACGAAAACAGAGCATTCCTCTTTTTATCTGAAGCAGATATTCTTTATTTATTTTTCATTGCAACCTGCAATGCCTTGGTAATTGCACTTCCTACCACGAAGCAGGCTGCTGCTTCAACCAGTCCGTTGACACCTACAAAGGCAATGACAAAACGGAATGGATTTAATCCGCCTGCCAGTGACTGTATGTAATCGGAGCTGAAGAAAAAGATTACCAGTGTTGACATGAAGAAAAAGGTATTTAAGATTGGTCCTGCCAGGTTGGCAATTAAAATCTTCCAGTTCTTCATCTTCGGGAATTTGGATAATCCCTTATAGATAAGTCCGGTCAACCAGCCCATCAGAATTCTTGATACTACACATACCACGAAGGTTCCGAATGGATTGATGCCAAGGAGTACTGCTCCAAAAGGACTCATCCCAAAGCACTGAATAAAGCTTGTGATTCCAAATACTGCTCCTAATACTGCTCCGCCCAATGGTCCTAAAATAATGGCACCAATTGTAACTGGAACTACAATCAATGTAATTTCCAGACCAAGTGTCTTAATATAACCAAGTGGGGTAAAAGCCAGAATCAGAATGATTGCAACCAACAGAGCCATCTCAACGAGTTTCACTGTTCTGCTACTTCTATTCATAGTCTCTTCCTCTTTTCTGCATCTGTCTGCCGATGCCGCAATATTATTTGTCTGCCACACTGCCAAAACAGTTTCCTGCAAACCTTGTTTAGAATACCACTTTTTTCCACTGTATACAATGTATGTACCCAAAAAAATACCTGCGGTTTAACTACAGGCAACATACTTTGCAAATTTCCCGTCAGGTGCATAAAAAGGGCATCACACAAATCTTCCGGTTTGCATGACACCCTTTTATCACACATCTCAAATGAGACTCATCCAAGATGAAATATTACATCCGTAAACGGATTATTTTGCAGCCATTTCCTCTTTTAAAGCTTTTGTAAGAGCTGGAACGATCTTGTTTAAGTCTCCTACTAAACCGTAATCTGCAACGTCGAAGATTGGAGCATCTTCGTCTTTGTTGATTGCGATGATGAGATCAGAATCTTCCATACCAGCTACATGCTGGATTGCTCCGGAAATACCGATTGCAAAGTAAATCTGAGGACGAACTGTCTTTCCTGTCTGACCTACCTGTAAGTCAACTGGAAGCCATCCATTCTCTACAACTGCACGGGAGCAGCTTACTGTTCCACCAAGAACTTCTGCTAAGTCCTCTAACAGTTTGAAGTTTTCTTTAGAACCAACTCCACGACCACCGGATACTAAGATCTTAGCGTCCATGATGTTTGCTGTATTCTTAACTTCTTTTACGATATCCATGATTTCAACATATCTGTTGTTTGGTGTAAATCCTGGATTGAACTCGATAACTTCTGCTTTTGCACCTTTGATTGGAGCAATTTTCTGCATAACGCCTGGACGTACAGTAGCCATCTGAGGACGGTTATCCGGACAAGCAATTGTTGCGATGGTATTTCCACCGAATGCAGGACGGGTCATCAGTAACTGATTGTGTTTCTGCTCCTGGTTTCCAACCGGATTGATTGGGAAATCACCAATCTCAAGAACAGTACAGTCAGCTGTCAGACCTGTTGCAACTCTTGCAGATACAGTAGGACCAAGGTCACGACCGATTGCTGTTGCACCAACTAACATAACTTCTGGTTTGAATTCGTTGATTACAGATGCTAATGCATGTGCATATGGCTCTGTTCTGTAGTTCTTCAGTTCCGGATCATCTACTACGATAACTTTATCAGCGCCGTACTCAGCAAGCTGATCTGCAAGACCTTTCACATCAGAACCAATTAATACTGCAGTTACTTCTGTATTTAAATCTTTTGCAAGTTCTTTGCCCTTTCCAAGTAACTCAAAAGCAACACCATTTAATGTGTTGTCTACCTGCTGCGCAAAGACAAATACTCCTTTATACTCTTCTAAACCCATTTTATTCACCACTTTTCCTTATTTTTATTAGATGATATGTTTCTCTTTGAATTTGCCAATTAAGTAAGATACTGCTTCGTCGGTATCGAGAGCAACCTTCTCGCCTGCACCTTTACGGACTTTGTCAGATGCTTTTGCGATTTTGGTCGGTGAACCTTTCAGACCAAGGTTAGAATCATCTACGTCTTTAAGGTCAGCTCTGCCCCATACAGTTACTTCTTTGTCAAATGCATCGAAGATTCCGCCTGGAGTCATGTAACGCGGCTCGTTTAATTCAGATAATGCTGTCACTAAGCAAGGCATTTTTGCTTTTAATACATGATATCCATCTTCAAACTGACGCTCAACGATTACGCTGTCACCTTCTACTTTGATATCCTGTGCATAGGAAATGACCGGAAGTCCAAGATGCTCTGCGATCTGAGGACCAACCTGTGCGGTATCTCCATCGATAGCCTGACGGCCTGTGATAATTAAATCATAGTCAAGGTTTCTTAATGCACCAGCGATTGTAGTAGAAGTAGCCCAGGTATCTGCACCACCTAATACACGGTCTGTTACAAGGATTCCCTTGTCAGCGCCCATTGCCATTGCTTCACGAAGAACTTCATCAGCCTTTGGAAGTCCCATGGTAAGTACAGTAACTTCTGCACCGTACTGATCTTTTAATCTTAATGCTGCTTCCAGACCTGCTTTGTCATCTGGGTTCATGATAGTGAGCATTGCAGCTCTATCCAAAGTACCATCCGGATTAAATTTTACTCCGCCTTTTGTATCTGGTACCTGTTTTACACATACAACTATTTTCACGGTATATTCACTCCTTATATTTTTAATTTGTGTGCGCCATGATTTTTCGTTTAAAATCCTTTTGCGCCGATCTGTCAGAAACTATTTTAATAATGCGCCAGAAATAACCATTCTCTGAACTTCGCTTGTTCCTTCGTAGATCTCTGTAATCTTAGCATCACGCATCATACGCTCTACATCGTATTCTCTGATGTATCCGTATCCACCGAATAACTGAACTACTTCTGTAGTAACTGCCATTGCGGTTTCTGCTGCGAATAATTTTGCTTTTGCTGCTTCTACAGAATATACCTTCTGTGTTGCTTTAGCCATAGCAGCTTTGTAAACCAGCATCTGAGCTGCTTCAATTCTGGTTGCCATATCAGCAAGCTTGAACTGGGTATTCTGCTGCTGAGCGATAGAACGACCAAACTGTTTTCTTTCTTTGGTGTATGCAACTGCTCTGTCTAATGCACCTTCTGCAATACCAAGTGCCTGAGCTGCGATACCGATACGTCCGCCATCCAGAGTATGCATAGCGATTGGGAATCCTTTTCCTTCTGGTCCTAACAGATTTTCCTTTGGAATTCTGCAGTCTTCGAAGATTAACTCGTATGTAGATGATCCACGGATACCCATTTTCTTTTCTTTTGTTCCGAAGGAGAATCCAGGAGCTCCCTTGTCCACGATGAATGCAGAGAAGTTCTTCTTCTTTCTTCCTCTCTTATCTTCGGTAACACTTGTGATTGCGATTACGATATAAACGTCTGCAACTTTACCGTTTGTAATAAAGCATTTAGATCCGTTTAATACCCACTCATCACCATCTAATACAGCCTTGGTCTGTGCTCCCTGGGCATCTGTACCAGCACCCGGCTCTGTTAACGCGAATGCACCAAGCTTCTCACCTGTTGCAAGTGGCTTTACATATTTCTGTTTCTGCTCTTCTGTACCGTAAGTCATAATTGGGTCGATGCAAAGAGAAGTATGTGCAGATACGATAACACCTGTTGTACCACAAACTTTAGATAACTCTTCTACACACATAACATAGGTTAATGGGTCACATCCCTGTCCGCCGTACTCCTTTGGTACCGGAATTCCCATGAAACCAAATTTTGCCATTTTATCAACTGTTCCCTGTGGGAATACTTCTGTCTCATCAACTTCCTGAGCCAGAGGTTTTACTTCGTTTTCTGCGAAATCTCTGAACAGAGTTCTCGCCATTTCATGTTTCTTATCTAAACTGAAATCCATGTTCTGAAATCCTCCATAAATTTTATTTTACTGAGCGTCAACCGGGGTCTTTGTACGGTCAGCGTTGTATACATAGAATCCTTTTCCGCTCTTAGCGCCGAGGTTACCACCACGAACCATTTTACGGATTAATGGACATGCACGATATTTGCTGTCGCCTGTCTCGTTGTAAAGTACATCCATGATTGCAAGGCAGATGTCAAGACCAATGAAGTCACCTAACTCAAGAGGTCCCATTGGATGATTTGCGCCAAGCTTCATAGCTGCGTCGATACCTGCGATATCAGATACACCTTCCATTTTGATAAATGCAGCTTCGTTAATCATTGGGATTAAGATACGGTTTACTACGAAACCTGCAGCTTCATTTACCTGTACCGGAGTTTTTCCGATTTCTACAGAGATTTTCTTAATAGCTTCTACTGTTTCAACAGGAGTATTTACACCAGCGATAACTTCGATTAATTTCATTCTGTCTGCCGGGTTGAAGAAATGCATACCTACCATTGGACGGGTAAGACCATTTCCGATTTCTGTAATAGAAAGACTGGATGTATTAGAAGCAAAGATACATTCTGGTTTAGCAATCTTATCAAGCTCCTGGAATGTTGTCTTCTTAACGCCCATATCTTCGAATGCTGCTTCTACGATTAAATCGCAGTCTGCGCAAAGATTCTCTTTTAAACCTGGTGTGATTTTAGCAAGGATTCCGTCAACAGTTTCCTGTGTCATTTTTCCTTTTTCTACCAGTCTTGCATATCCTTTTGCGATTTTCTCTTTTCCGCCATCAGCCCATTCCTGCTTGATGTCGCAAAGAGCTACTTCATATCCTTCTACCTGAGCAAATGCTTTTGCAATGCCCTGTCCCATGGTACCTGCACCAATAACGCCAACTTTCATGTTAGTCCTCCTTAAAAATTCATGTATTATATTTACCCGAAAGCGAAAGCCTTCTGGGTTATAACTTGCAACGCAAGACCCGAGAAGCGTTTTGCACTTCCCGGGTATATTTACTTATTCAGAAAGAGTGAATTAGTCTCTCTCAACGATTGTTGAGCAGCCCATTCCACCACCGATACACAGAGTAGCAAGACCTTTCTTAGCGTCTCTCTTCTGCATCTCATGAAGCAATGTAACTAAGATACGGCATCCAGATGCTCCAACAGGATGTCCAAGTGCGATTGCACCACCGTTTACGTTTACCTTAGACATATCAAATCCAAGATCTCTTGCAACTGCAATTGACTGAGCAGCGAATGCTTCGTTTGCCTCGATTAAGTCGAAATCATCGATAGACATTCCGGTTCTTGCAAGAACTTTCTTTGTAGAAGCAACAGGTCCAACACCCATGATTTCCGGCTCAACTCCGCCAAGTGCTCCTGCAACCCATGTAGCCATTGGTTTAACACCAAGCTCTTTTGCTTTTTCTTCGCTCATAACAACGATTGCTGCTGCACCATCGTTGATACCGGAAGCGTTACCTGCAGTAACAAGTCCACCCTCTTTACCAGAGCAGCATCTTAATTTGCTTAATGACTCAGCAGTTGTGCCTGGACGTGGTCCCTCATCTGTGTCAAACATAACAGTTTCTTTCTTAACCTTAACAGGTACAGGAACGATTTCGTCTTTGAATCTGCCTTCAGCAATTGCTTTTTCACATTTCTGCTGGCTGTTTGCTGAGAACTCGTCTAACTCTTCACGGGTAATTCCGTATTTGTCACATACGTTCTCTGCTGTAATCATCATATGATAATGATTAAATGCGTCTGTTAATGCATCATTTACCATGGTATCGATAATTGTTGCATTGTTCATACGATATCCAAAACGAGCTTTTGTCATAGCGTAAGGTGCCATAGACATGTTCTCCATACCACCTGCAACAACGATGTCTGCCTGACCAGCCACAATCATGTTTGCAGCTTCGTTTACACATTTCAAACCAGAACCACAAACTACGTTTAATGTAAATGCAGGAACCTCGATTGGTAAACCTGCTTTGATAGAAGCCTGACGTGCAACGTTCTGTCCCTGTGCTGCCTGGATTACACATCCCATCATTACTTCATCAACCTGTTCTGGTTTAACACCAGCTCTGTTTAATGCTTCTTTGATTACGATTGCGCCTAAATCTGCGGCTGGAGTATTGCTTAAAGCTCCTCCCATTTTACCGATTGCGGTACGACATGCGCCTGCTAAAACTACTTTCTGTGCCATTTTCTCGTCTCCTTCTGAATTAAATTTGCCTTTTACTATTGTTATTTTTTTAACAATCTTTTGTAAAAAAAATAAAAGAAAGCCTTTCCGGCTCTTTCCCGACAATCTGATGTTATCATAGAAAGGGGATTTTTGCAAGTGAAACTTGCTTTATTGAGCCGGATTTTCAGCTTTCCTTAATAAAATACATGGTTTCCGATTACAGTTCCACTAATCAGTCCGTTGTTTCTGCGGAAATATAAGCAGTTTAAGGTTCTTGTGCCTGCTAACACTTCTGTGGCAGCCTGCACACAGGACGCATCTGCCCCGGATGAAAGCACTACTGCAAAACGACCGCTGGCTACCGGTGAGAACTGCCCGCTCTGATAGATGACACCTACCACGGTATCCGGGAAATAACTGCTGTCCACACGGTTCATGACCACGCTTCCAACGGCAAGCTTCCCTTCATAGCTTTCGCCGCCTGCTTCGCACTGGATCAGTGCTGCCAGCATGGCAACATCACTGGCATTCACTGTCCCCCCACCGGAAGCATCGCTTCCTGTGGTATTATCCCCGGTGGATGTCCCATCCGGATTTACATTATTATCTGAAGCATCTGGCTGCTGACTGTTAATAAGTTCCTCTTCCTGACGCCTAATCTCCTCCTGACGGGCAGCATCTTCTTTCGCCTTCTGTACCTCTAATTCTTCCTCATAGGCTTTCTGTCTTGCGATTTCCGCATCTGTGTCTGCTATTTCCGTCTCTGCATCTGCAACATCCGACTTTGCTGCGCTTATTTTTTCCTGCTGGGCTGCCACCAGACTGTCTGCCTTGCTCTTCTGCTCCTGCTTCGTCTGTTCTGCCGCAAGCAGTTCTTCTTTTGCCGTCTCTAAATCTTCCTTCTGCTGTTTTAATTCAGCCAGTGTATCCTCATAATCAGAAAGCTCCTGCCTGTCATAATCATAAATAGATTTGGCATATTCCATCCGGTTTAAAAAATCCGAAAAGGAGCTTGCTCCAAGCAGCAGCTCCAGGTAAGACTGATTGCCATTTTCGTACATATATTGTACTCTTTTCTTCATGGCTTCGTACTGGCTCTCAGAACGTGTTGTCAGCTCTGCAATCCGGCTTTCTGCTGCTTCAATCTCCACATTTTTCGCCGCAATTTCATCCTGGGTATCCGCCAGTTCATTGCTGATTTCCTGCAATCCATTATTTAATTCCGTCAGTTCATCGGAAAGATTTATCTGATATTCTTTCAAGGAATCAAGCTGCGACTGCTGTTCCTCTCTCTGACGTTCCAGCTCTTCCACGCTGCTTCCGGTGTCCTTAGATGCCAGATCCACTCTTTCCTTGGTGCCGGTGTCTGCCTGCACCGTCATCTGTATCATCAGAAACAGTATCAGCAATGCGGAAAACATACGTCGTTTACTGTTTTTCTTCATATCTTTATCCTCTTTTATGGATTTATCACGCCTCTTGTTTTCTTCCTTTATTATAGACGGCTTTCTTATGAAAATGCAACGAAAAACTACACTTCTTTTTCAATCCCAAGATTGTTTTTCCTCTCTGCTTGTGCTATATTTGAACTAGGAATTTTAACGGAGAAAAACATATTTTGTAAGGAGGTAACCGCTATGCTATTTATACGGACAGATGACTTAAAACCCGGCATGCGTCTTGCTAAACCTATCTATAATAAATTGGGCGTCATGCTTTATGACCGCGACACCAGACTGACCCGGCAGGGTATCGAAAGTATCCGGAATTTCGAGCTGATTGGTATTTATATTCTGGAGCCTGCCGAACCGGTTCCGCCATTATCCGACGAGGATATTGCTTTCGAACAGTTCCAGACCATTTCCATGTTCCAGCTTCGCGACTGCATGGATATGATTCGTAAAGGCAGACAGCCGGACAAGCTTCCAACGCTGGTCTCTTCGATTCTGTCCCAGTATGGCCGTCTTGACCACAAGCTGAACTTTGCGCAGAATTTAAGAAGCTCTGCGGATTATGTATACAAGCATTCCATCAGCGTTGCTATTCTGGTCGCCATGCTGACTCACCAGTTAAATATGCCGGATGATTTTCAGCAGACCTGTGTAACGGCTGCTCTGCTCTATGATTTTGGCTGGCTTTTAGTTCCGACCGAGCTTGCTGAAAAAACGGATCCTTTAACAGAAGAAGACGAAAAGAAAATCCTTGCCTGCCGTATCAAGAGCTTAGATTATCTGAATCCGCAGACTCACAGTATAAAGTTATCACCGGATGCTTTAAGAATCATTACCCAGTTTATTACACTCTCCGCTCCGGAAGAGGCTGCTGACCCATCCAAGATTTTCCGCAGCAGCGGCACAAAGCTTTTACAGGTTGCAGATGCCTTTGACCGGATGACCGCCATGAGCCTAACCAATGAGCCGATTTCCGAAATCGTTGCCATGAAATATTTGCAGGAGTTTCCGGAAAAATATGATACAAAGATTGTCCGTGCACTTTCTCTTTGCATCCACATTCTTCCAAGAGGTGCCTGTGTAGATTTATCCAATGGCGAAAAGGCGATGATTCTTGAAGATAACCCGGAGGATTATTCCAAACCTCTTATCTTACAGTTTACTAATAATGAAATCTTTGATTTGCGTGACCCGCACATCTATGACATTATCCAGATTCAGGATATTATGAAGACCATGGATAACCGGATTGCCATTGATGAAAATACTTTAAAGCATTTTACCTCAGACAAATATATCAAAGATGTAGCCGACCGGTTCCGCAAGCGCCAGAATCAGGCTGCCGCAGCAGCCGCTGCCCAGCCGGCACCAAAGAAAAAGACTGCAAGAAAGAAGCTGGTGTAGGATTATCAATACAGAATAGCCCACATATGTTCAATCCAAGAAAACCTTGAACATATGTGGGTTTCTTTTAAATGGGACAGCTATTATTTAATATTTAAATTCTTCATATAACATTCTGTCTAAGCTATGTTCAGTCAAAAAAAAGAATATCATATCACAAAACAGTCTCAAATTATCTTTCTCGACTACATAACTTAAAGAGTTTAAAATTCCCTTTTCTCCCTCAACCTCATACTTTATCTTTCTTTCCTGAATTTCATCCTCAAATCCACATATTCCCATCGGAACAACAACATTATACCCTTTATAATTAACATAAACTCTACATTTACTTTCTTCATATTGAACTTTCAATGAACATAAGTCGTTTTCCAAAATATCAAATTTTTCTTTCTTTTGGATTCTCCACATTTCATTTTCTCCACGGGAATTTTATCTTTTATAGTGAACCAAATCATATGGATAATATGGCACATTCTTTAAATTGCTGTCATCTAAATTTAATATTTTTGCAATAGCTCCTGCTTCAAAACTCCAGTAACCATAATATATATTCTGGTCACTTTTATGAGCCTCATAACACTCGTATTCTTTATTATACCAGTCCTCTTTCAAATATTTCTCCAATAAATCTGATTTATCTCTTTCTTTAACTAACTCTTTCATTATTTGAAATCTGTCTGGAAATAAAAGGGGTAAATTAGGTTGTTTTTCCCCCATCAGAAAAAGCAACAACCAGTCCTTTACCTCTTTTTCTTTCAGTTTTCTTTTTGTTAATGCAATCAGATTTTCCTCTATTTCAAAAAGAACTGCAAGTGACAACATTTTCAAATTTTCATTATATGCATCTGGCGGGAAGAAAGACATTATCCATTCTTCATATATTTCCACAAAATCACTTCTTAAACAGGCTATGTCATCTCCCCTAGAATACCTTGCTATTATAATTCCAAGTTTAATACGAAAAATTCCCTTTTTTACCGGCACTATTCTTTCTTGCCTTACTTCTCCCCCATTTACTTTTTGGGTTAATTTTAAAATCCTGGCTGTATCTTCCGCTATGAATTCGTCGAAATATTTTTCACTTTTAATACAATCTCTCATTCCCTGATTTTCTCCATTTGGTATACACCACTGTATCATTAGATAACTTTATTTTCCATTAATACTTTTTCTATTCGCTGCACCTTTTTCGCATTATCCAGAGTTTTCCACGCATGATGTGTCACATTGGGCATCTCCACACAAATAATTTTTTCCGGCTCAGCCATTAAATCTTCAAAATCATCCGCGGCGCAATAGATGCATTTTTTATGGTTCATTGCAAAGTCAATCTCACTTTCCTGTATCCTGTCACAAGTCATGCCAAATATATGATTAATTATATTTTGCAATTTTTCTTCTGAAAATTCTTTTTGATGCAAATTTAAAATAGATTTCACTTTATCAATAAAATCATTATAAACATCATCTTTCAACAAATTAATATATGCATAACTCATACCGTTATGAAATAGCACTAATCTCTCACCATATGAAAAATCTGATAAATAATAAAATTCATTAATTTTCCCACAATTTGTGCATTTAGCAGCTTCTCTTCTTACTTTTATTTTCATATTCATCCTATAAAATATTTTTTTGCTTTATCACCAATTTGCTCGATACTTTTCATTTAAAACAGAATCCATATGATTATCAACCAAAAAGAAATATATTTCATCTAAAAACTTTTCTTTATCCTCTTTTTTAATAACAAAATGTTTATCAAATCGGTCGTTGCCTTCCATACGAACATCTTCTATTGATGCCAACTTTAAATCTTCTCCAAACTCCCATACCAACATAGGTATTGTCAAATTAAATCCCTTATAGTTGATATATATTTCATCATTCTCCATCAATTCAAAAACTTTTATTTTTAAATCAATGTCTCTGTTTACATATACCACATAATTCTCTTCCGTTAATTTATCCCACAACATATAAAACGCCTTTTATATCCTCTAATCCAGATTACATACTATTGCTTTTATAGTGAACCAAATCATATGGATAATACGGTACATCTTTCAAATTGCTGTCATCTAAATTTAATATTTTTGCAATAGCTCCTGCTTCAAAACTCCAGTAACCGTAATACAATTTTTCTTTTGCTTTATGAATATCGTACCATCCCATATTTTTATGTCCCACATACCAATATTTTTCCAAATATTCTTTTAATTTTTCAACTGCTTTTTCTCTATTTGCAACAATATCCATCAACTTATCATATGGGAATACAAAAGAATAGTCTCCTTTCAGTTGTCCTATGCTTCCATTCATTTTGTAATTAACAAAAAATTCCAATAAAGCATCTTTCCGATTATATTGAATTACCAAATCTGACAATATACCAAATTGTTCTCTGTTTACGTCAAACAAAATTGCAAGTGCCATCATCCACAGCATATCAATATAGCTGGAATTACCCTTCCAATACAATGGCATATCATTTAATAACTGCATAAAATCATTTTCTAACTTTTCTACGTCTTCACCGGCAGAATATCTTGCAATAAGTAATTCAAATTGTATCGCATCTATCTTTCTTTTTACGGAATAAATTCTATCTTCTCTTACCTCATTATTTTTTAATTTATTTTGAAATTTTCTTATTCGCTCTGTCTCTTCCAGAATATATTCCGTAAAATATTGTTCATTCATCACTGTATCACGCAATGCCTGTTTCTCCTTAGTAGTGCTTCTCTTATATTATCTCCAACGATGCGCTTTTAAGAATTTATCCGGAATTCTTAACTTCAGTTCTCTTTCTAATTCTTTAAAAAAGACATCAAAATCAGCTTCTTCCCACCATTGTTGTGAGTTACTTAATGCCACTGTTCTTTCTCCATATAAAACGCAGCATCCAAATCTTCCTCTTTCATAATTCAACCTTATTGGTCTCCTTAAAGACCTGCTATTCTATTTTTATTGCCTCATATCATTTGGGATTATCACCAGAGAATTCCGGAATCTATGAATTGTACTATCTAATCATTTCATCTCATTTTTTCATAGCTCAGTACTCCCGCTGATTCTTCAGCAACTACCTATCAGATTAACCATTTTACATTTCTTTGTCAATTGTCATTTTTATTCAAATTATGTTTCCGTTTTTGTATATATTATATAAACGCTGCCTGCGCCTGTAGTGCCTGCTACCGGCAGCTTCTTACAGATGCCTGACAGAAAAAATTTCAGCCCCATGTGTTCCAATCGAAACACATGAGGCTGTTTTTTTGCTCTTAAATATTCTTCACGGTTGCAATATCTACCAGAGTAAGCTCTGACTGGGCATTTTCCAAGCTGGTTGCCAGTGCGTTGGCTGTATCCATTGCTGTGATACAGTATACGCCGGTCTCAATTGCATTACGGCGAATCAGGAATCCGTCACGGTTCTTATCACCATTTCCCTGGGTAGGAGTGTCAATGACAAGGTCAATCTTATGGCCTAAGATTAAGTCCATAACGTTTGGTGACTCCTGGGTAATCTTATTGACACGCAGTGCATCTACGCCATGCTCCTGTAAATATTTTGCAGTACTTCTGGTTGCATAAATCTTGTAGCCTAAGGCTGCAAAACGTTTTGCAACACCGACTGCCTCCGGCTTGTCTGCATCCTTTACCGTCATAATCATCTGCTTATATTTTGGAAGCTGGACACCTGCTCCTAAGAATGCTTTATATAAGGCTTCATCAAAGGTCTTGGCAATTCCTAAACATTCTCCGGTGGACTTCATTTCCGGTCCAAGGCTGATTTCTGCTCCACGCAGTTTCTCGAAGGAGAATACCGGCATCTTGATTGCGATATAATCTGCGGTTGGTGCAAGTCCCGGTGTGTAACCCATTCCCTTGATGGTATTTCCAATGATAACCTTGGTTGCCAGGTCTACGATTGGAATACCGGTAACTTTACTGATATATGGTACCGTTCTTGAAGAACGTGGATTTACTTCGATGACATATACCTGCTCGTCCATTACGATAAACTGGATGTTAATCAGTCCTACTACATGTAATGCCTGTGCTAAACGCTTGGTATATTCTACCAGCATTTCTCTTACTTCATCACTGATGGTCGGTGCCGGATATACGGAAATACTGTCTCCGGAATGTACTCCGGTACGCTCGATATGCTCCATGATACCAGGAATTAAAATATCTGTACCATCGCATACGGCATCTACTTCGATTTCCTTACCCATCAGGTATTTATCAACCAGAATCGGGTGATCCTGAGCAATACGGTTGATGATTCCGATAAATTCTTCAATCTCTTCATCATTGTATGCAATCTTCATACCCTGTCCGCCCAATACATAGGAAGGACGAACCAGTACCGGGTAACCCAGACGGTGTGCAACTTCTTTGGCTTCTTCTGCGGTAAATACAGTTCCGCCTGCTGCTCTTGGGATTCCGGTCTTCTCTAAGATTTCATCAAAAAGCTCTCTGTCCTCTGCAGCATCTACATCTTCTGCCTTGGTTCCAAGAATCTTGACACCCATCTTCATTAAGCTTTCGGTCAGCTTGATTGCGGTCTGTCCACCGAACTGAACTACAGCTCCGTCCGGTTTTTCTAATTTTACAATTGCCTCAACATCTTCCGGTGTCAGTGGCTCGAAATACAGTTTATCTGCAATATCAAAGTCTGTTGATACCGTCTCCGGGTTGTTATTTACGATAACTGTCTCCCAGCCTTCCTTGGCAAATGCCCAGGTGCTGTGTACAGAACAGTAGTCGAACTCGATACCCTGTCCGATACGGATTGGGCCGGAACCTAATACCAGAACTTTCTTCTTCGGTGTTGTCTCTGTTGCTTCGTTTTCACTGCCAAATACGGAATAGTAATATGGAGTGGATGCTTCAAACTCTGCGGCACAGGTATCAACCATCTTAAAGGCTGCTACGATACCATTTTCGTAACGCATGTCATGAATTTCTTTTTCACTCTTTCCGGTAAGTTCTGCAATGACTTTATCCGGGAATTCCATACGTTTTGCTTCTTTTAAAAGCTCTACGGTAAGTGGTTTTGTCTTTAAATCCTGCTCCATCTCAACTAAGATAGCCAGTTTGTCAATAAACCATTTATCAATCTTTGTAATCTCATGAATTTTATCATAAGATACGCCACGGCGCAGTGCTTCTGCAATAACCCAGATTCTGCGGTCATCTACTACATGTAACTGCTCCTGTAACTCCTCATCAGAAAGCTTGCTGAAGTCATAGGATAAAAGACTGTCTACATGCTGCTCTAAGGAACGGATTGCTTTCATCAGGGCACCTTCAAAGTTATTGCAGATACTCATAACTTCTCCGGTTGCTTTCATCTGTGTTGTTAACGTACGTTTTGCAGTGATGAATTTATCAAATGGAAGTCTTGGGATTTTTACTACGCAGTAGTCTAACATCGGCTCAAAACTTGCATATGTCTTTCCGGTAATTGCATTCTTGATTTCATCTAAGGTATAGCCCAGTGCAATCTTTGCAGCAACTTTTGCAATCGGATATCCGGTTGCTTTGGATGCTAATGCAGAAGAACGGGATACACGAGGATTAACCTCGATAACACAATATTCGAAGGTTTCCGGATGCAGTGCGTACTGTACGTTACATCCACCGGTAATATTTAATTCGGAAATGATATTAAGTGCAGAAGTACGCAGCATCTGGTACTCTTTATCACCTAATGTCTGGGAAGGTGCTACTACGATAGAGTCTCCGGTATGTACACCAACCGGGTCAATGTTTTCCATATTACATACAGTAATACAGTTTCCATTGGCATCACGCATTACTTCGTACTCGATTTCCTTCCAGCCTGCGATACAACGTTCTACCAGTACTTCTCCGACACGGCTCAGACGAAGTCCGTTGGATAAGATGTCGATAAGCTCTGTCTCATTATGTGCGATTCCGCCGCCGCTTCCTCCTAAGGTATAAGCAGGACGAAGTACAACCGGATATCCGATGGTATTGGTAAATTTGATACCATCTTCTACATTGTGTACTACCTGGGATGGTGCACATGGCTCACCGATTTTTTCCATGGTATCTTTAAATGCCTGACGATCCTCAGCCTTAAAAATTGTCTCAGCAGTTGTACCAATCAGTTTGACACCCTGTTTCTCTAAGAATCCGGATTCTGCTAACTCCATACCAAGGTTAAGACCTGCCTGTCCACCTAAGGTAGGAAGGACGCTGTCCGGTTTTTCTTTTATGATAATCTGCTCTAATACTTTTGCAGTTAATGGCTCGATATAAACTTCATCTGCAATATCCTTATCCGTCATAATGGTAGCAGGATTGGAGTTCACCAGAACAACTTCGATTCCTTCTTCTTTTAAAGAACGACATGCCTGTGTTCCTGCATAGTCAAACTCTGCAGCCTGTCCAATGACAATCGGACCTGAACCAATTACTAATACTTTTTTAATATCTTTATTCTTAGGCATTATTTCGTTCCTCCCATCATCTCAATAAAACGGTCAAAAAGGTAAGCAGAATCCTGTGGTCCCGGACATGCTTCCGGATGGAACTGTACGGTAAAAATGTTCTTTCCGACATACTCTAATCCTTCGTTGGTTCCATCGTTTACATTTACAAATGCCGGTTTTGCAATTTTCTCATCCAGGGTATTGGTATCTACTGCATAACCATGGTTCTGGCTGGAAATGTATACACGGTTGGTCTTTAAATCCTTAACCGGATGATTTCCTCCACGATGACCATATTTCAAATGATATGTGTCTGCACCGGTTGCAAGTGCCATCAGCTGATGTCCCAAGCAGATTGCAAAAATCGGTGTGTCGGATTCATATAATTTACGAATCTCTGCAATAATCTCCTTGCACTCCTTCGGGTCTCCAGGTCCATTACTTAACATGATTCCGTCCGGATTGGTGCTTAAAATTTCTTCTGCTGTGGTGTGTGCCGGATAAACGGTAACTTCACAGCCTCTTTTATTTAATGACTGGGCGATGTTTCTCTTAGCACCAAGGTCTAACAGTGCTACTTTTTTGCCCTTTCCAGGCAATACGCTTTTCTCTTCACAGGTTACTTTATCTACCACATTTCCTGTGGTGTAAGCCTTTAATTTTGGAATAATCTCATCCAGATTGTAATTCTCATCTGTTGTAATCATTCCATTCATTGTTCCCTTTTCACGTAAGAGCTTGGTTAATGCTCTGGTATCAATTCCTGCAATTCCCGGTATATCGTATTTTTTCAGAAAATCCTGAATGGTTCCTTCGCAGCGGAAATTACTCGGCATTCTGGATAATTCTCTTACAATATATCCATCTACCCATGGACGTCCTGACTCCATGTCCGGTGTAATTCCATAATTTCCAATCAAAGGATATGTCATTACTACCGCCTGTCCTGCATAAGATGGATCTGTCAGTACCTCTAAATACCCTGTCATCGACGTATTAAATACGATTTCACTGATGACTTCCCGTGTTGAACCGATGCTGGTTCCGGTAAATACATTGCCATCTTCCAATATAAGAAAAGCTTTCATTTGTTCACCCTGTCCTTTCTATTCTTCCGATACCTGCGCAAAAAAAAAGAGTCAGTCATCTCTTTTTCCTTCCTTTTGCATAAAAAATGCACCAAACCTGCACAGGCTACCTAAATTGTAAAAATTCTACCATATCGGGAAGGTTTTTTCAACCTTTTTCGCAAAACAAATAGTCACTAAGTTTGATGCATATTTATCCATTTTTTATGCATTTTTTCTTTTTCCCTCTATAATAACCACCCTTCCATTTTCCCGGTACGCCAAAAGAAGCTGCCGTACTGCAGCTTCTTTGGTGTTTGTTAAAGAATATCATTTATCTATAGGAGTACGATTATTTCACATTAAATGCTTTCTTTCCAGGATATACTGCACTGTCACCTAATTCCTCTTCAATGCGGAGTAACTGGTTGTATTTTGCAACACGCTCACTACGGCTTGGTGCACCGGTCTTAATCTGGCAGGTATTCAATGCAACTGCCAAATCTGCAATTGTGGTATCTGCTGTTTCACCGGAACGGTGGGAACTGATTGCGGTATAACCAGCCTTATGTGCCATCTTAATTGCCTCTAAGGTTTCAGATACGGAACCAATCTGGTTTAACTTAATTAAGATTGCATTTCCTGCGCCCAGTTCAATTCCTTTGGAAAGACGCTCGGTATTAGTAACAAATAAGTCATCACCTACTAACTGCACTTTGTCTCCAAGTCTTGCAGTAAGCTTCTGCCATCCTTCCCAGTCTTCCTCGTCCAGACCATCTTCGATAGAGATGATTGGATATTTCTCACATAATGCTTCCCAGTGTTCAATCAACTGCTCTGCGGTATATTCTGTACCAGCCTTTGGAAGCTTATAGTATCCTTTTCCTTTTTCGCTCTTCCACTCGGAGGATGCAGCGTCCATAGCAATCTTAAAGTCTTTGCCTGGCTCGTAGCCTGCTTTCTTTACTGCCTCTAAGATGGTTTCAATTGCTTCTTCGTCTGATTTTAATGCAGGTGCAAATCCACCTTCATCACCAACAGAGGTTGCAAGTCCTCGCTCTTTTAAAATAGAAGCAAGTGCATGGAATACTTCTGCACACCATCTTAAGCATTCTTTGAAGCTTGGTGCACCTACCGGCATGATCATAAATTCCTGCACATCAAGACCAGATGATAACGCATGGCATCCGCCATTTACAATATTCATCATCGGTACCGGAAGACGATTGCCGGAAATTCCACCAAGGAAACGATACAGTGGAATATCTAAAGAAATAGCTGCTGCTCTTGCTGTTGCAATGGATACCGCAAGAATTGCATTGGCTCCCAGTCTGGATTTGTCTTTGGTTCCATCTGCCTTACGCATTGCCGCATCAACTGCATAAATATCAGATGCATCCATTCCTGTGATTGTATCATTGATAATTGTATTGATATTTTCTACCGCCTTCGTTACCCCTTTGCCAAGGTATCTTGATTTATCTCCATCTCTTAATTCCAGTGCTTCAAATTCTCCGGTTGATGCACCACTTGGTGCAGTCCCTCTTCCTACTGTACCATCTGCAAGATATACCTCTGCTTCTACAGTAGGATTTCCTCTGGAATCCAAAATTTCACGTCCGACTACTTTTTCAATCTCTAAGTAATTCATGTCCTATACTCACCTTTCCTCTTTACATTTTGTCAGATACAGGACTTTTCCTCCCGGAAGAATATTTCTTCCGGTGAATATGGATATTGCCGTCTCCATATTCTAAAGGAGTCCCTATGATTTGCACGAAGTTAGTTGTTTCTAACTTCAATTATTGTATACTAACTTTATAAAAAGTGCAAGGGGCTTGGCGATTAGGTTTTCTCATTACTGCGGCGGATTACATCTTGAGCATGGTTCCAGTCCCATACTCTTCGCCTCTGACAAAGTCACCTCATGGTCACTCTTTTTTAAATAAGAACAGCCTGCCGAATGATATTTTGAACCGGTGTCTGTAATATGTACCATAACGGAACTGCTGTCACTATTTGAACTGCCGGATGCATCTGCAACTATACCTGTATCACTGATGCCTGATGATGTAGTGCTGTCTGCTGTGGAATTATTTGCTGTACTATCACTACTTCCGGTCGGTTCTCCTGCTTTCCAGCTTTCTGATGGGGAGCAGTTCCAGGTGATATCATTTCCATCTGACGTGGCTACAATCGTACCCTGTTCATCGGTACGGAACACGGATATGCCGGCTGCCCGCAGACGGTTCAGCACCTCTGCATGAGGATGTCCGTATTTATTGCCTTCACCGGCACTGATTACCACATAAGTCGGTGATACCCTATCCAAAAAAGCCTGACTTGTGGCTGTCTTGCTTCCATGATGCGCTGCCGCATAGACATCTGCCGAAATATCAATTCCATTATTTAAAATGTCCTCTTCCGCTTTTTCTTCTGCATCTCCGGTAAAGAGGAAGCGGTTGTTGCCATTCTGCACCAGCACACCCACCGACCAGTCGTTCATGTCATTTCCATAGTCTGCATTTGGCGCCACAATGGTAAAGGTTGCTCCTCCCAAAGTATAAGTCTCTCCAACTACCGGATAAGTAGTCTGATAGCCCTTGGACTTCATTGCCTGCACCACATCATCATAGGTTCTGGTATCATTTGCCACATTCGGCATGATAATTGTATCGCAGTCAAATTTATAAATTACTACATCCAATCCGCCAATATGGTCTGCATCCGGATGTGTTCCTATGACATAATCCAGTTTCTCTACACCCTGGCTCATAAGATAGGACTGTACCGTTGTTCCTTTGTCATTATTGCCGGCATCTATCAGCATGTAATGACCATCACAAGCTATCAAGGCAGCATCGCCCTGCCCTACATCTATGAAATGCACCTGCATCTGTCCGGCGGAACTGCTATCTGTCTTATAGGTATTACTGATGACTCCCTCGGTAACAAAATCCTCCGTATCACCACCAGGCTCTGTATTGCTTTCTGTCTCTGTTTCAGTCTGTGTTTCCGTGGCAACGGAACTTTCCCTGTCAGGCTTTTCTTTCTTATTATCCGAATGATTGCCGATTGCTCCGGCTATCATCAATACGAAAATAATAACTGCAATCCATAATTTCTTGTTTCCGGATTTCGATTTCATTTTCCTAACTCCTCCGTTTTTCTTAAAATTTCTTTTCTATTATAATATTTTTTTATGTTTTTTCCACAGAAAAACACTCCAGCCTAAGCCAGAGCGTCATCCCACTTCCATATTAAACTACCTTAATTTACTTCATAATATTTATTTCTTTTATATTTCTCAGTTACTTTACTAGGTGCCACATTTCCGACTCCTGCACAGCCATTTTTTCGGCTAGATGATGGTTGCTTTTCTGACTCTGTTATCGCCATCTTTTCAAACGCCTTATTATCAACTGGCTGTAAACCTATCTCATCAGATGGAATCTTTACATATAAATGATTAAGTTTTGAAAATCCACCGAATCTGCGAACCAATAATCCCTCATCATCTAATTCTTTCAATGTTGTTTTTACAGAAGATTTGCATTTGCCGATTTGAACAGACAATTCATCTATTGGAAATATCAGATAAACGTTTCCATACTTGTCTATCCAGCTATTCTTTCTCGATATCCGCGCCCGGTCATACAAAATCATATAAAGGAATTTTGCAGTTTGAGAAATTCGCAGTTTTAGCAAAAACTTCGGAAACCGGAAGTACTGAATCATCTGCTCTGACTCCTTCATGTATTCATATTTCATTCTTTTCTCGCCTCATTTCTGTTTCTAACTGTTGTAAAAATCATTTTTATGCCGGCTAAAAAATGTTCTTACACATATATAAAAGATGAAGGGCATAAACACAGGCTCTTGATGAAAATTTTTTATTTTTCCTGCAAAAAATACCCTTTCATTAATACGAAACGCTGAAAGGTATTTTTACAGCCCCTGAGGAAAACTTTTTTACTTTTTCAGTTAATTGAATATTTGAAAGCAAAAAAACACTCACCTATTCCAGTGATATGCCTTATCAAAATTTTCTTATTTTGTTGTCTGTGACGCTTACTCAGAAACGCTTGCGTATCTGCTAAAATGTAATCGCCTGCAATTATATTTTCACGTGGGTGTGGGGGCGCTTTCTGCCCCCACTCAGGAAATATTGCTAAAATACAGTTTAGATTTACCATACATACAAATTCCAAGTTATCTATTTCTCCTCTTCGTTAAGACCTAGTTCACTACATATTACTTGCTATCCCTGATACCTTATTCTTTCTACCAGCGTTTCCTTTTTCAGATTACTGCTTAAAACGCAGGAAAGTACAATCTGCAACAGACCGACCAAAAAAATCATAATAAAAATTGGTACGATTGGAACATGATAGATATTCATTCCAAATATTCCATTATGTTTTGCATAGGAAAAAAGTGTATAGCCGAGCGGCAGACCAATGATCAAAGCTACGCATATGGTGCCAACCGTAAAAATCAGTCCCTGTAACTGCAGACATAAATTTAATTGTTTATTTGTCATACCCACAGCCTGTAATATACCATATTCCTGCTTTTTTGTCGTAATATTCATGATCATGGTATTCGCCATATTCATAAACCCGATGAGTCCCACAACCGCCATAAACAGATAACAGCCAAGCTTCATCATGCTGCTTGCAAATTCGGCAGATTGTAATTGCGCATGATAAGTATCCATTTTTATATGCGAAGTATTAGAAATCAAAGTATTCAGACTTTGTTCCACAGATGCAACATCTTTTTTATCACAGTCCACCCACAGATAGCCATAGGCTGTTCCTCTCAGATTCATGGAACGATATACACCTTCCGGAATGACAAGATAAGTGTCCGCACTTACAAAAGATCCTGCAATCTTTCCCTGATAGGTATAGGTTCCACTTCCATTCTCAAAGTCAAATGCAATGGATTCACCCGGAGCATATCCATCTTGTTCCATCCACGTTGACCAGCCAAAGAAAATATCACCATTCTTTACCGCCTGATCATAGTCCATAGATCCAATATCCCCGTCCTGACGCATAAAATCAAAATCATTTTTACTCACAATAGCAGCCGGAAATCTTGTTCCGTTCAGATTTACAGAGACAATCTCTCTCGTCATGACATCTGTTACTCCCGGAATGCTTTTGATTTCTTCAATCAGCGAATCATTCAATGGATCATCCGTCAGAATCGTATCCAGATTATTCTCCGGATATCTTTCATCATACTCAGCAGAATAGTCAAGCTGCAGTTCAAATTGTCCATGATTAACGGAAAGACGTGCTTCATGCTCCGTGTCAATATTTCCCACATAATTAGAGATAATCACAAACAATACGCAAGAAAAACCCATTGTGAGGATAGTACCAATAGTTCTTTTGGGATTACCCGTTACATTTGCCATTGCCATAGAAAACACGGTGACATTTTTTCTGCCATTTCGTTTTCCTTTTTTTTGTGTTTCTGCATTTTCTAAATACCGTGTTGCTTCGATAGGTGAAATCCGTGAAACAATTTTCATTGGTTTACGCAGTGCCAAAGCAACGGTAAGAAATGATACGAAAATACAGAGAAGCATAACAGACAGGGAAAACAGAGGCACCTGCTGATTTTGAACTCCCATAGAGCCAGTTCCGGTTGATACAAGGTTCCCCTGTTCTACCAGCCAGTTAAAACCGCATTTTGCAATCAGAAAGCCAAAAAGCAATCCAACCGGTATTGAAAAAAATGTCAAAAAAATGCCCTCTCTGAAGATCAGTTGTTTCATCTGCTTTTTTGTCGCTCCCAGAGCCTTGATTTTTCCATACTCCTGTATCTTGTTGGCAATACCGACCTGAAAAATATTATAAATGACCACAACAGAGAAAAGTACAATTGCAAGAATCAAAACCCCGCATACCGCAATCGTTTCATAACTCGGCTGCAAGACCCATTGCAAATAGAGATCATTGACTATAACGTTTTTTTCTTCGATCCCACAAGCTGCTGCAATCTGCTTTATAACCGAATCAATATTATTCATAGATACATTTGCAGAATCATTTAAAGTAAAATAAATATTATACTGTCTGTCATTCTCTGCGACGTGCTCATCATAAAACTCCTGTGACCCGAAAGCAACATAAGATGCCTCGATGGTATACTCATCCCGGTCATATAGGATTCCGCTGACAACAAATTCTTCCGGCTTATATTCTGACTGCATCCCTGCGCGGTAATCCAGTGTAACCGTATCTCCGACCTTTACATCATCATATCCCATTTCACGAAAAAATGCTCTTCCTGCGGCAATTTCCTGCGTTCCCCCCGGATACTTTCCTTCCTTTAACTCATATTCCTTATTATAGGGAAGCATTTTTCTTGCAGTCTCATCCATGCAGACAAAACCACCGTTTTCGTTGCCTTTTATGATACCTTCGGTGCACATAGTGCCTGTAGCATCTATTTCCGCACGGCGGTTTACTTCTTTTAACTGCGAGGCATCTGCTGCGACAAACAAACCATAATTGCTTCCATATGAGCCTGCCGCCTGACTTTTCTGTAAACGGATTATTCCATTTCCCACAGTACTGATAATCACAAGCAGCATCGTAGTCAGACATATGGACATCATAATCAGTATACTTCTTGTCTTGTTCTTTTTGTCATTGCTATATGCAATCCTGCTTATTGTCTTCATCTGAAATCCACCACCTGTCCGTCCTCAATTACCAGAATACGATCAGCGACCTGTGCAATTTCGTCATCATGGGTAATCATTACAATTGTCTGTCCATATTTTTTGGCTGTCATCTTAAGCAGGGCGATTACCTCATCACTGGTCTTGGAATCAAGATTTCCTGTCGGCTCATCTGCAAATATAATTTCCGGACGATTCACCAGTGCTCTTGCAATTGCCACTCTCTGCTGCTGTCCTCCGGATAACTGATTTGGCAGATTGTAAATCCTCTTTTCAATCCCCAGAGTTGCAATAATATCATTTACATACGCTTCATCTACTTTTCTTCCATCCAGCCCCAGTGGCAGTACAATATTTTCCCAGACATTAACAGATGAAACCAGATTAAATGCCTGAAAAACAAATCCGATTTTTCTTCTGCGGAAAACAGCAAGGGCATCTTCCTTCATCCTGTATAAATCTTTCCCCGCTAAAGTAACACTGCCTTTTGTCGGAGTATCAAGCCCTCCAAGCATATGAAGTAATGTACTTTTACCGGAACCTGACTTTCCAACAATTGCGACAAATTCTCCCTGCTCAATCTGAATGTCCACCTGATTAACCGCTTTGACCTGATTCTCACCTGCGCCATAAAACTTACAAAGTTGCTTGGTTTCTAATATCACACTCATGTGTTGCCTCCTTTTTCATTCTGTAAAGTGTACCTTTTCAACCTACATCCAAATTGTATCAGGATAATCTTTCATTTCACTTTCAAAAAACGAGCAGAAGTCTTACAGAATTGTAAGATTTCTGCTCACTTAAAATTTAACCAACATATGGTAATTGAATCACAAACATGCTTCCTTTTTTCTTTTTGCCGGAGGTTACCGTAATCGTACCTTCGTGTTTTTCGATAATTTCTCTCGATAGAAAAAGTCCGATTCCTGTACCACTCTTTTCCATGACCTCCTTGGAACTTCCTCTGTAAAATCGTTGAAAAATTTTGTGATACTCATTCTGCGGAATACCAATTCCCTGATCCTCAATTTCCATTCTTACAAGATCGTTTCTTTTTTGTAACCGGATAAATATTTTTGAACCACACGGACTGTACTTGATTGCATTATCCAGAACGTTGATCACAGCTTCACCAAGCCACCTTTTATCCTGCATAATCGTGCATGTTTCCAGCTCTTTTTCATAGTCAAAAACGAATTCAATTTCTTTCTCATCCGCTTTAGGATAAGTGCGGTTCACAGCAGATATGACAGTATCCATAAGCGGAAGTTTTTTCTTATTAATCTGAATCAGTCCAGTTTCCATCTTGGATATTTCAAGAAGCGACTGCAATAATGTCTCCAGTCCATCCAGAGCACTCCGACAACGGATACGAAACTCCTCCTGTTCTGTGGCACTTAAGTCATTCTGCATCAGCACACTAAAACATGTATCCAAAGCTGCAACCGGTGTCTTTAACTGGTGAGAAATATCAGAAACCATTTCTTTCGTGTTCTCCTTTTCTGCCCTTGCTTCTTCCTTTAGCAACTGAATATGATGTCCGATTGCTTCAAGCTGGTCATTCAATTTTTCCAGTTCTGCATGATTTTCCGTTTTCAGTAAATCATCAAATTTATTTTCACGGAATCTGATCAGAATTTCTTCCAACCGGTCTAAAATTTTTTGATGACACGCATCTTCTTTTTTCTTCCAATAAAGTAAAAAAGTCAAAAGAAATACGCATATCACAGTGCTTACAGCACCGGTCACCATAACCTGATGCCGGAATTGCGAATAAAATGCATTCCCTTTATTCCCCCAGTATCCATATTGCTCCAATAATCGCCTTCCCTGTTCGTTCGTTTCAATATCCTTATCCTTAAGCAATTCCGAAACAGCATCCAGCCCGGAAAATTCTTCCTTTGCAGCAATCTCTGTCATAAGATTCATTTTATATTTATAATCTTCATAAAACACATACGTGGTAAAGCAATTTAATATTGCAAACAATAATATGACAGGTAATACCAGGGAGAGCACTACTGTAATCTTCTTGCGATATCTCTTTGTCACTACCTTACCTCCTGATTCCATATATACCCAAGACCTCTGATATTCTTTATATAGACCGGTGCAGCCGGATTGTCTTCGATTTTCTCACGGAGTCTTCTGATATTGACAGCGATTGTATTTTCATCCACAAAATCCCCTTCCAGATCAAACACATTTTCCAATATTTGTGTTTTTGAAAGAATCTGTTTCGGATTCTGAAGAAAAAAAGTCAGCATTTTCAACTCCGTTTTTGTCAGACTGATTTCACGACTCTTTATCAGGACTTTCATTTCTCCTGCGATAAATACGATATCTCCCGAAATCATCTTTCCGGCTTCCGTTTTCTCCTGTCTGCGGCGGAAATGTGCTTCTATTTTCAAGAGAAGTACCGAAAGACTAAACGGCTTTGTAATATAATCATCTGCCCCTGCTTCATATCCCATGACCTGATCCATCTCCTGATCTAGTGCTGTAAGACAAATAATGTATGTATTATAATTGCATCTCATCCACCTTACAAATTCCAGTCCATTCCCATCCGGAAGATTCACATCACAAATGGTAACATCCACATTATTATCACTTGCAATTCTTTTCGCTTTTTTCACTGATTCTGCTGAAAAAACCTCATATCCAGATTTTTTCAGTGAAAATGTAATTCCACGATTTAAATTTTCATCATCTTCAACCACAAGTATACCTGGCATAGCATATGCGCCTCTCTTTATTAACTATTCTCCTCGTTGCAACGCACAAATTCTTTCCAACTTCAATTCTGCATTTTCTCTTTACCTGCGAAATATACAGATTGGAAACCTTCATGCCGGCATTATGTTCAGCCACATACTTCTTTATCTCATCATATGTAGCCTTAGTCTCTGCAGATGTTATATCCATATCATCAAGTTCAATCGTGACATTAATGTAATCATCCGGCTTTTGTTACAATTGGGACAAAAGAACCACAGTCTCAATATTCCCCTGAACTTTGATTTTATACTGCATAGCGAAAGTATGCAATAGGTTTTCAAAGTGGGGTAATGGTTTTATCCCCATAAAAAGCGGATGATTAAATGTATTTTAGAATTTTCCTATACAAATCCCATAGTCTCGGCGCACAAAAACCGCCCAATGCACTCAGCCCTCGATGTTCATGAATATCTCTATCTTCCACCTCAAATAGTCTATGGAAATCATCTCCCTGTCCAACATAGACGGATTTGTCATAATTAAGAAATGTAGACCTGCCACTGAATTGGTCACCAGTGATATCTATAATAATACGCTTGTCTACCATCAGCCACGCATGGGATTGTCCATTCCCATCTGTTTTACCCCAATACGTTCCACAGACATAATCTGTTTTGATACCCTTATCCAGCAAATACTGAGCCAACAAATCACTCGTATCTCCGCAGCAAGCACGTGGAAATCTGCGATATATGCTGTCGTTATCAAACTCCCCAGCTTCCAATGCCGCATCAATCGCTTTCCGAAATTGGGTTGCTAATTGTTCTATATCCTTCATCATACGCTCCTATAACAAAACCACTTTTGCGAAAAAGTATCCTTTCGCCAAAATGTATATTCTCCGTTCCCAAAAGCCTATCCCCTGGGGTAAACCTCCACTTATATCATCACTCTACGGAAACAGAAACACACATCCATTTTTCTTTCAAAATCGCAGAAACCTTTGGCTTAACAGTGATAAGGAACTAATTTACTTATCAACTGTTAGCTGACGGTTTCCGGGGTGCATACGGACAAATCCCGTCTGATTTCTAACAGAAAGTCAGACGGGATTTTCGCTTTATATTACGAATTATGGAGGACATACCATGAAAACCTTAATATCTTGTGCCTACAATATGGATAATTGCTGTGTGAAAGTGAAATTCAGCGACGGCAGTATGATTGCGATTGACACTATCGTCGTTGAGAACGAGATTGCTGACAATATGTATCAGCGGTCAGAGCTGGATTATTTGATCTACAACGCTCCTTTGGAGTATGCAGACCTTATCTTGAACGGCGATCCCGAAACCTATTTGAAAACTGTAACAGAATACAAGCCTTGGGATAGCTGACAACACGCTGCCCGCAGGAGAAAATCCTGCGGGCGTTTTTCTGTTTATATTATTTCCCTCCGTTGGATCTCAATTTAGGAAAGAAGATGACAATCTTGAAGCTCTTTCCCCACTGGGAAGCTGCTTCCAGATGAAGGTTTAGATCGTCAGCCATCTTCTTAACCAGGTAAAGCCCTATACCGGTAGCTTTCTTTCTGCTGTCAGTAGAATCCCCGGTAAAGCCCTTTTGAAAAATATACGGCAGATCATATTTTTTTACACCGATGCCATTATCCTCAACTGAAAGGACATCTGCGATCTCCGAATGTATCATAGAGATTGTTAGCATGGGACTATCGCTGCTATATTTTATGGCATTGCTCACGATCTGTCCCAACATAAACTGAAGCCCTCTACGGTCTGTATAGACTGTTTCAGATTGCAGTTTATTGATAATTACAAACTGCTTTTCTTCCAGAAGTGGGGCATAGTCCTCCAGAACTTCACCCAAGCAGTCATTCAAATTGACATCCTCAAATCGGTAATCCTTTGTACTGCTCTTCAACCGGGCATAGTACAGCATCTGCGTGACATCCTCCTGAAGCTGACTGCGGACATAATCCAGCTTTGCTTGCAGGGAAGGAGAGATTTCATCGTTCCGGTTATCCAAGAGCATGGTCAGCAACGATAGGGGCGTTTTCGCTTCATGTGCCCAGCCCTCCACGTATTCTTCATAGTCCCGTAGGGCATCCGCCATATTGTTACTCTCGTTTTTGTATTCCCGTAAAACCGAAGCCAAAAATCGGACAGATTCTCCTTCTTTCTGACTAATGGCACTGAGCAGCCGTTCTTCATTGCAGATGGTAGGATCACTGAGGAAATCTCGGAACAGTTCCATGTGGGTGTTCTCCCTCTTGTTTAGTACAAACAGAATCGCTGAAAACAAAAGGATGCTCGTCAGAACTACTAACCCGATCAAGGTTTGAAATACCTGAATGTCAGAAATCCAAAGAATGACAGCGCAAAAGCAATCCACGCCCAGCAGCAACAGAAGCCAGGGGTAGTACCGTTCTATCATGTGCCAAAGCTGCTTCATAGAGACACCTCCGCTTCCAAACGGTAGCCCATTCCTCGAACTGCAACGATTCGCTGCTTCATTTCAAGGGCGGACATCGTTTTTTTCAGCCGGGTTAGGTTAACCTGCAAGGCATTTTCATCTATGTATTCCGTGGTTCCCCATAGTGCCATGCAAAGCTGCTCCGTCGTGACCAGAGCATCGCCGCCGGACAAAAGAGCGACCAACAGTTTTCCCTGATTTTTTGGAAGCACCACAGAGGTATTATGAATATAAAGCGTGTAGGTCTGCTGGTCTAACAGGAAATCTGGTCCCTCTATGAGATTGGTACGGCCTTCATACCTTTTGAGAATATTGGATACCCTGGCAAGAAGTCGATCTTTTCTGCACGGCTTCGTCAAATATTCATCGGCACCCAACTGGAACGCTTGCAGTTCATCCTTTACCTGATCTCTGGAAGTCAGCACCAGGACGGGGATAGCAGTTTTATTCTTTAGCTCCTGGCAGATTTGAAAGCCACTGATCTCCGGCAAGTTCAGGTCTAAGATCACAAGGTCAGGGCGGAGGGCTGCCAAGAGCCGAGCGGCATCTTCAAACTCGGTAATTGCCTCCACAAGATAGCCGTCCTTTTGGAGCATATCGCAGAGTTCTTCCCGCATATAGACTTCATCTTCCACAACAGCAATTCTTTTCATGACAGCACCTCCTTCCAAATTATTCTTCTCTCTGCGGCTGCATCAGTGTCAGCAAATACCGATCACTGGAGCGCTTGACCACTCTCATATAAATATATTCTATCACGCAAAGTAGTAAAATCATAGCAGCAGATACAAGCAGCATTTCAGACACTGTCCCACGGGTTCGGGACGAGAGTATCCCTGTAAATAACGCCCTGACTCCAAACAGACTGCTGACAGCCGCAACCAATACAGGAAGTCCCATAAACCAGGTAATTTGCTTTCCAGCAGACTGGCAAAGGGTTTCGTAAGTAGCTCCCAGGCGGATCAGAGTCTGGTATCTGCGCCCGGTTTTCTGCTGACTCATCAGGAACTGAACACCCACGATGGTGTTGGCAACTACCAGGAAAACAATCGCAAGATAGAGGGTAATATAACTGGATGCTATGGTGTAGAAAAGCTGACGACCTATATTCTGAAGATAGCTTTCATATTCAATGCCAGTTTCGTCCAGCTTCTCGTTCAAATCCAAATATGCAGTCATAAGGCTATTTCCATCCAGAGCCTGCTCACTGAGCACCGCATTGACATAGGTATCATACATTCCCTGGCTATAATATAGGAATGCTTCATCCGGAAGAATCAATGCAAAGGACAAGGTTATAGAACGGTCCGTGACCAA